>NZ_MDDT01000001.1:0-21589 GCF_001854815.1 Mesorhizobium sp. LCM 4576
AAAAGAGCCCCCACCGCGCGGGCTCTTTTGTATCTTGCTGCAAGCGCCGGCGATTTTAACCCGCATCAGCCCCCCGCAAGGAGGCGAAGCCGACGCCGCAGGACAAAACCAAATCTCTGTCCTCAAAACCAACCAAAATACTCCCGAGAGCCCAACTCCGGGAGCGTTTTTGTTTGTAGCCATTTGCCTTCAAGCACATAGCGGATGAACACGTCCGCGCATTTCAACGGCAACCGCCTGCGAATTTGATCCAACACCACGCTTCGCTTCATGCCGGCATCCTGCCCAGGCTTTGCAGCGCCTTCGTTGCCCTGAAACGAAGACGACATCGACTTGCCTTGCGCGACGGTCTGCAGGCTCGACCGGGTTTGGGTTCAAGGCGGGTACCGCCTTGGCCGGCATTGCGATGGATCAAAGCTCGATCGTTCTTCGCCGGATAGATCGATGACGAACGGCCTTGACACCGAGCCGTCGTGAACCAGTGGCAGCATCCATGCGTTGTGCTTCAGCCGGCGTCGGCTTGGAACCAGCGAAGGAATGAGAAATGACCGAGYGTCCCAGCACCAATCGCTTGTCCACCCAGGAATTGCACGACATCGATGCCTACTGGCGTGCCRCCAACTACCTGACCATCGGGCAGATCTACCTGCTCGACAATCCGCTGCTTAGCGAGCCGCTTCGGTTGGAGCACGTCAAGCCAAGGCTGCTCGGCCATTGGGGAACCTCGCCGGGTCTCAGCTTCATCTATGCGCATTTGAACCGAGTAATCCGGCAGCGCGACGCCAATGTCATTTATGTCTGCGGTCCCGGCCATGGTGGACCCGCCATGGTGGCGAATACCTACCTCGAGGGCACTTACAGCGAGGTCAATCCGGATATAGCGTTGGACGAAGCCGGAATGAAGAAGCTCTTCCGGCAGTTCTCGTTTCCGGGCGGCATCCCAAGTCATGCGGCGCCCGATGTTCCCGGCTCGATCCATGAAGGCGGCGAGCTCGGCTAYGCGCTTTCGCACGCCTACGGCGCGGCCTTCGACAACCCRGACCTTGTCGTCGCCTGCGTCGTCGGCGATGGCGAGGCGGAAACCGGGCCGCTCGCCACCTCCTGGCATTCCAACAAGTTCCTCAACCCGGCGTCTGACGGCGCGGTGCTGCCGATCCTCCACCTCAACGGCTACAAGATCGCCAATCCCACCATTCTTGCCCGCATCCCCGAGGAAGAGCTGCGCGCGCTGTTCGTCGGCTGTGGCTACGAGCCGCTGTTCGTCGAGGGCGACGATCCCGCCCTGATGCATGAGCGGATGGCGATCGTGCTCGACGWTGCGCTCGACCGCATCAAGGCGATCCAGGATGCGGCCCGCAGGGATCTGAAGACGGCGCGGTCTCGGCCGAAATGGCCAATGATCGTGCTGCGGAGCCCGAAGGGTTGGACCGGCCCTAAGGAGGTCGACGGGCTGAAGACCGAGGGGTTCTGGCGCGCCCATCAGGTACCCCTCTCCGGCCTCGCCGAGAATCCCGCGCATCTAAGGATGCTCGAGGAATGGATGAGAAGCTACCGGCCCGAGGAGCTTTTCGATACCGGTGGCGCGCCCATGGCCACGATCCGCGCCACCGCGCCAGAAGGCGACAGGCGCATGAGCGCCAATCCGCATGCCAATGGCGGCCTGCTGCGCCGGTCGCTMGAATTGCCTGGCCTGGATGAGCACGCGGTCGCGGTCGAGCGGCCCGGTGGCGTCAAGGCGGAGTCCACCCGCGTGATGGGCAGTTTCCTGCGCGACGTTTTGAYGTTGAACCAAGCCAGCAAAAATTTCCGCAWCGTCGGGCCAGACGAGACGGCTTCGAACCGGCTGCAGGATGTTTTCGAGGTGACGGAGCGCGCCTGGATGGAAGAGATACTACCGGAGGACGTTCACCTGGCGCGGGAGGGCAGGGTTCTGGAAATCCTGTCCGAGCATACCTGCCAGGGTTGGCTGGAGGGTTACCTGCTCACCGGGCGCCATGGCTTCTTCTCCTGCTACGAGGCCTTCACGCACATCGTCGATTCCATGTTCAACCAGCATGCGAAATGGCTGGATGCCTGCCGCAAGCTTGCATGGCGGCGGCCGATCGCCTCCCTGAACYATCTGTTGTCCAGCCACGTCTGGCAGCAGGAGCACAATGGCTTCAGCCATCAGGATCCCGGTTTCATCGACGTGGCGTTGAACAAGAAGGCCGACGTGGTGYGCGTCTACCTGCCGGCGGACGCCAACAGCCTGCTTTGCGTGACGGATCATGTGCTCAAGACATGGAACCGCATCAACATCATCGTCGCCGGCAAAGCCAATTCCTGGCAGTGGCTGTCGATCGACGAGGCGAAAGTCCACTGCGATGCCGGCATCGGCATATGGGATTGGGCGTCGACCGACCGGGGCGACGAGCCGGACGTCGTGATGGCCTGCGCCGGCGACGTGCCGACGCTCGAGACGCTCGCCGCCGTCCAGATCCTGAAACGCCACATTCCCGAGCTCAAGATTCGCCTGGTGAACGTCGTCGACCTGATGACCCTGCAGCCGAAAGAACATCATCCGCACGGGCTTTCGGATCGCGAGTTCGACGCTTTGTTCACTAGGGACAGGCCCGTCATCTTCGCCTATCACGGCTATCCTTGGACCATCCATCGCCTGACCTATCGGCGGACCAATCACGACAACATCCATGTGCGCGGCTACAATGAGGAAGGGACGACGACGACGCCCTTCGATATGACCGTGCTCAACGGGCTCGACCGTTACCATCTGGTGCTTGGCGTGCTCGACCGCATCCCTGAGCCGGCCGGTGCTCACATCCAGCTGAAACAAGCCATGGAAGGGAAGCYGATCGATCACCACGCCTTTATCCGCGAGCATGGGCAGGACATGCCCGAGATCCTCGGCTGGAAATGGGAGYAATAGCCGATGCCGAAGCGCCAGGCTGAGAGCTGCCGATCCCCAGAAGCGGCCGGGGCCGGTCGACCATGACGGATATAATTCTTGTCCTCAATGGCGGCTCGTCGAGCCTGAAGTTCGCCGCCTTTCAAGGGCGCGACGAGCTTCATCTTTTGGTGCGCGGCAGCGTCTCGTCGATCGGCGAGCGGCCCCGGCTTCACGTCGCGCCCACGGCAACGACGCCGCCGTTCGACAGGAGCCTCGGCGAGCAACCGATTTCCATCGACAAGGCGTTCGAAGCCGTTGCATCCCATCTGGCGGACCGTGGCCTGTTGCGGCGGGTGCGCAGGGTCGGGCACCGGATCGTGCACGGCGGCCGGGAATTTGCCCGCGCAACGCTGCTTGATCAGCGCACGCTCGACGCCTTGCGCGGGCTCGCACCTCTCGCTCCGATTCATCAGGCGATCAACCTGAAACTGGTCGACCTTGCCAGCCGCCTTCTGCCCGATGCCATCCAGGTCGGCTGTTTCGATACAGCCTTTCACGCGGCGCAGCCCGAGCTCGCAAGACTCTACGGCCTGCCGCATGAGATGTCGGAGCAAGGCATCGTCTCCTACGGTTTCCACGGGCTCTCGTACAGCCATATCGCCAACGAGCTCCGCAACCGTTATGGCGCCGCCGCCGGTGGCAAAACGATCGTTGCGCACCTTGGCAGCGGGGCGAGCCTTTGCGCGATGAAAGCGGGCGCAAGCCAGGCCACCACCATGGGTTTCTCGACGCTTGACGGCCTGGTCATGAGCACGCGTTGCGGGGCGATTGATCCCGGCGTCCTCCTGCACCTCCTGCAAGAGCGGAAGCTGTCGCCGAACGAACTTGCCGATTTGCTCTACGAACGATCCGGTCTGCTCGGGGTATCCGGCATCTCCGGGAATATGCAGACGCTGCTTGCGTCGAAAGATGCGGCGGCCACGCGCGCTGTCGATCTCTTCGTCTATCGTGTCGGGCGTGAGATAGGGTCGCTTGCCGCGGCGATAGGCGGGCTTGATACGCTCGTGTTCACCGCGGGCATCGGCGAGCATGCGCCCGTGATCCGACAGAGGATCTGCGAAACCGTGGGATGGCTGGGCGTTGCGCTCGACAAGGAGCTGAACGCGAACAACAAAGAATTGGCCAGCACCGGGGATTCCCCTGTCGACGTGCTCGTCATTGCAGCGGACGAAGAGCGCGCAGTGGCTGCGGAGATGCTCGATTTCGAGGCGGGTTGATTACGACAGCCGCCTGGCCGAGCTGCATGCGCCGATCTGGCATCTAAACGCTCTCCAGATAGGTCTCGATCTCGAAGTCGCTGACGTTGAGGGCGAACGTGTTCAGCTCCTGGCGCTTGCAGGCGACGAAGGCGTCGCGCAGCACGTCCGGGAAGATCTCGGCGACGCGCGGGCCGGTTTCGAAGGCGGCGATCGCGGAGGCCCAGTCGGGCGGCAGCTTGGCGAGTGCCAGCCCCTGACCCTCGCCGCCGGTCGGCTCGCCAGGCGAGAGCTGGCGCTCGATGCCGATCAACGCCGCGCCGAGGATCGCCGCCAGCACCAGATAGGGATTGGCGTCGGCGCCGGAGACGCGATGCTCGATGCGCCGCGCGGCCGACGGACCGCCCGGAATGCGGATCGCCACCATGCGGTTTTCGTAACCCCAGGCGACGGCGGTCGGCGCATAGGATCTGGGCCGCAGCCGGCGGTAGGAATTGAAATGCGGCGCGAACACCAGCGTGCTTTGCGCCATCGCGGCAAGCAGGCCGCCGACCGCATGGCGCATGGTGTCGGAGCCCTGATCCGAGCCGTCGTCGAAGATATTGCGGCCTTGCCTGTCCAGGACGCTGAAATGGACGTGAAAACCATTGCCGGCGCGCTCGCCATAGGGCTTGGCCATGAAGCAGGCGGCGAAGCCATGCTTGCGCGCGATGCCCTTGACGGTGCGCTTGAAGAGAACGGCATCGTCCGCGGCGCGCAAGGCGTCGGGCACATGGTTGAGATTGATCTCGAACTGGCCGACGCCGTTCTCGGCAATGGCGGTGTCGACAGGAATATCCTGCATGCGGCAGGCTTCGTAGATATCGTGGATGAAGGCTTCGAAATCGTCGACCTCGTCGATCGAGAGCGCCGCGTCGGAATCGAGACGCCTGCCGGTCACCGGTGAAACCGGCCCGACAGGCCGCTGCGAGGTCGGGTCGACAAGGTAGAATTCGAGTTCGGTCGCGGTGACGGGCGTCAGGCCGAGCGCGGCGTAGCGGTCGAGGATGCGGGCAAGCGCGCGACGCGGATCGCCAAGGTAGGGAGCGCCGCTGTCATCCGCCAACCAGACCGGCAACAGCGCCGTCGGATGCGCCGTCCAGTTGACGGGCAGGATGCCGCGGCCCGTCCAGTGGCAAAGCCCGTCGGCGTCGCCGGTCGAGAACACCTGGGCGTTGCCTTCGATGTCCTCGCCCCAGATGTCGAGCCCGATGGCGGAGTAGGGCATACGCAGCTTGCCTTCGAGCGCCTTGCGCGCCTGCTCGACCGGAATGCGCTTGCCGCGCATGATGCCGTTCAGGTCGCACACCGCAGCCCTGAGGCTCTGGATGTCCTTCCTGCTGTCCAGCCACTTCAAAACGTCCGCAATCGCATCGCTCAATTTCCAGCCCCTTTTCTGGGTGCTGTAGCCCTGCCGGCTACGATATCCAATTTTCAGCTTGTGAGTTCGTGAAGGTCAGCGCGGCTGATGCCGAGCGGGTTTCCTTCATTTTTTCAATTCACTAGCCGGGATATCGGGAGGCATTTCGGGTCCGTTTTGTGCGATCTGCGATYGCAACATAGCTGGCGAGTGGAGGAAAGCCAAGCCGGGAGTTGGGAATTGGCCGCAACGCCCGTTCCGTCGTCATCCTATGGCGGAGCAAGGAGCGAAGCGACGCGGCGCAGACCATAGGATCCATTCCGTGAAGTTGAGGCGTTGCCACGATGCAGAATTCTGCTCCTCAGCGCCCTACGATCAAGGTCATGGAATGGATCCTCGGGTCTGCGCTCCGCTTCGCGTCGCTCCGCCCGTGGATGACGAGGTCACGGAGGCTGCGGCCAATCTCGAAGGCTTCTCCTAATGCCGCTGTTTCGGGAACCTGATCTGCTCCAGGATGTGCGTCGCGCCTTCGGCGATATCGCGCACGATCGCGGCTCGCGYCCTTCCGCCGTCGCGGGCCTCGATCGCCGCCACGACTTCCTCGTGATAGTCGATGCCGAGAATGCCGGCGAGGTCGTCCTCGAAGCCGWTGCGCAGATTGCGCAGGAAAGGGCCGACCTGCATCCACACCGTTTCGATCAGGAAGATCATCTGCTCGTTGCCGCAATGGCGGTAGACCCCGAACTTGAAGTCATGGTTCTTGCGCAGATAGGCGTCGATGTCGCCGCTGCGGGCGGCCTGGGTGAGCTCGGCGCAGAGACGGCGGATCGCGCGCAGGTTGTTGCCGTTGATGCGCTTTGTCGCGAGCTCGGCGGCCGTGCCTTCCAGGACCGTGCGCACGGCGGTCAGCTGCTGGAAGCGGTCGGCCGAAAGCAGCGGCACCTCGACGCTGCCGTTCGGCATCGGGCTCAGCGCCCGCAGYGCCTGCAGCCGCATGAAGGCGCTGCGCACCGGCATGTCGCTGGTGCCGAGCTCCTTGGCGAGCTTGCGCGAGGTCAGCTTCTGGCCAGGCTGGAGCTGGYCCGACATCAGYGCCCGCACGAGCTCCAGATAGACTTTTTCATGCAGGGGCACTGTATCGAGGGCGGTCAGTCCGAATCGTGTTTTGTCGGCCATTGGCTCTGCGCTGCCTGATCCGTCCTGAAATCTGTTTCGTCACTCGATCCGAGGCCGGGATACCTGGCCGGCCGTTTCGGCCGCACGATAGACGTTCATCGCGAGCTGCCGCAAGGCGGCCGGGGTTGCTATCCGATCCGCGCGTCGATGATCTCGACGAAGCGGGCGAAGAGACCGGCCTGCGACTTGATCTTCAGCTTGCGGTAGATGTTGCGGCGGTGGACCTTGACGGTCCCCGGCACGATGCGCAGCGCCCTGGCGATCGATTCCGTGGAGTGGCCCTGGAGCACCAGGTCGACGACCTGCTTTTCGCGTAAGGTCAGAGACAGGCTTTTCCAGATATGGGCGCGGTCGAGCTCGTTGGTCATCGCCGCCGTTTCGCCGGAGGGCTGGACCGCAACCTCTTCGGCGGGCAAAGCGGGCCAGCGGCGCCTGCAGAAGCCGATCACCGCCGGCGCCATGTCGCGCAGCAGCCTGGCATCCGCCGTTCCGAATGGTCCGGTGGCGCGCAGCCGCATCAGCGACAGCACCAGYGCATCCTTGCCGGCCAGCGGCACGAAGAAGCCGACCTCCTCGGCAAGCCGGGTCTGGCTGTAATAGGAGCGGTAGTACTCGCTGGCATAGAAGCGGTCCGGGGCCAACTCGCGCATGCGCCAGAAACCTTCCTTGCGCTCGACCGCGGCGTGATGGAACGGGTCTAGCAGATAGGGCCCGTCCTGATAGAGCGCGACGAAGATGTGGCTCTCCGCCGGCGAGAAGGTCTCGAACAGGAGCGGCGGCCGCGCGGCACCGCGATAGCCGAAGATCACGCAATGGTCGAAACGGACATGGCCGCGCAGCCAGCCAACGATCGCCTTGCCGAAATTGTCGCCGCCCGTCTCGCGCGCGGCGGCTATCACCGCAGCCAAGGCATTGTAGTCGTCACTGCGGGAGGCGACCAATCCATACCCCTCTAAACGATAAAATCGGCTGAATATACCACCTGCGAGGTATATACTAGGTGCCATTGGCTCTGCTAGCGTCATGACATTGCCTCACGCTGTCGCTGGAGCCCGTGGCTTGACTGCAGTGCCCGATATCGAATTTCGCGCGGTCACCAAGCGCTATGGCGCGGTCACCGCGGTGAGCGGCATCGACCTTGCCATCCCGCCTTCCGCCTTCGTCGCGCTGCTCGGCCCTTCCGGTTGCGGCAAGACGACGTGCCTGCGCATGATCGGTGGCTTCGAGCAGCCGAGCGAGGGTCAGGTGCTGATCCGCGGCCGCGACATGGCCGGAACGCCGCCCTACCGGCGCCCGGTCAATATGGTGTTCCAGCAATATGCGCTGTTCCCGCATCTCGATGTCGAAGAGAACATCTCCTACGGGCTGCGCCAGGCGCGGCCCAGGCTGTCGTCGCGCGAGATCAGCCAGAGGGCAGGCGAGGCGCTTTCCATGGTGCAGCTCGCCGGCTACGGGCGGCGCAAGATCCACGAGCTCTCCGGCGGCCAGCAGCAGCGCGTCGCGCTCGCCCGCGCGCTGGTCAACAAGCCGGCGGTGCTTTTGCTCGACGAGCCGCTGGCCGCGCTCGACAAGAAACTGCGCACGGACATGCAGATCGAGCTGCAGAACCTGCAGCGCGAGATCGGCATCACCTTCGTGCTGGTCACTCACGACCAGGAGGAGGCGCTGTCGATGAGCGACTTCGTCTGCGTCATGAATGGCGGCCGCGTCGTCCAGCTCGGGCAGCCGAGCGAGATCTATGACGAGCCGGCCGATCTGTTCGTCGCCGATTTTGTCGGCAAAACCAATCTCTTGAGCGGCAAGGTGGCGGGTCTTTCGGGCGACCTCGTCGATGTCGCGCTTGCCGACGGCACGGTGATTGCGGCGCGCAAGCGGGTGCCGCTCTCCCGGGGCGAGGCGGTATCGGTCAGCCTGCGGCCGGAATCGCTCAGCCTGTCGGCGCCTGGAGGCGGCAGCCTGAAAGGCATCGTCCGCAACCGCATCTTCCTGGGCTCGACGGCGGAATACGCGATCGAGGTCCAGGGCATCGGATCATTGCTTGCCAAGGCCGACCACGTGATCGGCCAGGGCAATCTCTTCAAGCCGGGCGAACCCGTCRCCATCGGCTTTGCCGCCGGAGCGCCGCTGGCGTTTCCGCATGCCAACAATAACGGGACCAACCAGAGGGAAGACCAAAATGCCGAAATCCTATCGTGACGGACTGCCGATAACCCCGGATAAATTCGTCGACCAGTTGATGCGCCTGAAGCGCGGCTCGATCAGCCGGCGCGACTTCCTTGGCCTCACCGGCCTCGGCGTCGCGACCGCGGTGATGGCGCGCGAGCTCGGCATCATGCCGACGCCGGCCTTCGCCGCCGAAAATCTCGGCGACCRCATGTCGATCGCCACCTGGCCGAACTACCACGACCCGCAGACCTTCGAGAACTTCAAGGCCGACACAGGCGTCGCCGTCGAGGTCAATGTCTTCGGATCGAACGAGGAGATGCTGGCCAAGCTGCAGGCCGGCGGATCGGGCTGGAGCCTGTTCGTGCCAACCAACTACACGATTTCGACCTACAAGAAGCTCGGCATCATCGAGGCGCTGGACATGGCCAAGCTCGGCAATTTCGACGGCAAGTCGGAAGATGCGCGYTTCACCRCTGAAGGCACGATCGACGGCACGATCTATGCCGTGCCGAAGAACTGGGGCACGACTGGCTTCGCCGTCAACACCAAGAAGCTCAGCAAGCCGATGTCAAGCTGGAAGGAATTCTGGGATACCGCGATGGCCGAGGGCGACGGCCGAACCATGGTGCATGACTATCAGCTGACCACGATCGGCAATGCGCTGAAATATTACGGCTACTCGTTCAACTCGCTGAAGCAGGACGAGCTCGCCAAGGCCGAGGAGCTGCTGCTCAAGGTCAAGCCGCATCTGTTCGCGGTGTCGAGCGACTACCAGCCGGGAATGYGCGCCGGCGATGCCTGGATGACGATGTGCTGGACCAATGACRGCGCGCAGCTTCATCGCGACATCCCCGAGATCGCCTATGTGCTCGGCAAGGAAGGCGGCGAGATCTGGACCGACTTCTACGCCATCCCGAAGGACGCGCCGAACAAGCCGGCCGGCTATGCGCTGCTCAACTACCTGATGAACCCGAAGGTCGCGGTGAAGGAGCATCTGGCCAATGGCGCGCCCTCGACCGATGCGCGGGTCAACGCGCTGCTGCCCAAGGAAGTGCTGGACAACCCGATCCTCTATCCGGCGGCCGACCTGCTGAAGCCGCTGGAGTTCGGCGCCGCCGCGACGCTGACCGATCCGGGCCGCGCCGAGCTGATGGCGCGCTTCAAGTCGGCTTGAGCGAGACCGGTCACAAACCCGATCCAGACAATGCGACCGGCGGGCAAATGCCCGCCGGCTCCCAACCGGCTTTCCCGATGCRCCGCAGTCTCTTTCGCAAAAACCTCGTGACGGCGCTGCTGCTCGCCCCGGCGGCGCTGTGGCTGGTCGTCTTCCTGGTGCTGCCCTTCGTCGCCATCGCCATCTTCAGCGTCGGCGAGCGGGCGCCGGAGGGCGGCTATCAGACGGCGCTCACCTTTGCGCAATACGCCAATTTGCCGGCGCGGGCGACCGCCTTCTGGAACACGATGGTGCTGGCGCCTGTCGGCGCTTTGGCCTGCCTGCTCGTCGCCTATCCGGTCGCCTACTATCTGGCGCTGCGGGCGCCTGATCGCTGGCGGCTGATCCTGCTCGCGCTGATCGTCATCCCGTTCTGGACCAGCCTTCTGATGCGCACCTATGCCTGGATGTACATCCTCGGCGGGCGCGGCATCCCCGCCCTGCTCGCCTATGTCGGCATCGAGGATCTGAGGCTGATCAACACGCCGGGCGCGGTGCTGCTCGGCATCGTCTACGGCTATCTGCCGCTGATGATCCTGCCGATCTATGTCAGCCTCGAGCGGCTCGACCGCCGGCTGCTGGAGGCCTCCGCCGACCTGGGTGCCACGCCGCTGTCGACCTTCCTCGGCGTGACGCTGAGGCTGTCGCTGCCCGGCGTGATGACCGGCTTCTCGCTGGTGATGATCCTGCTGCTCGGCGAATATCTGATCCCGACGCTGCTCGGCGGCGGCAAGGTGTTCTTCATCGGCAACGCACTGGTCGATCTCTTCCTGCAATCACGCAATTGGCCATTCGGATCGGCCATCGCCATCACGCTGGTGCTGGTCTCGGTCGTGGTGCTGATCGTCRCCAACCGCATCTCGACCCGGCTTTCGGGCGCACGCCGGGTGGACCTGATCTGATGCGCGCCTTCGTCGTTGCCGTTTTTGCGTTCCTCTATCTGCCGATCGCGCTGGTCGTGCTGTTCTCCTTCAATGCCGGCCACCATGCCAGCGAGTTCACCGGCTTCTCCGTACAATGGTACGGCAAGGCGCTGTCCAATCCCTTCCTGGTCGAGGCGCTGAAGAACAGCCTGTTCATCGCCACGACCAGCGCGCTGCTCGCGGCCTTCTGCGGCACGGCCGCAGCGCTCGGACTGCAGCGCGTCAGCGCGCGGACGCGGGCGCTCTTCGACGCGCTGCTGGGCGCCGCGATCGTCGTTCCCGGCGTCGTCATCGGCATCTCGACACTGGTGGCGCTGGTGCAACTCTTCGCCGTCGTCAATCCGTTCCTCGCCTCGCTGTGGCCGACCGACCAGCCGCCGCGGCTTTCGCTGGGCTACGGCTCGATCATCGCCGCGCACGGCCTGTTCTCCATGGCGCTGGTGACGATGATCGTCGGCACGCGGCTTGCGAGCCTCGACCGCAACCTGGTCGAGGCCTCGAGCGACCTTTACGCCACGCCGCTGACGACGTTCCGCTCGATCGTGCTGCCGCAGATCATGCCGGCGGTGATCRCCGGCTTCCTGCTCGCCTTCACCTTCTCCTTCGACGATTTCATCATCGCCTTCTTCGTCGCCGGCGCGCAGACGACCTTGCCGATCTACGTCTTCGCCTCGATCCGGCGCGGCGTGACGCCGGAGATCAATGCCATCGCGACGATCGTGCTCTGCGCGTCGGTCCTGCTCGTGCTCCTCGCCCAATGGCAGCTCGGCCGACGGAAGCCATCGCCTTGAAAGACCAATCCATGATCTTGAAAGACCGCATCGCCATCGTCACGGGCGCTGGATCGGGCATCGGGCGCGCCGGCGCGATGATCATGGCGCGGGAAGGAGCGCTCGTGGTCATCGCCGACCGCGATCCGGCGGCCGGCGAAGCCACCGCTTCCGACATCCGCGAAGCCGGCGGCCGCGCCGAGGCCGTCGCCACCGATGTCGGCGACGATACGGCCGTCGAGGGCCTCATAGAGGGAACGCTCAGTAAGCATGGCCGTATCGACATCCTGCACAGCCATGCCGGCATCCAGGTCGGCGGTACGCTGACGGAAGTCGGCACGGACGGGATGGACGCCTCGTGGCGGATCAATGTGCGGGCGCAGTTCCTGGCGGCCAAGACGGTCATGCCGGCAATGATCGCTCAGGGCGGCGGCGTCATCCTCAACACGGCGTCCAATTCCGGGGTGTTCTACGACCGCGAGATGATCGCCTACGCCACCTCCAAACATGCGGTGGTGGCGATGACCCGGCAGATGTCGCTCGACTACGCCAAGCACAATGTGCGCATCAACGCGCTCTGCCCGGGCTGGGTCGACACGCCTTTCAACGCGCCGTTCATCGCCCAGATGGGCGGGCGCAACGCAATCGAGAATTATGTCCGCACCAAGATCCCGATGGGGCGCTGGGCGAGCGCGCAGGAGATCGCGGAGGCGATCCTGTTCCTCGTCTCCGACCGTTCGTCTTTCATGACCGGACAGGCCCTGGTGATCGACGGCGGCGAGAGCATCGGTTGATCTGCTCCAGCAAAGCGGACTTGCGCCGGCGGCGATGATGGTTCAAATCATGGGTTCCACTTCGATGAGACCCGTCATGAAAGCTGCAAAACAGCAAWACCGCGAAAGGCATCCGGTTTTTGCCGGCGGTATTTCTTTTGCGCGCGCCGGGTACCACTGATCATGCGCTGCTGCCGCCACGAGAACCTGCAGCGCGCGGAGGAGACCAAGGTCGGTTCGCATGTGGTTCGTGACGGCTGGACCGAAGGGGTGCGAGGCGTTCTGCACCCGGCCTTTCGGCCGGTCATCAGGCGGGCGTCCGTCCTCGGATAACGCAGCTTAGATAACGCCCTACCCGGAACGGACATGCCCGCCGAAGCGATCTCTCCTTCGTACGGACATGACCAATGCCTGACAATCTGAACATTTCAATCCCCGGCGCGGACACGCAAAGCTGGCTGAAGACGCACGCGATCAACGAAGTCGAATGCTTCGTGCCGGACGTCAACGGTGTGCTGCGCGGCAAGACCTTGCCGGTGGCCAAGTTCCTCAAGGCGCTCGACGACCGCGCGCTCTATCTGCCGAGCAGTGCCTTCTTGGTCGCCATAGATGGCCGCTATTCCGGCTCCATCGACGAAGGCTTCGCCTACCAGGATCCGGACATGCGCATGGTGCCGGACGTTTCGAGCCTATGCCTTGCGCCCGGCAGCGCGGGCCGAGCCTATGTTTTCGCCGACACGTTCCACATGGACGACCGACCCTGGATGGCTTCGCCGCGCCATGTGCTGAAAGCCGTGCTCGACCTTTATGAGCAGCGCGGCTGGCGCGCGGTGATGGCGCCGGAGCTCGAATTCTACTTGACGGCGCCAAATCCCGATCCGGATCGTCCGATCACGGCGCCGGTGGGACGCAACGGCCGGCCGGAAAGCGTGCAGCATCCTTACGACATGCAGGCGATGGAAGAGTTCGAAGCCGTGACGCGGCGGCTCTATGAGCATGCCGCCATCACCGGCCTGCCGGTGGAGACGCTGATCCATGAATCCGGCACGGCGCAGCTCGAGATCAATCTGYTTCATGGCGATCCGCTGACGCTCGCCGACCAGGTGCTTCTGTTCAAGCGCYTGGCGCGGCAGATCGCGCAGGCGAACGGCATGCACGCCACCTTCATGGCTAAGCCGATCGCCGCGCAGGCCGGCAGCGCCATGCATCTGCACATGTCGATCGTGGACCGGAAGGGCGAGCCTCTGTTTGCCGGCGAGGACGGCGAAGACAGCGAGATGTTCTCGCATTTCATCGGCGGCCTGCAGAAATATATCCCCGAAATCATGCCGCTGTTTGYGCCGCATGCGAATTCGTACCGGCGCATCCGGCCCGGCCATAGCKCGCCGGCCAACATCGAATGGTCRCACGACAACCGCTCCTGCGGACTGCGCGTGCCGCTGGGCGGACGCGCCGCGCGCCGCATCGAGAACCGGCTGCCTGGGGCGGACGCCAATCCCTATCTCGCTATGGCCGGCTCGCTGATTGCCGGCTATCTCGGCATCGAGGAGAAGCTTCCGCGCTCGGAAGAGGCCTTCGGCAATGCCTATAAAAGCAAGAGCACGCTGCCAAAGACGATGGAGGAAGCGCTCGACCGTTTCGCCGCCTGCGAGCCCGTGCGAGCGCTGCTCGGCGAGGACCTCTTCCAGACTTACCTGCGTGTGAAGAGCGTCGAGCTCGACCTGTTCCAGAGCGTCGTGACGTCCTGGGAACGCGACCACCTGCTGCTCAAGGTGTGACCATGGCTTCGCGTTCGACGGGTTTCAATTCCGGTCTCGATATCGGCAAATCCTATTATGTCGCCACCGCCAATCCGGCGCCCGATCATCTGGCGTTAGCCGGCGATGTAGAGGCCGACCTGGTGGTGGTTGGGGGCGGCTGCACCGGCCTTTCGGCGGCGCTGCATGCGGCCGAGCGTGGCCTTAAGGTGGTGCTGCTCGAAGGCGGCAAGATCGGCTGGGGCGCCTCGGGCCGCAATGGTGGCCAGATGATCCCCGGCCTGCGCAAGGGCGCCAGGGGTCTGGTCAAGTCTTTCGGGCCGGAACGGGCGAAGGCGCTGTTCGACCTCGCCTTCGAGGCGCGCGGACTGGTGCTCGACATCATCGGGCGCCACGRCATCGAATGCGACTTGCGCCAGACCGGCCATCTGGTCGGCRCCRTCAGCGCTTCGGATGTGCGCGACTTCGAGGAAGAGGCCGAATGCCTCGCCAAGGTGATGAAGTTCACCGATGTCGAGATCCTGTCGGCTTCGCAGGCGCGGCAGATGGTGGATACGCCTTATCAGGGCGCGGTCTACGAGAGGCTCGGCGGCCATATGCATCCGCTGAACTACACGCTGGGGCTCGCCCGCGCCGCTTCTGCAACGGGCGTCGTCATCCACGAGAACTCGGTCGCCGTCCGGCTGGAGCGTGAGCCGTCGATCCGGGTGTTCACCGACAAGGGCTCTGTCCGCGCCCGGCATGTGGTGYTGGCGGGCGATGCGTTGCTCAAGGGGCTGGAACCGCGTGTCAACAGCCGCATCATGCCGGTCGGCAACTATATCGTCGCCACCGAGCCTTTGGGCGAGCGCAATGTCGTTCCGGCCAATGTCGCCGTCTCGGACACGCTGTTCGTCGTCAATTACTACCGCATGTCGGCGGACGGCCGCCTGCTGTTCGGCGGCGGCGAGCGCTACACGCCGTCGCCGCCGGCCGATATTGCCGGCTTCGTGCGGCCGCACATGGAAAAGACCTTCCCGCAGCTCAAGGGCTGCCGCATCGACCACGCCTGGGGCGGGCTTGTGTCGGTGACGACGTCGCGCCTGCCGCATGTCGGGCATTATGGCGAGGTCTATTTTGCGCATGGCTATTCCGGCAAGGGCGTCATCCTGTCGACGCTGTCGGGCAAGCTCCTGGCGGAAGCGATCACGGGCGACGCCTCGCGGCTCGACCTGTTCTCGACGCTGACGCCGCTGCCGTTCCCGGGCGGCACGGCGCTGCGCGGTCCGCTCTATGTGCTCGGCATGCTGTGGTATGCGATGCGCGATAGGCTCAGACACTGACGCTGGCTTCCTATTCCCGGCGTGGCTAGTGTCCCCACGCCGGGAACGAAATCCCGGGAAGGAATACCGATGAACATCGAGCCGGGCCGACTGACCAAGAAAGAACGCCACGAGCTGATCCTGTCAGAGGTGCGGCGCTCGGCCTCGATCCGCATCTCGAAGCTGGCGCGCCGCATCGGCGTCGCCGGCGAGACCATCCGCCGCGACCTGATCGAACTCGGCGAAGCAGGGCTCATCAACCGCACCTATGGCGGCGCCACCATTTCGCTGGTGACGTCGGAACCGGTTATCGCCGAGCGCGGCCTCACCATGGTGGAGGAGCGGGCCCGCATCGGTCGCGGCGCCGCCGGACTGATCGAGAAAGGCTCCATCGTGATGATCGATGGGGGGTCGACCACCTACGAGGTGGCGCGCAGCCTCTCGCAGCTTGGGCGGGATCTGACCATCATCACCAACTCCGTCGGCGTCGCCYCGGTGGCCGGCGCCAATCCGGGCTTCCGCGTCATCCTTTGCCCCGGCACCTATGACAGCCGCGAGGCCGCGGTGCTCGGYGAGGACACGGTCGAATTTGTGCGCCGCTACAATGCCGATATCGCCATCATCGGCGCCTCGGCGCTCAATGCCGAAGGGCCGAGCGACATGATCTCGGGCGCGGCGGCGGTGAAGCGGGCGATGATGGCACGATCGCTGTCGACCATGYTGGTCGTCACCAACGACAAGTTCGGCCGCAGCGGCCTCGAGCGGATCTGCGCGCTGAGCGAGATTTCCGATGTCGTCACCGAYAGCGAGCCGGCAGCGGAGCTGCGCGCCGCGATCGACGAGGCGGGCGGCGAGCTGCATGTCTTTGCCGAATAATTCTCGGCTCTATCTCCTTGTTTCGCGCAATTCCGCACAGAAAACCGCGACGCACTTTTCCTGGAATTGCTCTAATGCATGTCGCCCAAAAGTGCGCAGCGGTTTTGGGGGAACGACATGCATCAAAACAAAGACTTAAAGCGCGTCGACTGAATCCACTTCAGCGCGACGCGCATTAAGCGTCGCGGTTGGTCAGCGCGATGTGGCAGCAGCCGGGGCCGTGGCCCGGCGTCCAGGTGATATTGGCGAAGCGCACGCCGGTCGCCTCGAACAGGCCGCGGTCGAAGGCGCCGGCGATGCGGCAGAGCGTGGTAAGTTTCTCCTCGCCGACGCCGGCCTCGACCCACGCGTCCTTCAGCGGGCAGCGCTTGACCTTGAAGGCTATGTGGTCAGGCCCGCGCTCGACTTGGGTCGGATACATGCGACCGCCATCGGGGCTGACGGCGAGGAACGCCTCGCCGATTGCCGGCGCGTCGTTGGGGCCGAAATCGGCGAAAGCGGCTGCTGCGACTTCCCGGCCGCGCTTTTCGATCGTGCGTATCATGACCGCCTCGGCCTTCTCGGCGCCGAGCTCGGCGGTGAGCTCGTCGAGGAAGAGGCGGTAGAGGTCGGCGCGGTTGCGGAAGGCGGAATCGAGCTCGCGCGACAGTTTCTCGGCCCTGGCTGCTTCGGGATCGGTCATGGTGCGTCCTGATCTTGTTTTTTGACCATGATCCTGTCCGCAAATCGGTTGCCACTTTCCGGGATCATGGTCGGCTCCTGGTCAATCTTGGCGTCGCCGTCACAAGCGCCTTGCCGATCGCCGATTGCGGGTCGGCGATGACGGCGCGGGCATCGCCGCTCTCGGCGATCCGGCCGGCGTCGAGGATGATGACGCGGTGCGCGACGGCGCGGATGACGCCAAGGTCATGCGAAATGAACAGATAGGCGATCCGTTCCTGCCTTTGCAGGTCGAGCAGCAATTCGAGGATCTGGCTGCGCACCGAGACATCGAGCGCCGACACGGCCTCGTCGAGCACGATCAGCGAAGGCCGCGTGGCGATGGCGCGGGCGATCGCCACGCGCTGGCGCTGGCCGCCGGAAATCTCGTGGATGGCGCGCGCGGCAAGGCCGGCGTCGAGGCCGACGCGCTCCAGCAACGCCGCGATGCGGCGCGGGCGCTCGGCGCGCGTGGCGATGTTGTGAATGCGCATGGGATCGTCCAGCACGCGCGCCACGGTGGCGCGTGGGTTGAAGGCGGCGAGCGGATCCTGGAACACCATCTGCAGGCGGGCGCGGYGCGCACGCAGCGCGGCGCCCGACAGCGCGAGGAAATCCGCGCCTTCGAATGCGATGCGGCCGGCATCGGGCTCGATCAGCCGCAGCACCAGCCTGGCGATGGTGGATTTGCCGCTGCCGGACGGCCCGGCGAGCGCCAGCGTCTCCGCGGGCCCGATCTCGAAGGACACATCGTCGACTGYCGCGAACGGTTTATCGCCGCGACGATAGCGCTTGGTGAGACTGGAGACGGCAAGCACGCTCATGCCGAAGCGCCTTGCCGGTCAAGCAACGGCTTGGCATCGAGGCCGAGATGGGCCTCGAGCAAGGCGCGCGTATAGACATGGCGCGGCGCTTCGATGAGCCGTCGGGTCTCGCCAAGTTCGACCAGTTCGCCGTGGCGCAGAACGGCGATGCGATCGGCAAGCGAGGCTGCAAGCGCGATGTCGTGGCTGATGAAGATGAGCGTCATGCCGTCCTCGGCAACCAGCCTGCGGATGAGGGCGACAATCTCGGCCTGGACGATGGTGTCGAGCGCGCTGGTGGCTTCGTCGGCGATCAACAGCTTCGGCCCGGCGGCAATGGCGGCAGCGATCGCCACCCGCTGCTTCTGGCCGCCGGAGAGCCGGTGCGGGTAGGCGCGGAGGGCCGAGCCCGGGTCGGGGAGGCGGACGCGTTGGAGCAGGGTTTTGGCCTTGGCGTAGGCTTCGGGCCAGGTCAGTTCGAGATGGGTGCGGGCGACCTCGGCGATCTGCTTGCCGACCGGCATCACGGGGTCGAGGCTGGAAGAGGGGTCCTGGAAGACGAAGCCGATGTCACGGCCGAGGCGAGGTGCCTGGTTTTCGCCAATCGCGGGTGGTCGGCGTTCCGGCACACCCCCCTCTGGCCTGCCGGGCATCTCCCCCGCAAGGGGGGAGATTAGGCCGTCATCTCCGCCTTCGCCAATCTCCAGAGTTGCAGGAGGAGATGAGCCGTCGGCGGAGCTGCCAATCTCCCCCCTTGCGGGGGAGATGGCCGGCAGGCCAGAGGGGGGTGTGACAGAACGAGGCTTCTGTAATTGGCTTGCTGACCACTCAAGCGTCCCGCCAACCTTGGCACCCCCCGCCAACAGCCCCGCAACCGCCAGCGCCAGCGTGCTCTTGCCCGAGCCGCTTTCACCGATGATCGCCAGGCGCTCTCCCGCGACAACTTCCAGGCCGACGCCCTTCAGTGCCGGCACCTCAATACTGTCGCGCCGATAGGCTACCGACAGATCGCGAATGGAAAGCAGCGCGATCACGACAGGCTCCTGCGCACCGCGGTGCTTTCCACCACGCCTTCGCCGGCGAGGTAGACGCCGAGCACGGTCAGCACGAGCGCGACGCCTGGCACGATCGACAGGAACGGCGCCGTGCGCAGCACCGTGCGGCCTTCGGCGATCATGCCGCCCCAGGTGACGCGGTTCGGATCGCCCAGCCCAAGGAAGGACAGCGCTGCTTCGGTCAGAATTGCGGCCGCCACGATCACGGACGACAGCGCCAGCACCGGCGGCAGGGCATTGGGCAACACCTCGCGAAAGGCGATCTCGAGCGGATGCATGCCGATGACGCGGGCGCCGGCGACATAGTCGCGTTCGCGGATCGAAAGCACTTCCGCGCGCGCCACCCGCGCCGGCCCGGTCCAGGCGCTAAGCGCGATGGCCGCGACGACGACGCCCAATGAGGGACCGACAATGCTGACGAAGGCCAGCGCGAGCAGGAAGCTCGGCACGGTCTGGAACGCATCGGTGACGCGCATCAGCACCTCATCGACGAGCCCTCCGGCGAAGCYGGCCAAAGTGCCGACCACCGCGCCGATCAGGAGCGCGGYGGCGGCCGCCGCCAGGCCGACGGCCAGCGAGGTGCGGGCGCCATGGAACAGCTCCGCCAGCACGTCGCGGCCGAGCCGATCGGTGCCGAGCGGYAGCGACCAGTCCCGGAAAGGCGGCTGCAGCGCCGGGCCGGCGATCGCCTGCGGGTCGCCGGAAAAGAGCAGCGGCGCCACCAGCGCCATGACGGCCAGCAAAGCGAGGATGAACGCGCCGGCGACTGCTTCCGGCGTGCTCAAAAAACGGCGCAGGCGGCTCATGCGCTTGCCTCGCCGGCACCGACGCGCGGATCGAGGAAAGCATAGGCGAGGTCGACCAGAAGGTTGATGACGATGACGAGAACGGCGCTGACCAGGATGATGCCGAGCAGCAGCGGCGTGTCGCGGCCGGCGACGGCTTCCTGCGCCAGGCGGCCAAGGCCGGGCACGGCGAAGACGCTTTCGATGACGACACTGCCGCCCAGCATCTGCGCCGATTGCAGGCCAAGCATTGTGACGAGAGGCAGGAGCGCGTTGCGGGCGACATGGGCAAGCACGATGCGGCCGCGCGTCAGGCCCCGGGCGCGGGCGGCAAGCACGAAATCCTGCCGCCAGGCCTCGGCCATGCCGGCGCGCATCATGCGCAGATAGAGCGCGAGATAGATGAAGCCCAGCGCCGAGACCGGCAGCACGAGATGGGTGGCGATGTCGGCGGCGCGGCTAAACCCGGTCTTGGCCGACGCAATGGTCTCGATGYCGCCGATCGGCAGCCAGCGCAGATCGACGGCAAAGACGACGATGAGCACAAGGCCGAGCCAGAAGCCGGGCACGGCATAGAGCGCCAGCGAGCCGACGGACAGGAAGCGGTCGCGGAAGCTCCCGGGTCGCGCGCCGGCATAGATGCCGAGCGCTGAGCCGAGGCCGAAGGAGAGCGCGGTGGCGCTGCCCATCAGGATCAGCGTGGTGGGCAGGCGCTCGAAGATGACGTCGCGGATCGGTCGCGAGAAGGTGACCGACTGACCAAGGTCGAGATGCAGCAGCGCCCAGAGATAGTTGGCGAGGCGCGTCAGCTCCGACTGGTCGAGGCCCCAGCGGTGGCGCAGCAATTCGATCATGCCGGCATCGCCGCCAGTCGAGACGATGTAGGCGTCGACGGCGTCGCCGGGGGCGGCTTCGAGCAGCAGGAAGCTGCCGATGACGACGATGAGGAGCACGAAGACGCTGCCGACGAGACGGCGGCGCAGGAGGCGGAGGGCGCGGGTCATGCGCGCCTCGGTGGGTGGGGGGAAGGCTGGTTACAGGAAAAGCCGAGCCCAGTCCCCCCTCTCTGTCCTGCCGGACATCTCCCCCTCAAGGGGGGAGATTGGATTTCATCGAGGGCTTCGCTAATCTCCAACGTTGCAGAACTGGCGGGACAGAGAAACTGCTGATCTCCCCCCTTGAGGGGGAGATGTCCGGCAGGACAGAGAGGGGGGTGACGGAACGCGGCCTCCGGCCAAATTCCGATTTCTTCGCGAACTCTCATCCGCGCGAGTGTGTCACGATTCCAAATAGGTGTCCGCCCAGTTCGACACAGCCCAGCGCGGGTTGTTGGCGATGTTGCCGACCGTATCGCGGGCGACGGAGATGAAGCTCCATTCGGCGACGTTGATCAGCGGCAGGTCGGCGGCGACCTTTTTCTGGAACTCCTTGTAGAGCTCGGTGCGGGCCGCCGTATCCAGCGTCTCGGATGCCTTGACGATCAGCGCGTCGAGGTCGGCGTTCTTGTAGCCGCCCTGGTTGGAGAAGGGCACACCGTCGGGAATGCCGCTTTGCACCAGGATGGTGGTCGAGATCGCCGGGTCGCCACGGAACACCGGCGGACCGACGGCAAGGTCGAAGGCGTGGTCGGTGTAGACCGCCTTGATGTGCGCGGCGGAATCGTTGTTGACGATCGTGGCGTCAATGCCGATGGCCGCGAGCGCCTGGCGCAGATAGTCGCCGAACTGCTTCGTCTCGTTGAAGTAGGGCG
>NZ_MDDT01000002.1:0-24900 GCF_001854815.1 Mesorhizobium sp. LCM 4576
CCCCCCTCTCTGTCCTGCCGGACATCTCCCCCTCAAGGGGGGAGATTGGATTTCATCGAGGGCTTCGCTAATCTCCAACGTTGCAGAACTGGCGGGACAGAGAAACTGCTGATCTCCCCCCTTGAGGGGGAGATGTCCGGCAGGACAGAGAGGGGGGTGACGGAACGCGGCCTCCGGCCAAATTCCGATTTCTTCGCGAACTCTCATCCGCGCGAGTGTGTCACGATTCCAAATAGGTGTCCGCCCAGTTCGACACAGCCCAGCGCGGGTTGTTGGCGATGTTGCCGACCGTATCGCGGGCGACGGAGATGAAGCTCCATTCGGCGACGTTGATCAGCGGCAGGTCGGCGGCGACCTTTTTCTGGAACTCCTTGTAGAGCTCGGTGCGGGCCGCCGTATCCAGCGTCTCGGATGCCTTGACGATCAGCGCGTCGAGGTCGGCGTTCTTGTAGCCGCCCTGGTTGGAGAAGGGCACACCGTCGGGAATGCCGCTTTGCACCAGGATGGTGGTCGAGATCGCCGGGTCGCCACGGAACACCGGCGGACCGACGGCAAGGTCGAAGGCGTGGTCGGTGTAGACCGCCTTGATGTGCGCGGYGGAATCGTTGTTGACGATCGTGGCGTCAATGCCGATGGCCGCGAGCGCCTGGCGCAGATAGTCGCCGAACTGCTTCGTCTCGTTGAAGTAGGGCGCCGGCAAAAGCTTCAACGCAAAGCGCTTGCCGTCGTCGGCGCGCTTGTAGCCGGCTTCGTCCAGCAGCGCGTTGGCCTTGGCGACATCGAAGGCATAGGTCGGCACCTCGGCCGTGTAGAATTGCGGATCGTTCTTCGGCACCGGGCCGGTGGCGGTCGCAGCGTAGCCGAGGAAGATCGTCTYGACGACGAAATCCTTGTCGATGGCATGCGYGATCGCCTGCCGCACTTTCAGATCGGCCAGCTCCTTGCGGCGGTGGTTGATTTCGACGACGAGCTGGTAGGTCAGCGCTTCATAGCCCTTGGTGATGACCTTCAGGCCTGGCACCTTGGAGATGCGGTCGAGATCGGCGAGCGGCACGGCGGAGAAGGCGGCGAGCTGGATCTCTTCGGCTTCGAGTGYCGCCGCGGCCGACGTGCGATCGGGCAGCACCTGATAGACGATCTCGTCGAGATAGGGCTCGTCCTTGCTCCAATAGGCGTCGTTCCGGGTCAACCGGTAATATTGGCCGGCCTTGTATTCGGCGAATTTGAACGGACCGGTGCCGACAGGCGCGTTGTTGGCCGGATTGTCCTCGATCTTGCCCACTTCATAAAGGTGCTTCGGCACGACGCTCGACAGCGCCGGCAGCGCGTTGCGGATCAGCTGGAATGGCGTCGGCTTGGCGAATTTGAAGACCGCCGTCAGCTCGTCCGGCGTGTCGACAGCCTCCAGGTCCTTGAACACGGTGCGGCCGAGATTCTGCAGCGGCTTCCAGATCTGCAGCGCCGAGAAGGCGACATCGGCGGAGGTGAAGGGCTTGCCGTCATGCCATTTGACGCCGTCGCGCAATTTGAAGGTCACCGACAGGCCGTCGGCGGCACCCTCCCAGGAAAGCGCCAGTCGCGGCTGAAGCCCGTCCTTGCCGTCGAAGGAGGCCTCGGCCAGCGTCTCGACGATCTTGCTGGAAATGAAGAAGACACCGTTGGAGGCGACGATAGCCGGGTTGAGGTTGCGCGGCTCGGAATCGGCGGCCAGCACCAGGCGTCCGCCCTTCTTCGGCGTCTGCGCAAAGCCGATGGTCGGCAGCGCGGTGGAGGCCAAGAGCAGCGCCGAGCCGGCCAGCAGGCCGCGGCGTGAAATCGTCAATTCGGGCATCGCTCAAACTCCCCTCTTCGCACCGTGGCAAGCGCGCCAATCGCGTGATTATGGCCCTTGGCAAAGGTTTCGCCAGAGACGGATTTGGCGCATCATGGCTTGGCTTTGAAATTTCCGTCCGCTGGACCAGCCGGCTGGAAAAGGTTCCGATGTCTTCACCTGGTAGGACCAGATTATGGACGATGTCGGATCACGGTTCGGAGCGAGACCGTCCCCGGCGCGAAAGTGATCAATTCTGGCTGGACCAGAGCGGCCAAAATGATGCAGATTTGACCGACAGCCATAAATCATGACGTTCGGCGCTCCTGCGGCCGATGAAAATCAGGGAGAGGCAGATGAACATCGCTCCGGGCAAGACCGAGGTCAGTAGCATTCCATTCGACCAGGCGCGTGTGGACCGGCTGATGGAAGAGGCCGGTATCGACGTGCTCTTCGCCACCTCCAAGCACAACACGCAATATCTGCTCGGCGGCTACAAGTTCATCTTCTTCGCGGCCATGGATGCGATCGGCCACAGCCGCTATCTGCCGATCGTCCTCTACGAGAAAGGCGGGCCGGAGCATGCGGCCTATATCGGCAACAAGATGGAAGGCGGCGAGCATCAGAACCATCCCTTCTGGACRCCGACACTGCACGCCGCTTGCTGGGGCACGCTCGATGCCGCCAACCTGGCGGTCGAGCATCTCAAGCAGATCGRCAAGTCGTCGGCGCGCATCGGCATCGAGCCGGGCTTCCTGCCGTCCGACGCCTATACGCTGGTCCGCAAGGCGCTGCCGGATGCCAAGCTGATCGACGCGACCGGCATGCTGGAGAGCATGCGCGCCATCAAGACCGAGGCGGAGCTGGAACAGCTGCGCATCGCTTCCGAGCTGATCACCGATTCCATGCTGGCGACGATCGCCTGGGCGCGCGAGGGCACGAGCAAGGCCGACATCATCGAGCAGCTCAGGCGCGAGGAGACCAATCGCGGCGCGCATTTCGAATATTGCCTGCTGACGCTGGGCTCCAGCCACAACCGCGCTTCGTCAAGCCAGGCCTGGAAGAAAGGCGAGGTGATGTCGATCGATTCCGGCGGCAACTATCACGGCTATATCGGCGACCTCTGCCGCATGGGCGTGCTCGGCGAGCCGGATGCCGAGCTGGAGGATCTTCTGGCCGAGGTCGAAGCGGTGCAGCAGGCGGCCTTTTCCAAGGTTAAGGCAGGCACGCTGGGCGGTGACATGATTTCGCATGCGGAAAGTGTGCTGAAGGCCTCCAAGGTTGCCGCCTATACGGATTTCTTCGCGCACGGCATGGGGTTGATCACGCATGAGGCGCCGTTCCTGATGACCAATCATCCGGTCGCCTATGAGGGCACCTATGCGGCCAAGCCGCTGGAGAAGAACATGGTGCTGTCGGTCGAGACCACCATGCTCCATCCGACGCGCGGCTTCATCAAGCTGGAGGACACCGTCGCGGTGACCGACGCCGGCTATGTGATGTTCGGCGACCGCGGGCGGGGGTGGAACCGGGGCGGGGCGGCCGCTTAGCCTCGGCGGCGCTCCCCCTCACCCGGATTGCCAAACCGAATTGCGAATGGCAATTCGGGGCAATCCGACCTCTCCCCGAGGGGGRGAGGAGCGGGCAGCGCCAGCCTCTTCTCCCCTCGGGGAGAAGGTGGCCGCGAAGCGGCCGGATGAGGGGGCTGCGACGCTGAAGATTATTTGCCCGCCGGCAGCAACCTGAAATCCGGGAGGTCGCGCAGCGCGAGTTCCGGTCCGGCGGGCGAATAGAGCACGAAAAGCTGCATCGGCTGGTCGCCGGTGTTGAGCGTCGAGTGGAAGCGGCTCTCCGGCACGTAGATGGTGCAGCCGGGGCCGACCTTCGCCACCACCGGATTGCCCTTCTCGTCCTCCACCATCTGCTCGCCATTGCCGGAGATGACGAAGATGATCTCCTCAGCGCCGGGGTGGTTGTGGCGGGTATGGCCCTTGCCGGGCGGCAGGTCGACGACGCCGCCGGAAAAGCGCTCGGCGCCGTTCACTTCCGGCGCGACGGTCAGCGACAGCTTGCCCCAGTCGAAGCCGAAGGCGCTGACATCCTTCGGGTAGACGAACACCTTGCTCCTGTCGGCCATTGCCTCATCCCTTCCTTTTCGCGATCGAAACCGCCTTGAAATCCGCCGTCTGCCTGGCGATTGCCGCTTCGGCCGGCAGACGCTCCATCGAGCTCGCGCCATAGAAGCCGTGCAGCCCTTCGCAGCGCTCGAGGATGTAGCGCGCGTCGTCGGGCATCGAGATCGGCCCGCCGTGGCAAAGCAGGATGACGTCCTTGCGCACCGCGCGCGCGGCGTCCGCAATGGCGTCGATCTCCTTGACGCAGGCGTCGAGCGTTTTCGCCGAGGTGGCGCCGATCGAGCCGCCGGTGGTGACACCCATATGGGCGACGACGATGTCGGCGCCGGCCTTGGTCATGGCGCGCGCCTCGTCCGGGTTGAAGACGTAGGGCGTTGTGAGCAGGTCGAGCTTATGCGCCTCGGCGATCATGTCGACCTCAAGGCCGAAACCCATGCCGGTCTCCTCGAAACTCTGGCGCATGGTGCCGTCGAACAGGCCGACGGTCGGAAAATTCTGCACGCCGGAAAAGCCCATTGTCTTCAACTCGGCCAAAAGCAGAGGCATGATGACGAAGGGGTCGGTGCCGTTGACGCCGGCCAGCACCGGCGTCTTCTTCACCACCGGCAACACCTCATAGGCCATCTCCTTGACGATCTCATTGGCGTTGCCATAGGCGAGCAGGCCGGCGGCCGAGCCGCGCCCGGCCATGCGGTAGCGGCCGGAATTGTAGATGATGATCAGGTCGATGCCGCCGGCTTCCTCGGCCTTGGCCGACAGGCCGGTGCCGGCGCCGCCGCCGACGATCGGCACGCCGTCGGCGATCATCTTGCGGAACTTTTCCAGGATCGTTTTGCGCGGAATGGCGGCCATGCTTGTCTGTCTCACTTCTTGGCAATATCGAGGAACGCCTCGGCGGCAGCCTTGGCGAATTGGGGATCGTTGATGTGCAGCGGCAGGCGGGTGACGGTGCGGTTTCTTGCCGGCTTGATGGTCCGCTCGATGGCGTCGAACAGCGCCGCATCGGCTTCCGGATCGAAGAAGGCGCCGCCTTCGATGTCGAGCGCCGAGACGCCCCTTTCGGGAATCAGGAAACGGACCGGGCCGTCGCATCGGGCGAGGCGGCCGCCGATCCATTCGCCGATCTTGCGGCATTCCTCGGCCGTGGTGCGCATCAGCGTAACGTTGGGATTGTGCTCGTAGAACAAGCGTCCGCGATAGCGCTCGGGGATCGTGGCCGGCGCCCAGAAGTTCACCATGTCGAGCGCGCCGACCGAACCGACATAGGGCAACTTCGTTCGGGCGATGGYGCCGAAGCGATCCTCGGTCGCCGGCAGCACGCCGCCGAATAAAAGATCGCAGACCTCGGTCGTGGTGATGTCGAGGATGCCGGCCAGCAAACCGCTGTCGGCGAGCTTCTCCATCGAGCGGCCGCCGGTGCCGGTGGCGTGGAAGACCATGCAGTCATAGCCGGCGCGCAATTGGTCGACGATCGCGGTCAGGCAAGGCGTGGTGACGCCGAACATGGTCAGCCCCAGCGCCGGCTTGCCGGCGGCGGCCGGGGCCGGCTTCGCGGCCATGCCGGCGATCGCCTGGGCGGCGTTGTGCAGCACGGTGCGGGACAGGCGGTTGAGCCCGGCCATGTCGGTGACCGACGGCATCATGATGATGTCGGAGACGTCGACGTAAGGCGCGGTGTCGCCGGAGGCGAGCGTCGAGACCATCAGCTTCGGCAGGCCGAGCGGCAACGCCCGCATGCCGGCGGTGACGATCGAGGTGCCACCGCCGCCGCCGATGCCGATCACGCCTGCGATGTCGTTGCGGGACTGGATGAAACTGGCGAAGGCGGCGCCCATGCCGGCAACGGCGGCGCCGCGATCGTCGATGCCGAGAACCGCGCCGGCTCCCTTGGCATGATGCGCGGCGACCTCGCTTGCAGGGATGTCGACCGGGACGGTCGCGCCGCGCGTACCGATATCGACACGGACGACCGCGCCGCCGGCAGCAGTGACGGCATCGGCCAGGAAGGCGAGTTCCTCACCTTTGGTGTCGGCGGTGCCGACCACATAGATGCGCTTCATGCGCGGTTCCCCGTCGTCCGGCTTGGTCGGCTTTGCCGCCCGCCTTTTTGCCCACCCTTAAGCTCCTCGGCAAAAGCCTCGTCGCTGGTGGGGACCCCGATATTGCCCGGCATCGCGCCATTGCAAATTTTTGAGACGCGCGTATCGTATTGATATGGATGTCTCACGTCAACAAGCCGCCTCCAGCGATGATGYCGCGCAGGCTCCRGCCGCCGAGAAGGGGCCGCGCGCCCGCACAAAGCGGCTGATGCTGGAAACGGCGACGAGGCTGATGCAGTCCGGCATGACCCCTTCGGTCAGCGAGGTCGCGGAGGCGGCGGAGGTGTCACGCGCCACCGCCTACCGGTATTTCCCGAGCCAGGCGGCGCTGGTGCAGGCCGTGGTCGATGAAGGGCTCGGCCCGATCCTCACCTGGAAGTCGGCTTCCGACGATGCCGAGCGGCGCGTGGCGGATCTGTTCGCCACCGCGATGCCGCGCATCGAAGCCTTCGAGGCGACGTTCAAGGCGGCGCTGAAACTATCCCTCGACCAATGGGCGYGGCGCCAGGCCGGCACGCTCGGATCGGAGCCCGCCTTCACGCGAGGCCACCGCGTCGACCTGCTGAAGGATGCGATCGGGCCGCTCAAGGGACGCCTGAAGCCGCGCCAGTTCAAACGCCTGGCGCAGGCGTTGTCGCTGATGTTCGGCGTCGAGGTGGTCACGGTGCTGAAGGACATCTGGGGGCTGGACAGCGCCGAGATGGTGTCGGTGGCGCAATGGGCGGCGGGCGCGCTGGTGCGCGCCGCAATCGTGGAATCAGAGGCAAAATCAGCAGCAATGTCGGCGGTGTCGAAGGCGGCGGCCGTCTAAATCTGGTTCGACCAGATTATGAAGTCAGTTGCAAATGTTAATTGTGATGGGTAGCTCGCGACAAGGGCTCTGTATATCACAGAGTAGGAAAAACAAGGGAAAACAGTCGGATATCATAAGGATTGGCTAAATCAATCGCTCAAGAAAGCGCTTGACGCCAAGCGGGAATTGGTAATACCAGATTACAACCAAACAAAGCGGATCGAAAGTGACGGCTGCGATCCATTTCCGGYAGGGCGAGGAGGCCTGGAACCGGAAAGGCGCCATCACAGGAGGAACTACCAAGGCCGGCTTCGCTGCCGGTTCGCATGACACGGTAGAATGCGCACAAGGGAGGAAAACTATGCGCAAGATAGTGACCAGCGTGCTTGCTGGTGTCGGCATGGCGCTTGCCTGCGGGAYGTCCGTCCACGCGCAGGAAAAGTCGCTCACCATCTTCTGGGCGGAATGGGATCCGGCCAACTACCTGCAGGAACTCGGCAACGAGTATGAGAAGGAAACCGGCGTCAAGATCACGGTCGAGACCACACCGTGGGCCGACTTCCAGACCAAGGCTTTCACCGAATTCAACGCCCATGGCGACGCTTACGATCTGRTGGTGGGTGACTCGCAGTGGCTCGGCGCGGGCTCGACCGGCGGTCACTATGTCGACCTGACCGACTTCTTCAACAAGCACAAGCTCAACGACGTGATGGCGCCGGCGACGGTCAAGTACTACGCCGAATATCCCGGCAACAGCGGCAAGTACTGGGCAATCCCGCTCGAGGGCGACGCCGTCGGCTGGTCCTACCGCAAGGACTGGTTCGAGGACCCGAAGGAGAAGGAAGCCTTCAAGGCCAAGTATGGCTACGACCTCGACGTGCCGAAGGATTTCAAGGCGCTGYGCGACATAGCCGAATTCTTCTACCGTCCCGACCAGAAGAAATACGGCATCGCCATCTACACCGATAATTCCTACGACGCGATGGCGATGGGTTTCGAGAACGCCCTGTTCTCCTATGGCGGTGAGCTTGGCGACTATTCGACCTACCAGGTCGACGGTCACATCAACTCGGACAAGGCGGTCGCCGCACTCGATGCCTACAAGGAACTCTACAAGTTCACGCCTCCGGGCTGGGCAAAGTCGTTCTTCGTCGAGGACAACCAGGCGATCACCGAGAACCTGGCGGCGATGAGCATGAACTACTTCGCCTTCTTCCCCTCGCTGATCAACGAGTCGTCGAACCCGAACGCCAAGAACACCGGTTTCTTCGCCAATCCTCCGGGCCCCAATGGCGACCAGTWCGCGGCGCTTGGCGGCCAAGGCATCTCGATCGTCTCCTACTCGCAGAAGCAGGACGAGGCGATGAAGTTCCTGGAGTGGTTCATCAAGGACGAGACCCAGAAGAAGTGGGCGGCGCTCGGCGGCTACACCTGCAGCGCCGCGGTGCTGAAGTCGCCTGAGTTCCAGAGCGCCACGCCGTACAACAAGGCCTTCTATGAGACCATGTTCAAGGTGAAGGATTTCTGGGCGGTGCCGGAATATGCCGAACTGCTGCAGCAGCTCAACCAGCGCATCTATCCCTACATGATCGGCGGTCAGGGCACCGCCAAGGAAACGCTGGACGCACTTGCCGCCGACTGGAACGCGACCTTCAAGAAATACGGCCGCGTGAAGTAAACGACATGCCTCGCGGAGGAGGCTTAGGAAGCCTCCTCCGTTTGTTTTTCAAGCATCCGGAGCAGGGTTTTGGCGACCACGATGATCACCACGCTCGACAGGTCCTCGCGGGCCGCGGCGCGCGGCCTCAGCGATATCTCGATCCGCAATCTCTTCATCATCCCGACGATCCTGTTCCTGATCGTCTTCAATATCTTCCCGCTGATCTATTCGCTGGGCTATTCGTTCACCGACTTCCGCGCTTCGACCAATGCGCCGGCCAATTTCGTCGGGTTGCAGAATTACCGCGACCTGCTCAACGATCCCTATGTCTGGTCGAACTTCGCCATCACCGCGAAATACGTCATCATCTCGGTCGCCGGCCAGTTGCTCGTCGGCTTCGGCGTGGCGATGCTGCTCAACCGCGACATACCGATGAAGGGGCTGCTGACGACGCTGCTGCTTCTGCCGATGATGCTTTCGATGGCGGTGGTGGGCCTGTTCTGGAAGCTGCTCTACGATCCGTCCTTCGGCATCATCAACTATGCGCTCGGGCTCGGCACTTTCGAGTGGCTGGCCGACCCGAAGATGGCGCTCTACGCGGTGGCGCTCACCGACATCTGGATGTGGTCGCCCTTCGTCATGCTGTTGTCGCTTGCCGGTCTCTCCGCGGTGCCGAAGCAYCTTTACGAAGCCGCCGCGATCGACCGGGCCGGGCCGTTCTACACCTTCTTCCGCATCACGCTGCCGCTGGTCGCGCCGATCCTGATGATCGCCGTCATCTTCCGCACCATGGAGGCGTTCAAGACCTTCGACCTGGCCTATATCCTGACCAGCCAGCCGACGGCCGAGCTGATCTCGATCCGGCTCTACAAGATGGCYTTCCAGGAATGGCAGACGGGGCGTTCCTGCGCCATGGCCTACATCGTGCTCATCATGGTGCTGGCGATCACCAACATCTATGTCAAATACCTCAACAAGGTGAAGGAGCGCTGAGATGGCCGCCGTCCGCACTTCTTCCGAGGTCGCCTTCAATCGCGCGGCAATCGTCGCCGTGCTGGTGGTGACGATCATCTTCCTGGCGCCGATCTACTGGATCGCCTCGACGGCCTTCAAGCCGCGCAACCTGGCCACGACGATCCCGCCGACGATCGTGTTCCAGCCGGAGATATCGCCCTTCGTCAAGCTGTTCACCAAGCGCTCGCAGTTGCGCAGCCCGCCGACGCCCGAAGAATACGCGGCCGCCCCATGGTGGGAACGCGTCGTCTTCGACGGCGGCGAGAAGATCGTGCGCGACGGCAAGGGCGCGGTGCAGTGGTCGGGCTATCCGAACCGGTTCATGAATTCGCTGATCGTGGCGATCACCTCGACCGTGCTCGCCGTCGGCATRGGCACGTTCACCGCCTACGGTTTCTCGCGCTTCAGGGTGAAGGGAGAGGCGGACCTGCTCTTCTTCATCCTGTCGACGCGCATGCTGCCGCCGGTGGTGGTCGCGATCCCGATGTTCCTGATGTACCGCGCGGTCGGGCTCAACGATTCCCATCTCGGCCTGATCATCCTCTATACCGCCTTCAACCTGTCCTTCTCGGTCTGGCTGATGAAGGGCTTCATCGACGAGATCCCGAAGGAATATGAGGAGGCGGCGCTCGTCGACGGCTATACGCGCATGGAGGCCTTCTTCAAGATCGTGCTGCCCGAGGCCGCGACCGGCATCGCCGCCACGGCCGTGTTCTGCTTCATCACCGCGTGGAACGAATACGCCTTCGCGCTGATCATGACCAACCGCCGCGCCCAGACCGCGCCGCCCTTCATTCCGAGCCAGGTGGGTTCCGGCCTGCCCGACTGGACGGTGATCGCCGCCGGAACCTTCCTGTTCCTGCTGCCGGTCGCGATCTTCACCTTCCTGCTCCGCAACCATCTGCTGCGCGGCATGTCCTTCGGAGCGATCCGCAAATGAGCTTTCGCGCGATCAATGAAAGATATCTGGAGCCTGGATCGCAGATCCTGATGGTGCTCGGCATCGTCGCGCTCTGCCAGCCCTGGAACATGCTGCTCCACACCTACGGCGTGACCATCATCCTGATCGGCCTGATCGGCTTCAACGTCACCTCCAAGATTCCACGTGAGGAGCAGGCCGGAACGGGACACGGAGCCGACCAGCAGGCGCATAACGCGGGGGCGCAGCATTGACCCAGATCGAGCTTCGCGGCGTCCAGAAATTCTTCGGCGCCGTCCAGGTCATCAAGGACCTGAACCTTGCGATCAACGACAACGAGTTCATCGTGCTGCTCGGACAATCGGGCTGCGGCAAGACGACGACGCTGCGCGCCATCGCCGGGCTGGAGACCATCGACCAGGGCGACATACTGATCGACGGCAAGCCGGTGCAGCACCTCAAGGCCGCCGACCGCGACATCGCCATGGTGTTCCAGTCGTTCTCGCTCTACCCGCACATGAACGTCTACGAGAACATCGCCTTTCCGTTGCGCGCGACGCGCAAGAGCAGAAGCGAGATCGACACCGAGGTGCGCTCGGTGGGCAAGACGCTGCAGATCACCGATCTGCTCGGCAAGAAGCCCTCGGCGCTGTCGGGCGGCGACATGCAGCGCGTGGCCATCGGCCGGGCGCTGGTGCGGCGTCCGAAGGCGATGCTGATGGACGAGCCGATCGGCGCGCTCGATGCCAAGCTGCGCGAGGAAATGCGCGCCGAGATCAAGCGGCTGCACATCAAGCAAGGCTCGACCAGCATCTATGTCACGCACGACCAGATCGAGGCGATGAGCCTCGCCGACCGCATCGTCATCATGCATGAAGGCGTGCTGCAACAGGTCGGCACGCCGGACGAGGTCTATTCCCACCCGGCCAACCTCTTCGTCGCGCAATTCGTCGGCAGCCCGGTGATGAATGTCGCCGAAGCCAAGGTCGCCGAAAAAGCTTCTGTCGCGTCGGTCACGGTCGGGGATGCGGCCGCCGGCTTCGAGTTCCCGCAGGCGCTGCTTTCCAAGCTCAACGGCCACGCCGGCGGCCAGCTCACCTTGGGCATCCGGCCGGAAGGCGTGCTGGTGCGGCGCGAGGCGGCGGACGGGTTCCTGCCGGTCGAAGCGCAAATCATCGAGCCGCTCGGTTCCTTCGACATCGTCGACCTGAAAGTAGGCTCCAAGATGCTGCGCGCCCGCACCAAGAGCGGTTTCATCAGCGGCCCGGGCGAAAAGGTCTATGCGCGGATCGATCCTTCGCAGGCGCATTTCTTCGACGCGGCGAGCGGCAAGTCGCTCGGAGTGAGACTGTAATGGCCCATATCCAGCTGAAAAACATCTCGAAGACATTCGGCAACCATACCGCGCTGTCCAACCTCGACCTCGACATCGCCGACGGCGAATTCTTCGTGCTGCTCGGCGAGACAGGCGCCGGCAAGACGACGACGCTGCGGATGGTCGCCGGTCTCGAAAAACCGACCGAGGGGCAGGTCTTCATCGACGGCGTCGACGTCGCCGATTGGGGCGCGGCCGAGCGCGACGTGGCGCTGGTGCTGCAGCAATATTCGCTCTATCCGCGCTACACGGTGCGACAGAACCTCGAATTCCCGCTGAAGCCGAAGATCCGCCGGCTGCCGGATGCCGAGATCAAGGATCGCGTCGCGCGCGCGGCCCGCACGCTCAGGATTGAGCATCTTCTGGATCGCAAGACCGACCGGCTTTCCGGCGGCGAGATGCAGCGCGTATCGATCGGCCGCGCCATCGTGCGCAAGCCGCGCGTGTTCCTGATGGACGAGCCGCTGTCGGCGCTCGACGCCAAGCTGCGCGAGGCGCTGCGCACGGAGCTGAAGAACCTGCAGATGCAGCTCGGCGCCACGTTCCTGTTCGTCACGCATGACCAGATCGAGGCCATGTCGATGGGCGACAAGGTCGGCGTGCTCAACCATGGCCGCATCGTCCAGACCGGCACGCCGCATGAGATCTATAACAATCCGCGCGACACCTATGTCGCGAGCTTCGTCGGTTCGCCGCCGATGAACCTCATCGACGRCAAGCTGGTCAACGACCGCGCGGTGATGGCGCCGATGAATTTCGAACTACCRCTGTCAACTGAAGCCAAAACCTTTGGCGGGGGCAGGACGAGCGGCGCGACCGACGGTCGCCCGCTCGTCTTCGGCATCCGTCCGGAAGACGTCTATCTGGAAAGCGGCGCGCCGGTCGAGGCGCGGGTTCACGATGTCGAAAACCATGGCGTCGAGAAGATCGTGACGCTCAGGGTTGGCGACACGATGCTGCGGGCTACAGTGCCGGCCAGGACCGATGTCGCGATCGAACAGCCGGTGCGCTTTGCCTGGAATCCGGACAAGGTGGTGATGTTCGACAAGGGCAGTGGGGTGAGYCTGCGTCACGCCGGATAGCGATCCGGCTGGYCTGCTGCCTTACTTCGGGAGATAAGTCTCGTAAGGCTTGTCGTTGATCAGCAGGATCACGCATTCGGTGTCCGACAGGCAGGCGTCGTCATGCATCTCGTTGGCCTTCTGGGTCCAGTAGGAGCCTGGCGGCAACTCGACCTTGGTGGCTTCGCCGCCCTGCATCTGCCAGTGCGCCCAGAGGCCCTTGATGACCACGGCGCGGTAGTCCGCGGTGTGGGCATGGACGGGCGCCCGCCAGTTGCCGGGAACTTTCAGCAGCGTGCCGGCCGGTCCTTTGGCGCGCTCGCCCCATAGCGGACCAAGCCGCTGCGGCTGGTTCGGCGCTTCGACGGCATAAGGGATCTTGTCGGCGGGCAGGTAGCTATCTTCGAGCGCGAAAGCGCGGTTCGGCAACATGGCAGCAGCGGCAAGCGCAAGCGGTGCGAGATGATTGGRCATGGCGGTTTCCTCCGCCATCGAGCTTATGCTGTCTCGACTGGCGGGGAATGACGYGGCGTCCAAAAGACTTGGCAATTCCTCCAGCGGRYTRCCTGCCGGATGTCAGGATTGCTCCTCGGCGCCGGCGTGACGGAAATGGCTTGGCGCCACGCCCATCACCCGCTTGAAGGCTCGGCTGAAGGAGGCTTCCGAATCGTAGCCCAATCTCGCGGCCGTGACCGAAACCCGCATGCCGTCGCGGCTGAGCCATTGCCGCGCCTGGTGCATGCGCACGCGCAGCACATATTTAGCCGGCGTCTCGCCGACCACGCTGGCGAAGCGCTGCGCGAAGGCGGAGCGCGAGGCGCCCATCATCCTGGCCAGCGCCTCGACCGTCCAGTCGCGCTCCGGCTGGAGGTGGATAGCGGCAAGCACCTTGCCGACATCCGGATTGCGCATGGCGGCGATCCAGCCGGTGGCGTCGCCGCAGCCATTCTCGACCCAGGAGCGGATGATGGTGGCGGCGAGCACGTCGGCCAGGCGGGCAAGAATGCCGCCGGAGCCGACGCGGTCCATCGTCACCTCGCCAGCCATCGCGTCGAGCAGATGCTGGATGCCCGGCGCGTTCGCCATCAATTTATGCGCCTGCATCAGGTCGGGCATCATCTCCAGCAGCGGATGCGAGCCGTCGAGGTTGAAATGCATCGAGCCGCAAAACARCAAGGTCTTGCAGCCGTCGCATCCGTTCGAGACGTCGTAGATGTTCTCGCACACCGGCTCGATCGTGTAGCGGCCGATCGGCACCGGCGGCACGCCGGGCGCGCTCGCCAGCACATGCTCGTCGCCGCGCGGGATCAGCAGCGCGTCGCCCACCGAGAGCTCGATCCACTCCTTGGCAGGCGAGAACAGCCAGCAACCCTGCTGTCCGATGAAATGGAAGCGCGCCGCCTTCTGCGCCGGAAAAGAAACGGCCCAGGGCTCGCCCAGCACGCAGCGGCCATAGTCGACGCCGTCGAGGCGCAGGCCACGCAACATGTCGGTGAGCGGGTCRCCCGAAGTCTGCAAAACCGATTTGGACGAATTGTAATTCATTTCGGCGTTTCTAGCATGGAAACTCCAGATAGTCACTCCCTATGTTGCACTGCAGCCCAAATGTTGCGCTGCAACCCATCGGAGATTTGACATGACCGAGCCCGTCACAGGCGCCATCGACGCCGCCGTCCTCGACAGAACCGAACCTGAAGAACGAACAGAGCCTGCGTGGGGTGCGGTGGTCTCGCTGGCGCTCGGCGTTTTCGGCCTGGTGACGGCCGAATTCCTGCCCGCCAGCCTGTTGACGCGCCTGGCGCAGGACCTTGGCGTCAGCGAAGGCGCCGCCGGCCAGGCGGTGACGGCGACAGCCGTGGTCGGCGCAATTGCCGCGCCGACCATGGCGATCGTCACCAAGCGGCTCGACCGCCGGCTGGTGATGTGGATCCTCTCCGTCCTTTTGATCGTCTCCAACCTGCTCRCCGCCTTCGCCTCCTCGCTTACAATGCTGCTTCTTGCCCGCGTCGTGCTCGGCGTCGCGCTGGGCGGCTTCTGGTCGATGTCGGCGGCCATGGCGCTCAGGCTGGTGCCGATGCGACTGATGCCGCGCGCCATGTCGATCATCCTCACCGGCGTCTCGGTCGCCACCGTGACGGCGGCTCCGGTCGGCGCCTATGTCGGCGATATCTGGGGCTGGCGCACCGCCTTCATGATCGCGGCGGTCGTCGGCGCGCTGGCGCTTCTGGTGCAGCTCGCCACGCTTCCCAGCCTGCCGCCGACGGCCRTGGCGAGCTTCCGCACGCTGGTCGATGTGCTGAAGCGGCCGATGATCCGCRTCGCGTTGCTGGTGGTGCTGCTGGTCGCGTCGGGTCAGTTCGCCGGCTTCACCTATGTGCGGCCGTTCCYGGAGACGGTGCCGGTCATGCCGATCGCGACCATATCGCTGGTGCTGCTCGCCTATGGCATTGGCGGTTTCTTCGGCAATTTCGCCGGCGCGTTCCTGGCCGAGCGCAATCTGAAGATGGCCGTCGGTGTGGCGCCGCTGCTGATCGCCTTGTCGGCGGCTGCACTGCTCGTGTTCGGGGCCTCGCCCATCACGGCGGCGCTCRCCGTCACCGCCTGGGGCTTTGGCTTCGGCGCGGTGCCGGTCGGCCTGCAGACCTGGTTGGTGCGCGCAGCACCCGATCAGGCCGAGAGCGCCGGCGGCCTGATGGTCGCCACTTTCCAGGTGGCGATCGCGCTCGGCGCCATTGTCGGCGGCTTGCTTGTCGATCATGCCGGTGTCGCGAGCGCCTTCGCTTATGGCGGCGTTGCGACCTTGCTCGCGGCGCTGGTGGCCTTCGCAAGAGGGCCGAAGCAGGCCGCCGAGTAGGCAAGCCCGGCGGTCCTATCAAGCTTCGGCCCGGCGGCTCTCACGAGCGCCGGGCCGATATTGTCGTGATGGCCGATACGAAGCGCGTCAGGCTATGCTCGACATAGGCGGGGAGCTCCATGTCGTCGGGATCGAAGCTCCACCACAGCAGCGAGCCCTGCCAGTGGGCTGCCATAAGCAGGCCGATGTCGTCCGGCACGCCGCGGACGCCGGCGAAACAATCGGCGAGCATCCCGCTCAGCGCCGCCTTCCAGGCGGCGCCGCGCGCCCTGAGCATGGGATCGCGCAAATCCTCGCGCAAGACGAGCAAACCTTCGGCATAGGATTCGATGTCGCCATAGCCGCTGGAGAGAGCAACCAGCAGCTCGACGGCGCCGGCCGGGGTTCTGGGGACCGATGCCGCCGCCTGCTCGGTCTTTCGGTCGAGACCATCCCAGGCATAGAGCAGCGTGCGCTGCTTCAGCAGCGTCTTGTTCTTGAAGCGCTGCACCAGCGTCGAGCCTGAAAGGCCGCTGGCCCGCGCCAGCCTTTCGAAGGTCAATGCTTCCGGTCCGTCGGCATGCATCAACCGGTACGCGGCTTCCAGAACCTGTTCGTCGGACTGGGTTTTTGGCCTGGTCATCTTGACTCTCATTTATAAACGAATGATCATTTATAAATGATGGGCATGGCAAACGCCAGCTCTGATTGTGCGCAGTTCCGGTTCGGAGGTTTCAATGACGCTTCAAGGAAAAGTCGCGCTCGTCGCCGGCGCAACGCGCGGCGCGGGCCGTGGAATTGCGGTCGAACTGGGCGCTGCCGGCGCCACCGTCTATGTGACCGGACGCACGACGCGAACTTCGCAATCGGATTATCAGCGTCCCGAAACCATCGAGGAAACAGCGGAACTGGTGACCGCACAAGGCGGCAAGGGTATTGCCGTCCGGGTCGACCATCTGGTCTCCGAAGAGGTGCAGAAACTTGTCGCGCGTATCCGCGCGGAGCAGGGCCGCCTCGATATCCTGGTCAATGACGTCTGGGGCGGTGAAAAGCTCTTTGAGTGGAACAAGTCCGTCTGGGAACACGATCTGGACAACGGCCTGCGGCTGCTGCGGCTGGGGATCGATACGCACCTGATCACCGCGCATCACGCGCTGCCGTTGATGATCGAGCGTCCAGGCGGATTGCTCATCGAGGTCACCGACGGCACGGCCGAATACAATGCCGGGCACTATCGGCTATCGCCCTTCTACGATCTCGCCAAGGTGGCGGTGAACCGTATGGCATGGGCGCATGCCAAAGACCTCGAAAAGCATGGCGCGACGTCCGTCTCGCTGACGCCGGGCTGGCTGCGCTCGGAGATGATGCTGGAGGCACTCGGCGTGCAGGAAGAGAACTGGCGCGACGCGACAGCCAATGTGCCGCATTTCGTCATATCCGAGACGCCGCGCTTCGTCGGCCGCGCCGTAGCGGCGCTGGCCTCCGACCCGCGGCGCTCGCGCTGGAATGGCCAGTCGCTTTCGAGTGGCGGGCTGGCGCAGGTCTACGGCTTTACCGATCTCGACGGCTCGCGGCCTGACGCCTGGCGCTACGTGCCGGAGGTCCAGGATGCCGGCAAGCCGGCGGATGCGACCGGCTACCGCTAATCAGGCCGAGCGGCCGTCGAACTCGAAAACTTCGATCGTCGCAAGATCGATGTCCTCGAGGCAGTTGATGTTGATATAGGCGGTTCGTCCGCTGCCCTGGCTGACGTCTTCGRCAAAGGGATGCATGCCGCAGGTGCGGCAGAAGCGATGCGCGATTTGAGCTTTGCCGAAGGTGTAGCGGCCGAGGTCGTCGCCCCAGGCGACCAGATTGAGCGTCTCATGCGGCACAGCCCACAACAGCGCGCCCTTGCGCCGGCAGATCGAGCAGTTGCAGCGCACGGTCATGCCGAGCTCGCCCTCGACGTCGAACGCCACCTTGCCGCAGTGGCAGCTGCCTTTGTACAGCATCAGCATCTTCCCATCGCTGGCAGGGTGCAAAGGCACGCTTGCCGGTTTATCTCTTGCGCCGGCCCAACATCAGGCCGTGCGTTAAAGACGTGGCAACTTTGCAGGGCCCGACATCGAAAATGCAATCCGTACGCGACCGTCTGGAAATCATCCTGTCACGTCTTGCCAATCGCGCGGGCGATGAGAAGGTCTTCACGAAGCTCTATGCCGAGGCCGCGCGGGCCGCCGCCGATGCGTCCGATGCCCGCCGCAAGGCCGGTGTGAGCCTCGGCCCGCTCGACGGGCGCATCGTCTCGATCAAGGACCTGTTCGATGTCGCCGGCGAGCCGACGACGGCAGGGTCGATGATCCGAGCCGGCGCCGCACCCGCCGCGCGAGATGCGGCGATCGTCCAGAGGCTGCGCCAGGCCGGGGCGGTCATCCTCGGCAAGACCAACATGACCGAGTTCGCCTTCACCGCGATCGGCGACAATCCGCATTACGGCACGCCTGGCAACGCCACCGATGCCAGCCTGATCCCGGGCGGCTCGTCATCGGGAGGGGGCGTTGCGGTCGGCGAAGGCACAAGCGACATATCCATCGGATCGGACACCGGGGGGTCCGTGCGCATCCCGGCCTCGCTCAACGGCGTCGTCGGCTTCAAGCCGACGGCGAGGCGCGTGCCCTTGGCCGGCGCCTTTCCGCTGTCGATGACACTGGATTCGATCGGCCCGCTTGCCCGCAGCGTCGCCGATTGCGGGATCGCCGACGCGATCATGGCCGGAGAAGAGCCGGCTGCGCTTCAGTTGGTCCCGCTCGCGACCCTGCGCATCGGCATCCCACGCGGCGTGCTGTTCGGCGAGACGCAAGCGGAGGTCGCGGCAGCTTTCGAGGCCTGCATCCACAGGATCGGACGGGCTGGCGCCCGCGCCGCCGATTTGCCGATCGACGATCTCATCGCCGAGATGCGCGCGGCCACCAGGCGCGGCACGATCGCTTCCATGGAAGGGGCCGAAGTGCATGCCGATTGGCTGACGAGCGGCGCCTCGGTGCCGGTCGATCCGCACGTCACCGGGCCATTGTCGCGCGCGCTTGCCGTCCCCGCTTCCGCCTATATCCGAACGATCCGCCGTCGCGGCGAGCTTGCGGCCGCCATGGCGGAGCGGCTGGAGACGGTCGATGCGCTGGTATTGCCGACCGTGCCGATGGTCGCGCCTTCCACCGCCGCCATGKCCGGYGATGAGGCGCTGYGCGACAAGACGGAAGGGCTGCTCTTGCGCAACACGCAGGTCGCCAACCAGTTCGACCTCTGCGCGATCTCGTTGCCGATGCCCGGCACCAAGCTGCCCGCCGGATTGATGCTGGTGGGCAGACATGGGGATGATCACCGGCTGCTGCGCATTGCCGCCGCGGTGGAGACATTGATCGCAAGTTGAAAGCGCGGCTCTCCGCAGGGTACTGGTCCTCAGCGGCTTGAGCAGTGAGCGCGCTCGCTGTCCTTGGCCGCCCGCTCGATGCCGGTCGCGACCAAGGTCGGGAGGCTGTACTGCTTGCCGTTGAAGGTATGCGGCCGGTTCTCGACCGTGCCGGCAACGACAACCTTGCCGGCATAAAGCTTGYCCGACAGATCGAGCGCCTTGTCCTGTTGCGGCAGGCCGTCGATGTCGATCCACACACCCTTGACGATCTTGCCGGTGGCGAGGTCGAGCGCGCTGTTCGAAGGGCAGGGCGCCATCACGCAGCGTAGACCGTTATCGCAGGGCACATAGCTGCCTTGATCAGTTCGAGCGCCCGTTGCGGCGACGCAGGTGCCAGCGGTCAGAACCAGGATTTCCGCGAGGTGCTTGGCCATGGCGGTGAAGGTCGCTGCCAAATCGGCGAAAATTGAGGCGCGGACTTCAGCCGGCGGGAAAGCGCCGGCGATAATGCTCGACGACTTCCGGATTGCGCAGATTGACCGGCAGTTTGCCGGCGAGCACCAGCAGCGCCTCGTTTGCCGCGCCGACGCCCATGCGCATCATCGATTCCTCGGTGATGCCGGCCATATGGGGAGTGACGATGACGTTGTCGAAGCCGAAATAGGGGTGGTTCGGCGGCAGCGGCTGCGTGGAAAAGACGTCGAGCGCGGCGCCGCCGATGCGGCCTTTCTGCAGTGCCTCGATCAGCGCTTCGTCGTCCACCACCGGGCCGCGCGCGACATTGATCAGCAGCGCGTTGGGCTTCATGCGGGCGATGCGCTCGCGGCTGATCAGGCCGCGCGTTTCCTCCGTCAGCGGGCAGCAGAGCACGATGATGTCGCTCTGCTCGACCAGCGCGTCGATCGACAGGAAGCCGACACGCTCGGGCGCCGGACGCAGGCTGCGCGTGGTCGCCACGACATTGAGGTCGAAGCCGTGCGCGGCAATATGGCCGACGGCCTGGCCGACCGCGCCGAGGCCGACGATGCCGATCGTCTTGCCGGCAAGCTCGCTGGTCGAATTGGCATGCTCGCGCCCGGCAAGCCAGCCCTTGGCGCGCAGGTCGCGGTCCATCATGCGGAAGCGCCGCAGCAAAGCGAGTGCAACGAACATCACATGTTCGGCGACCGAGCGGGCATTGACGGCAGGCACGTTCGCCACCAGCACGCCGGCGGCGGTCGCGGCCTCGACCGGGATCATGTCCAGCCCGGCGCCGTGGCGGATCGCGGCGCGCAGGCCCGAGGCGTCCGCGAACAGCTCCGGCGGCAGCGGCGCCCRCACGATGACGATGTCGGCGTCGCGGGCCTCATTGGTCAGTGTCTTGGGATCGAGGGCGGAAGCGATCGCGAGCCGCCCGGCGCCGGCCAGCATGGCCGTCGCGCGCGGGTGYAGCGGATGCGTCGAGAGGATCTTGCGCACCRCACTCAGGCCTTTTCGAGCGCAGCGTTCTTCGGCTCCGCCGCGCGACCTTCGATGATCCCCTTCCAATAGCTCTCGGCGCCCTGCAAATGGGCATTCATCAAGGCCTGGGCGAGATTGCCGTCGCGGCGCAGCAGCGCCTCGTAGATCTGGATGTGCTCGRCATGCGAGCGCACGCTGCGTTCGGGATCGTTGAAGTAGATCGGCAGGCGCTGCTCGCCCATCAGGTAATAGACGCTGCAGATATTGTGGAAGACGCTGTTCTTGGTCGCGCGCACGATCTCGAGGTGGAACTCGCGGTCCTCCTTGGCGAGGCCTTCGCCGGCGGCGATGYGCTCCTCGGAAGCCTTCAGGATCTCGCGCAGGCGTTCGAAATTCTCTTCCGTGGCGCGCGAGCAGGCAAGCTCGGCCGCCTTGATCTCGTGGATCTTGCGCAGCTCGACGGTTTCGTAGATCTGCACCGGATCGAGCGGCAGGCCCGCGCGCGCGAACAGCGCCAGCGCTTCCACGCTCGCCTGCTTGGTGTCGATATAGATGCCGGACTTCGCACGCCGCTCGACGATGCGCATGGCTTCGAGGATGRCCAGCGCCTCGCGGATCTGGCCGCGGCTGACGCCGAAATGCTCCGCCAGCTCGCGCTCCGAAGGTGTGCGGCCGGACTCCTTGTCCGAGTTGGAAAAGAGATAGGCGGCAAGTTCCGCGAGAAGATTCTTTTCTTTCATCGTCAAATACGTTGCGCGTGCGCCTCCAGGAATCGCTCGGAGATGGTGAAACCCAATCCAGGCTTTTCAGGGATCGCTATCATACCGTCCTTCGCTTCGACAGTCTCCTCGACAAGGTCGTGGATCATCGGATTGGCGCCGAGCGAATATTCGATGATGAAGGAGGCGGGCGAGGCCGCACACACATGCAGCCCGGCAAAGAAGCAGGGCGCGCCCGCCCAAAGATGCGGTGCGAAGCGCAGGTTGAAGGCGCTGGCGATGGTGCCGATCTTCATCGCCTCGCTGATGCCGCCGCAAAACGCCGGATCCGGTTGGAAGATGTCGGCCGATTTCAGCACCGCCAGGTCGCGGAAAGCGTAGCGCGTCGCCTCGCTTTCGCCCGTGGCGATCGGCGTCGAGCCCGAGGCGCGCACCTCGGCCATGCCCGGCTTGTCGTCGGYGATCACCGGTTCCTCGAACCAGRCGAGGTCGAGATCGCCGGTGAGCCTGATGAAGCGCTTGGCCTCGGCCACGGTGTAGGTGCCGTGCGCGTCTACCATCAGGTCGACGTCGGGACCGATCGCCTGCCTTGCGGCGCGCACGCGCGCGGCCGACACATGCGGGGCGCCGTCCATGGCGCCGACGCGCATCTTCAGCGCCTTGAAGCCGCCCTTGGCGATGTAGGATTGCAACTGCTCTCCGATGGCGTCAGGGGAGGCCCAGCCCCCCGAGGCATAGGCCTGCATGCGCTCGACCTTGCGGCCGCCGAGCAGTCGCCATACCGGCTGCCCGAGCGACTTGCCGAGAATGTCCCAGAGCGCGATGTCGACGGCGCTGATCGCCGCCACGCTCATGCCGCGCCGCGCCAGTTGYGGCATGGCATGGCCGGCATGCGCCGCCGTCTCGTGCCGCACGCCGTTGTAGAGCATCTCCCAGATGATGCCGATGTCGGCGGGGTCGCGGCCGACGAGCTGCGGGCCGATCTCGTGGTTGAGCATATGGACGAGCGCGCCATAGCTGCCGGCGCTGCCGGCGGCGTTCTTGCCCTCGCCCCAGCCGACCAGGCCATCGTCCGTCTCGATGCGCAGAATGGCGGCGTCGAACGTCGTCACCTGACCGAAGTCGCTGCGATGCTGCTTCGCGACTTCGATCGGGATGCGAACCCACCAGGCCTGGACGCTTTTGATGCGCATGTTTTCCCTTCGGCCCCTCCGCCCCATGAGAGCGGAAGGGATGCATTTCAATCGGAGATCACTTGATCAGCGGCAGAAGCGTTTCGGCGGTTATGCGCATCTGGTCGGTGTAGAATTTTTCCGTGAGCAGGCTGGAGCCGTGGTCCTGGATGAATTTCAGCTGCTCGGGCGAGATGTCGACCGGATTGCGCTCGACCATCTCCGGATAGGGCGCGGCCGGCGTGCGGTCGACCGGCGCGACGAATTCGTTGGTCAGCGCGCCGTCATAGCCGACTTCCTTCAGCGTGCGGACGATCTTCGGCCAGTCGATCTGGCCAAGGCCGGCGGCGAAGCGGTTGTTGTCGGCGACATGGAAGTCGAACAGGCGCTTGCCGACCTGACGGATCGCGTCGTAGACGTTAAATTCCTCCATGTGGATGTGGTATGCGTCGAGGCAGACGCCGCATTCGGGGCTCACCGCGTCGGCGAGCGCCAGCGCCTGGGCGCCGCGATTGAAGAGATAGGTCTCGAAGCGGTTGAGCGGCTCGACGGCGATCCTGACGCCGACCTTCTTGGCATGGGTGAAGCATTCGCGCGTGGCGTCGACCACCCAGCCCCATTCCTCCGCCTCGGTGCCGTCCGGCACGACCTTGCCCACGGTCGCGGGCACCAGCGTGATGATCTCGCCGTCGAGCTCGCTCACCATGGTGAGCACGTCCTTCACATATTGGACGGAGCGCTCGCGCTGTCCCTGGTCCCTGGYGGCGAGGTTGCGCTCACCCAGCATCAGCGTCACCGAACCCCAGCAGCGGATGCCGTGCTCCTTGAGCAGCGCACGCGTCTCCTTGGTCTTGTACTGCTCGGGCTCGCCGGAAATCTCGATCGATTCGTAGCCGAACTTCTTGATGCGCTTCAGCGTCACCTCCAGCGGCTCCGCCCGCATCCAATTGTGCGTCGAAAGATGCATGGTCTATCCTTCCCAGAATTCGCCTGTCACGTTTTCACCCCGCGACGCCTCCCGCAGAGGCGGCCGGACGACTCCTCCCCAAGGCGTTGCCAGCATTTTCCTCGAAACTGGTTCGACCAATTGGGCCTGCCATGTCCTCTACAGCAAATTTTCATGCGCGGCAAGAAGTGGACAGGGGAAGCTTCATATCTCGGTCAATTACATGATTTAACGTGGTAATTTCACCTTTTTAATTGCCGGCCAGACCCTTCTGCCGGCTTTTCAGGTGCTTGACCGAATTATGGGATTTGGTAATACCAGAATGGCATGGCGCTGAGATGCCGGTGAGTTTGCCCAAACAGGCTGGCCCTCGCTCCAATCGACGCTATGCTTGGTGGCGAAACAAGAGAGAGGGAGGATGCCGATGCCGACGACGATGAAGGGGCCTGGCCTGTTTCTGGCRCAGTTCGCGGGCGACGCCGCGCCGTTCAATTCACTGGCTTCGATCACCAAATGGGCGGCAGGGCTCGGCTACAAGGGCGTGCAGATCCCGACCTGGGRCGGGCGCCTGTTCGACCTCGAGAAGGCGGCGTCGTCGAAGGCCTATTGCAACGAGGTGAAAGGCATCTGCGCCGACGCGGGCGTCGAGATCACGGAGCTGTYGACGCATCTGCAGGGCCAGCTGGTGGCGGTGCATCCCGCCTATGACGCGCAGATGGATGGCTTCGCGCCGCCATCAGTGCACAACAATCCCAAGGCGCGGCAGAAATGGGCCGTCGAGCAGATGAAGTTCGGCGCCAAGGCATCGCGCAATCTCGGGCTGGATGCCTCGGTATCTTTCACCGGCTCGCTGGCTTTCCCCTACCTCTATCCCTTCCCGCAGCGACCGGCCGGACTGATCGAGGAAGCCTTCGACGAGCTCGGCAAGCGCTGGAAGCCGATCCTCGATGTCTACGAGGACAATGGCGTCGATGTCGGCTACGAGATCCATCCTTCGGAGGATGTGTTCGACGGCGCGACCTTCGAGATGTTCCTCGACGCGGTCGGCGGCCACAAGCGCTGCAACATCAATTACGACCCGTCGCATTTCCTGCTGCAGCAGCTCGACTATCTCGAGTTCATCGACATCTATCACGAGCGGATCAAGGCGTTCCACGTCAAGGATGCCGAGTTCAACCCGACCGGGCGGCAGGGCGTCTACTCGGGCTACCAGGGCTGGGTGAACCGGGMAGGCCGCTTCCGCTCGCTGGGCGACGGGCAGGTCGATTTCGGCGGCATCTTCTCCAAGCTCGCCCAGTACAATTACGATTCCTGGGCGGTGCTGGAATGGGAATGCTGCCTGAAACATCCCGAGGACGGGGCGGCTGAGGGCGCGCCCTTCATCCAGCATCACATCATCCGAGTGACCGAGAAGGCCTTCGACGATTTCGCCGCCGGCACGACCGACAAGAAGCTGCTGCGCGCGATGATGGGGATTTGACCCGGGAACTTCCGTGGGAAGATTCGACCGCGGGTCCGGGTGGGGTTGAATTC
>NZ_MDDT01000003.1:0-2358 GCF_001854815.1 Mesorhizobium sp. LCM 4576
GGCACCCACGATGACGACGGGATCTTGGCCTTCACCGATGAAGGAATCAAGGAGGTCAAATTCCTCCTCGATGAATATCATCGCGTCCCCCCATCGAAAGCTTGACCCAAGCACGGCGGTGCTCAGGTGCTCACGGCCGGATACGCACTCCTGCGGTCTTCACCGGATGGGTACCAAGGACATCCAGCCTGACCAGCTTCTTTACGTGAGGATCAGCAAGATCCAAGACCGCGCCGATCCCGTGCTTGTCCTCGAAAGCTTGCCCCTCCCGATGAAATGCGCGAATGCGATCAAGTGCTTTGGATCGCTGAAGGCTCTGGAGCAATTCTTCGTTCTCAGCTAGGAACTTGCCAAGCATTACGATGTCGCCCGACTTGGCGCATACCTTCATCGTGCCAAGTACCAGCTGTCGATGTTTATGTGAAYCGGCAGCGTATTGTCCATCTTGCTCTTGGAGGACTTTCGTCTCGTTTGACTCGCGCATGTTATCACTCCCTTCCTCGATGAGACGATCCTTTCAACGGCGGCTGCAAGCAACCAGGTCGCACCGTATTGCCGACTGCCTTTTCAAACCGTACCCTCAAGCGCGATTTCGGCCCGTCTGCCCGAAGGCGTCAGTGACAGTTCCTCTGCACCTGCCTCGCCTGAAATTCCCTTCACGCGAGAGGTTGCTTTCATTTCCAGACTCGTTGCAGCTGAGCTCATTGGGAGGGCTAAATGGGCATTGCTGACGAGATCAAGAACAACRCATCCACCACCTTTAGGACGGCCTGGGCTACGCGGGATGGCGWGAAAGTCCCGGAGCCTCGCGATCTCAAGCTGGGCAACGATGCGGTCCACTTTGCGAGGGCGACTGTACTGTACGCCGACTTGGACCAGTCGACATCGCTAGTCGAGAGCAAGAAGTGGCATTTTGCTGCTGAGGTCTACAAGACCTATCTATACGCGGCGTCGCGTTTGATAAACGATGCGGGCGGAACGATTGTTTCATATGACGGGGATCGCGTTATGGGGGTCTTCATCGGCGAGCGTCAATGCAACGACGCAGTGAGATGTGCTCTAAAGATCAACTATGCGGTCAAGCACATTGTACAGACCGAGCTGAAGAACCAATACAAGAACAGCACCTATGCGATCAGGCATGTGGTGGGCATAGACACTTCTGAGATACATGTCGCGCGAACAGGAGTTCGAGGCGACAACGATCTTGTGTGGGTTGGCAATTCGGCAAACCTAGCGGCTAAGTTGACCRCCGAAAGTGCGGATTATCCCACATGGATTACCGATCGTGTGTATAACTATTTGAATGACGATCAGAAGCTTTCAAAGGGAACGAACATGTGGAAATCGTGGAAGTGGACTAAGCACAATAACGATACAATCTACTCATCTACTTACTACTGGTCGTTCTGAGGTCGTGGCGTGATTGACAGATTTCTCGGTGAGGGCGGGCACCGGCTTCGCGTGGAAGCTCTGCGCGGCCAGAAATTGGTTTCGGGCAACGGTGCGCTGGCCGAAGAATTAGCTGATGCCGTTGAATTGATCGCCCTGGCGAAGGGGCAGGTACTGATCCAACAGGACGGCCACGACAATGACGTTTATTTCATCATTGCAGGCTCATTCGAAGTCGTTGTCAACGGCCGGCGGGTAGCTGCTCGTGGCCCTGGCGACTGCGTCGGCGAGATGGCTGCCATAGAGCCGACGCAGAGAAGATCGGCGACGGTGGCAGCGAGCGAAGCTTCCGTCGTCGCCAGGCTGAGCGAAGGGAAATTCACCGAAATCGCCTCCCGCTATCCAGAAATGTATCGCGTCATCGCCAAGGAACTCTCCAGGCGGTTGCTGCAGCGGAACGCGACGATCGGTGCATATCGAGATAAGACTCGCGTGTTTCTGATCTCGTCTGGCGAGGCCGTGGCCGTCGCAAGGATAATCCAGAACGCGCTCAGCCGAGACTTCCTGGTCGTCCYGTGGACCGACGGGGTGYTYAAGGTCGCGAGCTATCCCCTCCAAAGTTTAGAGGACGAGTTGGAAAAATGCGATTTCGCGATTGCAGTCGCGCATGCCGATGACATGACGGAAAGCCGAGGCAGGGACTGGCCCAGCCCGCGGGATAACGTCGTTTTCGAACTTGGCCTGTTTATGGGTCGCCTGAACCGTCAACGCGCAATTCTGATGGAACCCCGAGAGGAGAAAGTGAAGCTTCCAAGCGACCTGGCAGGCGTGACGACGATCCCCTATCGCTATGTGCCCGGGGACGACGCCGCTGCCTTGATGGGGCCGGCCTGCAATGACCTGCGGGACCACATAAATAGGTTCGGTCCGTTTAACGGATAGCCATACCCGGCGATGCGAAGCTCC
>NZ_MDDT01000004.1:0-354247 GCF_001854815.1 Mesorhizobium sp. LCM 4576
CGTTCAGGGCGAAGATGGTGCAGCAATCTTGGAAGGAAGGACGTCAGCGTTATCACTGCTGCCACGGCCAGAAGCGGAAGCGCCACCAGGAAGGCAGTTSGATAGCCCATTGGAGGCTCATCCGTGGAGCGAAGGATTCCGATAATGGTTCCCATCCAAACGGAGCAAAACGTGAGCAGTGCGGCATTCTTGGCTTCCGCGAATTTCACGAGGTCCATCATGCGACCATGGTTGGCAGCCAAGGTCTTTTCATAGCTCTCCTGCTGATCGTTCTTAGCCATCGCAATTCCTATGCGGCTTTAGCCAGTGCAGTGCCGACAAGGTCCCGGAGGGGACACTCGTCCATCGTTCCACAGCACTTCAGGGACGTATCCTTGAAGCTGTCGAAGAATTTCGCCTCGGCCAGGCGCCAGCCTTCAAGCGACGCCGCGAGATCGGCAAACACCTGCGCATGGTCGGAGCATGCCACCAGCGGCAACCCGCTTCCTCGGTCACACTTGCACCTTTGCCGTAGGGTCATCACGTGGCCGCTCTCCATGTCGACTGTAAGCAGCCTCCTGCCGTCGAGCAGGAGCCGCAGTCGATCGTGGCCGCCAAGCCTCCTTCGCGATGTCGTCAGACACCCTTCCTTCAGTGCCTTCTCGAAAGCCTTGCTGAGCTTTGAGGCGCTGGCTTCAGCGACCGCTTGGTACCTCGCGGCTTCGGGTCCGTGAGCACGAGCCTCGCCTTTTCCGGGCCAGCTGCGAAGCGCTGYCGCCGTACGTTGCCTGAGAAGGAAAATGAGCAACTTTCCCCACCATCGCCCGGCGGCTTCCGCGTCCGTGATGTCATGCGGTTCTACCTCCGCCCAGTAAAGGCAGAACGTGCCGTCAAAATTGATGTGGCGCTCCGGGCAGAAGGAGGGGAGGTGTTCTTTTTTTACCTCCTTCGCGACTATCTTGTCTCCAGCATCAATGACCTTGATGAGAAACCGCGTTGCGGGTGCGCCGGATGCGTTGGCTGGCTGAACGGCAAAGATCGCAACATTGTCGTTCAGGCTCACGAGATCCGAGTGGTTGTCGCGTGCAGTCTCGGCCAGGAGGGCGAGGGCCGACATTGCCGTCAGCGTCCCTCCGAGTGTKGGCGGAACGGTTCCTCGGCAGCCCTGGCAATGGCTGGGCTACTTACGGCATAAGCCGCGGCATACGCTGCTTTGGCCACCTTGTCGCCTTCTGCGGTGAGTGCCTCAAGCACCACGTCGTAGGTCAGTCCTGACTTTCGACGCGAGGAGCCGAAGAGCGCCCGTACAGATTCCGGACCAGCGTCATACGCCGCCTTCCCGATCGCGGTTTGCTCGCCACTGCAGCGCTTCTGCTCGGCTTCTGAATCGAGGATGGCGCGACCTGTGGAACAACGGACGCGCCCGCCCTGCATGCCGAGTCGGGTAATCGCCGTCGGGCYGAATTCAAAGCCTATGGCTAGCCCCAGGTCGTCTGTATCCACGTCATTCGCTCCAAGCCTTTCGAGCGCCAGATCGAAGCTGCTGCGCAATCCTCCGGCACACAGGGCAGAGGTCGACACCGTATCCTCGGTATACGTCTGGTAGGCTGTTCCTTCCATCACGTGGCCGTGGATGCAGTCGCCGATGAAGCGAATACGCCGCCCCGAGAAATCGGAGGAAAGGACCCGGTCGAGTTCCGAACGGATGACATGGAGACAGCGGACGACGTCTTCCGGRTCGTCATCGATATGTGCGTCGACATATGCCGTGAAATTGTCGATATCGGCGTACACCGAAACCGTGTCCATCCGCTTCGAGTTTCCAGGCGTAAGAGCCGAGATATCAAGGTCGCGCAAAGGAGGAGTGGCTCGCGTGAACGCGAAAGCGCCGATCGGGTTGTTCTTGTTGTCAGCACGCCAGTCGGACACCACGGAGTCCTTGCTCAATCCAAGGTCGGCGGCATCCTGGCAATCCGCGATCTCGGCCTCAGTGAGCGGCGTGAGCGGGACGTCTTCCTCGTCAAGCTCCTCGAGCCCGATTGCCTTCCTCGCCTCGTTGCTCAGATAGATGCCCGTGTCGCTCCCGTTCGATGCGATCTTCGCTGCCATGTTGGCGGGGCGACCCAAGAAGAGCGGTTCGCGGTTGCCGCTCCGGCCGTTGTTTACGGCTAGCGCCCGGCCGCTGTCGATGCCGATCCGAACCTCGGCTGCCGGGATGTTCTCGTCGTCATCGCCTGTCTCGAGCAGAACGTCGCTGATCAGCTGCGCGATGGYGACAGCACGGTTGACGCGATCTCCTTCCGCGTTGTCGCCGTACGGCTTGGCGACGAYGGCGTGGAGCCGCTGGTTGTGGAAGTCTACGCGAATTGCGTCGGACGCGGCGAGGATGCGATGAACAGCCCGATAATGCAGATTGAGGAAGCGCAGCGTTCGCTTATGGCAGGTCTCGCCTTCGGACTGCGTGCTTTCCAGCATACCCCGCAGGTTGAGGATGTCGACGTAGAGGTGAACCGCATCCATGCGGTAGGCCTTGTTTGTCGGTATCGATGTCAGCGAGGTGTCCCGCTTGTAGTCCACCACGGTGACGGACTCGACTTCCTTGATGCGGGCGTCGATCGCTTCCTTCGCGCGATCGTATTTCCAGTTGTTCGACATACCCCTACTCCTATCGACAAGGGCGCTGGGGATCGCCCAGCTACCTGACAATGAAATTAAGTGAGTTCACCCCGGAACGCCGCGCTGCGACGAAATCAATCCGGTTGATTGTGCGGTCTTTATTTCGCGCGGAATGCGTTCAATTCCCGATTTGTTCCCTTTGGCATTCCCGGGCACGAAAAGCGCCCGGGAAACTGTGTTTTTTCGGCCTACCGCCGGAGGTGAGCAGACTTCGTGTGCCGAATGAGCGATCTACCTTGACGTTGAGCGAGATTCAGTGACGCGTCAGGGATGGGGCGGTGCGTCGCGTAACGTCTTTCGCTCGTTGCACCGCAGCCGATGCATTTCTTTCACGATCCGTTGCTTACCTTCTGACTTTGTCAGGAGCGGCCGTCTGGCCGCTCCAAGTACAAAACATTGGCTTGTAGGTACAAAACTTTGAGTGTTGCACCATTTCATTGGGGTCGATCAGCTGCACCCGCTCGTCGAACCACAGGTGTCGCACTTCTCGCAGGTGCCGTTCCGCACCATGGTGAAGTTGTGGCACTCGGAGCATTCGTTGCCGGTGTAGCCCTGGAGCAGCGACTGCTGGCGCCTTGTCGCGGCGAGCTTCTTCGCTTCGGCCGCCTCGTTGGCGGCGGCGTCGGTGAACAGAGCCTCGGCGCCGCCGGCGGCCTCAGCTTCTTCTTCCACCATGTCCTCGGCCAGTTCCCGGGCGCGCTCCTCATAGTCGCGCTTGTAGGCGAGCGCCTCGTCGCTGGCCGGCTTCAGCGCCAGCACGTTGGAGCCGGCGAAGGCGGTCGGCGCCGCGCGGGCAGGGGCCGGCGTCGACGTTGAGCCGCCAAAGCCCTTCGGCTCGCTGCCGATGYCGCTCACCAGCTTCACCGGCGAGGCGCCGCGATAGAGGCCCTTGGAGAAGGGCGTCGCTTTGCCTTCGGTGATGCCGCGGCCGAGCGCCGTCTTGTCGAAGTCCGACTGGTCGACATGGGCGAGGTCGTGGCGGCCGAGATAGGAGACGGCCAGCTCGCGGAACACGTAGTCGAGGATCGACGTGGCGTTCTTGATCGCGTCGTTGCCCTGCACCATGCCGGCCGGCTCGAACTTGGTGAAGGTGAAGGCCTCGACATATTCGTCGAGCGGCACGCCGTACTGCAGGCCGAGCGAGATCGCGATGGCGAAGTTGTTCATCATCGCGCGGAAGGCAGCACCTTCCTTGTGCATGTCGATGAAGATCTCGCCCAGGCGGCCGTCGTCGAACTCGCCGGTCCTGAGATACACCTTGTGGCCGCCGACGACGGCCTTCTGCGTGTAGCCCTTGCGGCGGTTCGGCAACTTCTCGCGGTCGCGGTAGAGGCGTTCCACCACACGCTCGACGATCTTTTCCGTCACCTGCACGGCGCGCTGCGCGGCGGGCGCGGCGATGAACTGCTCGACCGCCTCGTCCTCATCCCCGTCGTCATCGGCGAGCAGCGAGGCGTTGAGCGGCTGCGACAGTTTCGAGCCGTCGCGATAGAGCGCGTTCGCCTTCAGCGCCAGCTTCCAGGACAGCATATAGGCGTTCTTGGCGTCCTCGACCGTCGCCTCGTTCGGCATGTTGATGGTTTTGGAGATGGCGCCCGAGATGAAGGGTTGCGCCGCCGCCATCATCAGGATGTGGCTGTTGATCGACAGCGAACGCTTGCCGATCTTGCCGCACGGGCTGGCGCAGTCGAACACCGGCAGGTGTTCGGCCTTGAGGAAGGGCGCGCCTTCGAGCGTCATGGCACCGCAGACATGGATGTTGGCGGCGTCGATGTCCTTCCTGGAGAAGCCCAGCGCCGGCAGCATCTCGAAGGAAACGTCTGAGAGCTGCTCGTCGGTGAAGCCGAGCGTCTCCTTCACCCAGTCGGCGCCCAGCGTCCACTGGTTGAACACGAACTTGATGTCGAAGGCCGACTTCAGCGCCGCGTTCAGTGCCGCGATCTTCTCGTCGGTGAAGCCCTTGGCCTTCAGCGAGGACGGGTTGATGCCGGGCGCCTGGTTGAGGTTGCCGTGGCCGACGGCATAGGCCTCGATCTCGGCGATCTGGCTTTCGGAATAGCCAAGCGTCCTCAGCGCCTCCGGCACGGCGCGGTTGATGATCTTGAAATAGCCGCCGCCGGCGAGCTTCTTGAACTTCACCAGGGCGAAGTCGGGCTCGATGCCGGTGGTGTCGCAGTCCATGACGAGGCCGATCGTGCCGGTCGGCGCGATCACGGTCGCCTGCGCGTTGCGGTAGCCATGCTCCTCGCCGAGCTCGATGGCGCGGTCCCAGGCGGCGCGGGCATGCTCGGCCAGCGCCTGCTGCTTCAGGTCGGCAGCGACCAGCGGCACCGGGTTGACGGCAAGCTTCTCGTAGCCGTCCTTGTCGCCATAGGCGGCGCGGYGATGGTTGCGCATGACGCGCAGCATGTTCTGGGCGTTGCGATCATAGTCCGGGAAGGCGCCGAGTTCGGAAGCCATCTCGGCCGAGGTCGAGTAGGCGACGCCGGTCATGATCGCGGTGAGCGCGGCGCAGATCGCGCGGCCCTCGTCGGAGTCGTAGGGAATGCCCGAGGTCATCAAGAGGCCGCCGATATTGGCGTAGCCGAGGCCGAGCGTGCGGTAGTCGTAGGAGAGCTTGGCGATCTCCTTGGATGGGAACTGCGCCATCATCACCGAGATCTCGAGCACGACGGTCCATAGCCGCACGGTGTGCTCGTAAGCGGCGATGTCGATCGTGCCGTCTTCCTTGCGGTAGGGCAGGAGGTTGATCGAGGCGAGGTTGCAGGCCGTGTCGTCGAGGAACATGTATTCCGAGCACKGGTTGGAGGCCCGGATCGCACCGGCCGACGCGCAGGTGTGYCAGTCGTTCATCGTCGTGTTGAAGTGCAGGCCCGGGTCGGCCGACGCCCAGGCGGCGTAGCCGATCTTTTCCCACAGGTCGCGCGCCTTCAGCGTCTTCAGCACCTTGCCGTCCTTGCGGGCGGTGAGCTGCCAGTCGCCATCGGTCTCCACGGCGCGCAGGAAATTGTCCTTCAGCGACACCGAGTTGTTGGAGTTCTGGCCGGAGACGGTGAGGTAGGCGTCGGAATCCCAGTCGGTGTCGTAGGTCTTGAACGACATCGAGGTGTAGCCCTGACGGGCGAACTGGATGACGCGGTAGATGTAGTTCTCCGGCACGGCGTCCTTCTTGGCCGCCTTGATCTCGCGCTTCAGCGCGGTGTTCAGCGCCGGGTCGAAGCAGTCGTCGCCATCGCCTTCGCAATTGACGCAGGCCTTCATGATGGCTTCGAGGTGCTTCTTGACGATCTTCGAGCCGGTCACCAGCGAGGCGACCTTCTGCTCCTCATTGACCTTCCAGTCGATGAATTGCTCGATGTCGGGATGGTCGGCGTCGACGATGACCATTTTTGCCGCGCGGCGCGTCGTGCCGCCCGACTTGATGGCGCCGGCCGCGCGGTCGCCGATCTTGAGGAAGCTCATCAGGCCGGACGAGCGGCCGCCGCCGGAAAGCTTCTCGCCTTCGCCGCGCAGCATCGAGAAGTTCGAGCCGGTGCCGGAGCCGTATTTGAACAGGCGCGCCTCGCGCACCCACAGGTCCATGATGCCGCCCTCGTTGACGAGGTCGTCCTGCACGCTCTGGATGAAGCAGGCATGCGGCTGCGGGTGCTCGTAAGCCGACTTCGACTTGGTCAGCTTGCCGGTGAAGGGGTCGACATAGAAGTGGCCCTGGCTCGGGCCGTCGATGCCATAGGCCCAGTGCAGGCCGGTGTTGAACCATTGCGGCGAGTTCGGCGCGACGCGCTGGGTGGCGAGCATATAGGCAAGCTCGTCGCGGAAGGCGCGCGCGTCTTCCTCGGATTTGAAATAGCCGCCCTTCCAGCCCCAATAGGTCCAGGTGCCGGAGAGGCGATCGAAGACCTGGCGGGCGTCGGTCTCCGAACCATAGCGCTCGGCCTCGGGCAGCTTGGCGAGCTCGGCCTCGTCGGCAACCGAGCGCCACAGGAAGGAGGGGACGTCGTTCTCCTCGACCTTCTTCAGGCGCGCCGGCACGCCGGCCTTGCGGAAATATTTCTGGGCCAGGATATCGGCCGCGACCTGGCTGAATTGCGCCGGCACATCGATGTTGTCGAGGCGGAACACCACCGAGCCGTCGGGATTCTTGATCTCCGACAAAGCCTTGCGGAATTCGATCTCCGCATAGGCTGATTGCTCTGGCTTGGTGAAGCGACGCTCGATGCGCATTGGTCCGGTCCCTTTGTCTCTATATATAGCGCTTTTCCCCGGGGATTTCTGCCCCACATGGCGAAAAGCACGGTCCGCCGTTTGCCGGCATCGCGGTGACGCCGGCATTCTCCTCGTCGCGGGCGCCGCCATGCAGACAGCAAAACACCTGGCCGGACATTTGCCCGGGCTRCAGGCCGACCCCCGCGGGTCCCTCAACTGAAACTTTGGTCGATTYCCTCGGAAGAGGGAGGTTCACACTATCTAGGGTCCAGCCTGCCTGCAAACGCTAAATATAGTGTTAACAGATCATTTTTTCCAGGCCGACAATTCTCCCTTTCGCCCACCCAAGCCATAAAGATCCCAACGCTTCCGCCGGCCTCGTGAACGGGCGGAAATGTGGGCAAAACGCACAAAATCCGGGAAAAAAGACCGGCCTCTAAACTCTCCGGTCACGCCCGCAACAGGAGCGCATGGCCCATAAAAAGCGACTCGTTCCGACCCGTCAAGGATTCGTTTTTGTAGCTTTTGTGACCCCAACATCTTGTGTGTCACACATGTGGATAACGGGGACATAACAAGCCCGGGTTTGCAGGCACTTGACGCCGTTTGTCAGGCCGCCAGGAAGCCGTGTCGGGCAGCGGCTTTTCATTTTAGCTGGCTTGCACTATCTGTTGCGTTCGCGCGGGGGCGCGCCTTGTCAACACCAAAAGCATCCGCTACGCCCCGCTCATGACAGTTACCGTACGTTTTGCTCCATCGCCGACCGGCCGCATCCATATCGGCAATGCGCGCACCGCGCTGTTCAACTGGCTTTTCGCCATGAACAACAAGGGTCGTTTCATCCAGCGCTTCGACGACACCGATATCGCCCGCTCGAAGCAGGAATATGCCGATTCCATTCTTTATGACCTGCATTGGCTGGGCATCTTCCCGGACGTCACCGAGTACCAGTCGCGCCGCTTCGAGATCTATGACGCGGCGGTCGAGCGGCTGAAGGCGGCTCGCGTGCTCTATGCCTGCTACGAGACGCCGGAAGAGCTCGACCTGCGCCGCAAGGTGCGCCGCACGCGCGGCCTGCCGCCTGTCTATGGCCGCGAGGCGCTGACGCTGACGCCGGAGCAGGTGGCCGAATACCAGTCGGACGGACGCAAACCGCACTGGCGCTTCCTGCTGCCCAACTTCACCAGCGATCCGCTGCAGCCGGAGCGCACCGAGGTGCATTGGAACGACCTTGTGCGTGGCGAGGAGACCGTCGATCTCGCCTCGCTGTCGGACCCCGTCCTGGTGCGCGAGGACGGCACCTATCTCTACACGCTGCCTTCGGTGGTCGACGATATCGAGATGGGCGTAAGCCACATCATCCGCGGCGACGACCATGTCACCAACACCGGCGTGCAGATCGCCATCTTCAAGGCGCTCGGCGCCGAGCCGCCGATCTTCGGCCACCATARCCTGCTCACCACCGTGTCGGGTGAGGGGCTGTCGAAGCGCACCGGCGCGCTGTCCATCGAAAGCCTGCGCGAGGACGGCATCGAGCCGATGGCGGTCGCCTCGCTGGCCGTGCTCGTCGGCACATCGGAGAATGTCACCGCCGCGCACGACCTCAACGAGCTTGCCGGCCATTTCGACCCGGCGGCGACCTCCAAGTCGRCCTCGAAATTCGACCCGGACGAGCTCTTCGTGCTCAACCGCACGCTGATGCATCATATGCCGTTCGAGGAAGCGCGCGACCGGCTGATGGTGCTGGGCATTTCCGGCGACAAGGCCGAGCCGTTCTGGCTGGCGGTGCGYGGCAATCTCGACCRCCTGTCGGACGCRGTCGCCTGGTGGCGCATCCTGAACGAGGGTCCGCAGGAGCCGGCCGACTTTTCCGGCGAGGACCGCGACTTCCTCAATCAGGCGTTCGAGCTGCTGCCGGAGGAGCCGTGGAACGGCACGGTCTGGAAGGACTGGACCGGCAAGATCAGGGAAGCCACGGGGCGCAAGGGCAAGCCGTTGTTCATGCCGCTGCGGCTGGCGCTTACCGGGCGGACTTCGGGGCCGGAGCTTTCAGATCTATTGCCGCTGATGGGTCGGGAAGGAACGCTGGCCCGACGACCCTGACCTTGCGCTGATCCGGCGGCAGCGCCGAGACCGGCGACACCGGTACCTTGGTGGTCAGCCGCTTGATCGCGTCCAGGTCGAGCCCGCCTTCGGCATTGGCGAGCGTCTCGGGATCGGCGCCCGGATCGGGCTTGGYCGCCGGTACGGGAATGAAGGGCGCTGCCCCGCCGTCCGGTTGCGACTGTTCGGGATTGGGCGGGTTACCGCCGATGATCGTGAAATTGCCGGCCTGGGCGTTGCACCCGCAACTCGGCGGGCGCGAGTAATTGGCCTGCTTGTAGAGATAGGCGGTCGGCAGCTCGCTGTAGGGTTGCCCGGTGACCGAGGAGGTCATCGATCCCGAATCGTCGTCCATTCCGCGCGAATAGAAGACCTGCATCTCGGTGCCGGGGCAGCTCGATTCGCAGTTCTTCTGGTCGCGCTCGAAATCGCCGACGGAGGCGGCGTTGGACATCGGGAAGAAATAGCCGTCGCAGGTGCGCACGCACATGGTGCGGAACCCGCCGCCCAACCTGGGCAGGTCCATGCCGTCCGGCTGGTTGATGATGCGGCGGATATTGCGCACGCTGGGATCATCGGCAGGTACGTCCGCCGCGTCCGGCATGTCAGGGGCATCGGGCGTTTCGAGCTGCTGGTCCTGGCGCCCGAAAAGCTGCTCGAACAGATTGCCGCCGCCATTGTCGCGGGAAGCCTCCTCCTGAAGCGGCGCCCGGCGGAGCGGGGGCTCGTCGCCGCGGCAGCCATTGGCATCGAGCGCCRCCAGGATGCGGCTGCGGTCGCGCCGCGTGCCGCCGCCGGCGGATAGTCGCTCGCGCTTGGCCTGCAACGTGTCGAGATTGGCGTTCATCCGCTCGATCGAGGCGTTGATCGCCGCGCATTGGCTGACATTGCGCGAAAACAGCGTGAAGCCGCAATTGGCGTCGCTTGCCCGGCCGCGGGCCTTGGCCAGTTGCTCGCGCTGGCGCTGGATGGCATCGTCATATTTGCGCACGATGCCGGGCCCCCCGCCACCGCCGCGTGCCGCGGCGAGCTCGGCTTCGAGTTGCCTGCATATGCGAGAAGCCGCCTGGGATTGCGTGACGGCGAGAGCTGAACCTGCAAGCGCTGCAAGCAGCGCCGCAAGATGCATCAGCTTCAACCCCTTCATCCGCCTGGAATCCCGATTGCCCTTGGCCGGAAACTACCGCGTTCGTGGTTAACTGTTCCCTAGTCTGCACCGGTGCTTGGTGCGCCGCCTCAATTCAGATCGACAAGCGCCTGCGCCTTGTGCGCGGCCTCGACCACGGCCAGCGCGGTCATGTTGACGACGCCGCGCGAGGTCACCGACGGCGTCAATATATGCGCGGGCTTGTCGGTGCCGAGCAGGATCGGTCCGACATGCAGCGCATCCATCATGGCGCCCAGCGCCGTCAGTGTGATGTTGGCCGAATCGAGGTTCGGGAAGACCAGCAGATTGGCTTCGCCCTTCAACCTGGAATGCGGATAGACGCGCTGGCGCAGATGTTGCGAAAGTGCTGTATCGGCATGCATCTCGCCGTCGCATTCAAGGTCGGGCGCGATGCGCGCCAGGATCGCGGCGGCCTGCCGCATCTTGAAGGCGCTCGGCGCGTCACGCGAACCGAAATCCGAAAACGAGAGCAGGGCGGCCTTGGGCTCCAGGCCGAAACGCCTGATCTCCTCCGCCGCCAGAACTGTCATCTCGGCGATCTCCTCCGCCGTTGGATCGATGGAGACATAGGTATCGGTGAGAAAGACGATGCCCCGCTGCGAAATCAACATGGAGAGCGTCGACAGATCGCGATCCTTGACGCCGGCGCGCGGCCCTATGATCAGCGAGACATTGCGCAAATGCCGCTCGAAGCGACCTTCGAGCCCGCATATCATTGCATCCGCGTCGCCACGCCTCAGCGCGAGCGCCGCGATCACCGTATTGTTGGTGCGCACCATGGTGCGGGCGGCTTCCGTCGTCACGCCGCGCCGGCCGGCAAGCTCGATCAAAAGGTCGACATAGTGGCGGTAGCGCGGATCATCCTCTGGATTGATCAGGGCGAAATCGACGCCCGGCCGGATGCGCAGGCCGTAACGCTTCAGGCGCACCTCCACCACATGCGGGCGGCCGATCAGGGTCGGTTCGGCAATGYCTTCCTCCAGCACCACTTGTGCTGCGCGCAGCACGCGCTCGTCCTCGCCGTCGGCATAGATGACGCGCTTGGTGCTCGATGTCTTGGCCGAGGAGAACACCGGCTTCATCACCAGGCCGGAGCGGAAGACGAAGCGGTTGAGCTTGTCGATATAGGCGGCGAAGTCGGCGATCGGCCGCGTCGCGACGCCGGTGTCGCAGGCAGCCTTCGCCACCGCCGGCGCGATGCGCAGGATCAGGCGCGGATCGAAGGGCGAGGGGATCAGGAAATCGGGACCGAATATCGGCGTCTCGCCGGAATAGGCGCGTGCCGCGACATCGGAAGGCTCCTCGCGGGCAAGGGCGGCGATCGCCCTGACCGCCGCCATCTTCATCTCCTCGTTGATGGCGCTGGCGCCGCAGTCCAGCGCGCCGCGGAAGATGTAAGGGAAACAGAGCACGTTGTTGACTTGATTGGGAAAATCCGAGCGGCCGGTGCAGATCATGGCGTCCGGGCGCGCGGCGCGCGCCACTTCCGGCATGATCTCCGGATTGGGGTTGGCCAAAGCCAGGATCAGCGGTTTCGGCGCCATGTGCTGCAGGAGCTCCGGCTTCAGCACGCCGGCGGCGGAGAGGCCGAGGAAAACGTCGGCGCCGGGAATGACATCGGCCAGCGTGCGCGCCTCGGTGTCCTTCACATAAGGGTCTTTCCAGCGATCCATCTCCTCGACGCGGCCCCTGTAGGCGACGCCGAAACGGTCGGTGACCCAGATGTTTTCCACCCTGGCGCCGAGCGAGACCAGAAGGTTGAGGCAGGCAAGTGCTGCCGCACCCGCGCCCGAGGTGACGATCTTGATGTTGGAAATCGCCTTGCCGGCCAGTTCCAGCCCGTTGAGCACAGCGGCGGCGACGATGATCGCCGTGCCATGCTGGTCGTCGTGGAAGACCGGAATGCCCATGCGGGCCTTGAGCGCCTCTTCGACCTCGAAACATTCCGGCGCCTTGATGTCCTCGAGGTTGATACCGCCGAAAGTCGGCTCGAGCGCGGCCACCGTCTCGACCATGCGCTCGATCCCGGGCGCGTCGATCTCGATGTCGAAGACGTCGATGCCGGCGAATTTCTTGAACAGCACCGCCTTGCCTTCCATCACTGGCTTGGAGGCGAGCGGGCCGATATTGCCGAGTCCGAGGACCGCGGAGCCGTTGGAGACGACGCCGACGAGATTGGCGCGGGCGGTGTAGTCGGCGGCGGTCGCCGGATCATCGCGGATCTCGAGGCAGGGCGCGGCRACGCCCGGTGAATAGGCGAGCGCCAGGTCGCGCTGGTTGCCGAGCGGCTTCGTCGCCTGGATCTCGAGCTTTCCCGGCTTCGGGTGCTTGTGGAAGAAGAGGGCGGCCTCGTCGAGGTCCGACCGGGCCGGTTTCTTGTTCTCGCCGTCCATTGCGGCCCCTCCCTGCGATGCTGGTTTGGAGCCTTTTAGCATGCGCCCGCGATTTTTCGCGACCGCAAATCGCAGGCTCCGGCTTCACAATGCCGGAGCGCAAATAATCTACCGATTCCAGCTGGTTGGCTGGAGAGCCTCAGGCGATGCTCAGAAGGCGCTGACGTAAAGGCCGCCGTCGACCGGGATGTTCTGGCCGGTGAGGTAGCCGGCATGGACCGAGCAGAGGAAGGCGCAGATCTGGCCGAATTCCTCCGGCGTGCCGAGACGTTTCGCCGGCACGTCGGCGCTAATACGGGCCTTGCGCGCGGCGGCCGCGGCCGGATCTTCTTGCGTGCCTGCCTCATGCGGGCCGCGCAACCGGTCGGTGTCGAGCTTGCCGGGCAGCAGGCTGTTGATGGTGACGTTGCGGTCGATCACCGTGCGCGCCACGCCGGCGAGGAACGAGGTCAGTCCGGCACGCGCGCCGGACGACAGGTCGAGGCCGGGGATCGGCACATAGACCGACAGCGAGGTGATGTTGACGATGCGGCCGAAGCCGCGCTTAGCCATGCCGTCGATCATCGCCTGGATCAGCTCGATCGGCGTCACCATGTTCTGCGTCACGCCCTCGAGGATCTTGGCGCGGTCGAGCTCGCGGAAATCGCGCAGCGGCGGGCCGCCATTGTTGTTGACCAGGATATCGGGATCAGGGCAGGCGGCAAGCAGCGCCTTCTGCACCTCGGGCTTCGACACGTCGCCGGCGACCTCGATCACCTTGACGCCGAATTTTTCGCGAATTTCAGCAGCGGTCCTAGCCAGAAGCTCGGCGTTGCGCCCGTTGACGACGAGGTCGACGCCCGCCTCGGCCAGCGCCATGGCRCAGCCTTTTCCAAGTCCCTTGCTCGAGGCGCAGACGATGGCCTTCTTGCCGCGAATGCCGAGATCCATGGTGATTTTCTCCTGGTGCTTTGCCGGTGCCAAGCTAGCGCCTGGGCTGGACCAACCGCAACCGTCATAYGGTTGTTGCATGAATCGGGGCATAGGCACGCGAAAGCAAAGGGTAAATCGTGATGTCAAACCCAGAGCCCCGCACCTTCCGCGCCCTGTTCATTTCCGACGTGCATCTCGGCTCGAAAGCGGCCAAGGCCGATTTCCTGATCGATTTCCTGCGCTATCACGATGCCGAGATCATCTATCTGGTCGGCGATATCGTCGACGGCTGGCGGCTGCGGCGCAGCTGGCACTGGCCGCAGAGCCACAACGACGTGGTGCAAAAGCTGCTGCGCAAGGCGCGCAAGGGCGCTTCGATCACCTATATCGCCGGCAATCACGACGAATTCGCCCGCCAGTTCCAGGGCGTGCATTTCGGCGGCATCGTCGTCGCCGACCGCGCCATCCACGAGACCGCGGCCGGCCGGCGCCTGCTGGTCATCCATGGCGACCAGTTCGATACGGTGGTGCACAACCAGCGCTGGCTCGCCTATCTCGGCGACTATGCCTATGACACGGYGATGCTGATCAACCGGGTGGTGACCAAGCTGCGTCACCTGCTCGRCTTGCCTTACTGGTCGTTCTCGTCCTGGGCCAAGGTCAAGGTGAAGAAGGCTGTGAACTTCATCGGTTCGTTCCAGACGGTGCTTTCGGAAGAAGCGCGGCGCTCGCATGTCGACGGCGTGATCTGCGGCCACATCCATCACRCCGCCATCGAAAGCTATGGCGATGTGCAGTACATCAACACCGGCGACTGGGTGGAAAGCTGCACGGCGGTGGTCGAGCACTTCGACGGCCGCATGGAGATCCTGACCTGGGCGCATGTGCTGCCCGAATCTTCGACCGGCAAGGATGTGCTGGTGCCGGTCGACCTCGTCGATCTCAAGGGCAGGGCGGCTCAAGCGGCCTGAACGCCGCCGCCCCCGGTTCAGCCTGACCCTTTCGTTGCGTTGACATTGAGCGGGCCGCGCTCCCGAGCCTCGTTCGTCAACAGCTTTRCCCTTGATCGATTGGTCCAGACAGTTCCGCCGCGCTTTGCYGCATGTTAGGGATCGAGACGCGTTGCAGGCTGTCGATTGCAGCGTAATTGGATCGATTCATGTCGCTGCCGCCCCTGTCGCCCGAGCAACTCGTCAAGCCCTGCCATTTCGAACTGCGCATGAGCCTGATCTTCGCGACCTTGTTCGTGTCGCAGGGCACGCATCTGCCTTATTTTCCGCTCTGGCTGCAGTCGAAAGGCTTTCATGCCGAGCAGATCGCCGTCATCCTGGCTGCGCCGATGTTCCTGCGCGTGGTGACGACGCCGATGCTGACGGYGCTTGCCGACCGGGCGAAAGACCGCGCCAATGTCTACATCGTACTGGTGGCGGCCTCGATGGTCGTCTCCGCGGGCTATTTCCTGCCGGCCACCTACGCCATCGTGCTTGCCGTGTCGCTTTTGCTGACGATCGTCTGGACGCCGCATTCGCCGATGGCCGATTCGCTGGCGCTATCGGGCGTGCGGCGCTTCGGCTCCAATTACACCGCCATGCGAAAATGGGGCTCGATCTCCTATCTTGGCGCCAATGTCGTGGGCRGCTTCATCCTTTCGGCCACGGGTCCGCAGGCCGTTCCGGTCATCATCTTCATAGCAATCGGCGCGGCTCTGGCCGCAGGGCTATGGGCGCCGCGCATGGGGCGGCCTCGCAAGGCCTCGCCGCTGTCAGYCACCGAGATCCAGCATAAGGCGCCGAGCCTCTTCAACRCATATTTCCTCTATTTCACGCTCGGCGTCGGCATCATCACCGCCAGCCACGCCTTCCTCTACGGCTTCGTGTCGATCTACTGGAAGTCGATCGGCATCGGCGATTCCGTCGTTGGCCTGCTATGGGCCTGGGGCGTGGTGTCCGAAGTCTGCATGTTCCTGTTTTTCAACCGTATTTTTGCTTCCACCTCGGTGGTCAGGGTGATGGTGATCGCCGGTATCGGCTCGATCGTGCGCTGGATCGCCTTTCCACTGGTCTGGCCGCTTGGGCTTGGCGTCGCGGGCTTCTTCCTTGTCCAGTCGCTGCATTCGGTTTCGGTGGCGATGGTGTTGATCGGCCTGCAGAAGATGATCGGCGAGACGGTTTCCGAGGAGCGCACGGGTGCTGCGCAAGGCATCGCCTATTTCTTCAACGGCTTCTTCATGGCGGCGGTGACGCTCGCGTCCGGCCCGCTCTACGACCGCCTGGGCGTCGACGGTTTCTGGGCGATGATCCCGATCGCGATCGTCGGCGTGGTGCTGATAGGCCTCGCTTCCCGCTCAGCCCCAAAGCACCCTGTCAGGGGGTGAAACGAGCGATCCCCGGTAGACGAGGCCAGGCTCGCGATCATGCGCAAGCAGCAGCGGACCGTCGAGGTCGACGAAGTCGGCGCCCTGCGCCAGGAGCACCGCCGGCGCCATGGCGAGCGAGGTGCCGACCATGCAACCCACCATGATGCCGAAGCCCAGGTCGCGGGCTCGGTTGCGCAATTTCAGCGCCTCCGTCAGGCCGCCGGACTTGTCGAGCTTGATGTTGACGGCGTCGTAGAGACCGACCAGCGCGTCGAGGTCCTTCGCCGCATGCACGCTTTCATCGGCGCAGACCGGCACCGGATGCGCGATCCGGCGCAGGATCTCGTCCTTGCCGGCCGGCAGCGGCTGCTCGACGAGCGCGATGCCATGCTGYGCGGCGAAGGCAAGGTTCGCCTCGACATTTTCATGCGTCCAGCCCTCATTGGCATCGAGGATGATGCGGCTTTCGGGAGCGGCCTCGGTTACGGCGCGGATTCTCGCCATGTCGTTGTCGCCGCCGATCTTGACCTTGAGCAAGGGCCGCGCGGCATTGGCGCGCGCCTGCGCCGCCATGGCTTCCGGCTCGGCGAGCGACAGCGTGTAGGCGGTCTCCAGCGGCCTGGTCGGAAGGATGCCGATCGCCGCCGCCACCGGCGTGCCGGTCAGCTTGGCTTCCAGGTCCCAAAGCGCGCAATCGATGGCGTTTCGCGCGGCGCCCGCCGGCATGGCCGCGAGCAGAGCGGTCCGGTCGATGCCGGCGATGATGGGATCGCGCATGGCTTCGATGGCCGCGCGCACCCCCTCCATGGTCTCGCCGTAGCGCTTGTAAGGCACGCACTCGCCGCGACCGGAACGTCCCTTGTCGGTGATCGTTACGGTGATGACTTCGGCCTCGGTTTTGGATCCGCGTGAGATGGTGAAGGTGCCGGCGATCGGGAATCGCTCCATTTCGACCGAAATGACACGCACCATAATTTTCTTCTCCGGCTGTGYGACACCGGTCTGCCGGCAAATCGACACGCCAGTCCCGTCACGCTAAACAGGACGCCATGTTGACCATCCGCAAACGCGACGCAAGCGGCGAGRCCGCCAAGGACGCCGAGCACCGGCCGCGCGTTGCCGTGGGCGAGGAAGGTGGTGTGCTCGGCTGCGCCTTTTCCGGCGTGTGGACGACGCGCACCGTCGCGGCGGTCGATGCCGACATGCGCAAGATCGAGCAGAGAAGCGGCGCGAAACAGCTGATGCTTGATCTCTCCCACATCGAGAAGATGGACACCGCCGGCGCCTGGCTGATCGACAGGCTGGCCAGCGCCTTCGAGAAGAAAGGCGTCGAGGTCCATTTGCAGGGCCAGAGCGAGATCGCCTCGATCCTGCTTGGCGCTGTCGGCGACGCGGTGYGGCGCGAGCCCGAATCGGGATCGGCCGGCCCGCCCAACATCATCCTGCGCGCTCTGGAATTGGTCGGCCGCCGCGTCTACGAGATGCGCGACGACTTCCTGGCCTCGATGAACATCCTCGGCGCCACGATCCGCGGCGCGCAGATGAAGCTCGGACGCGGTCACGCGGTCAATCCCGCCGCGATCTTCAACCAGATCGATCGCATGGGCGTCGGCGCCATACCGGTGGTGGTGCTGATGTCGGCGATCGTCGGCGCCATCGTCGCCCAGCAGGGCGCCTACCAGCTCAGCTATTTCGGCGCCAACATCTTCGTCGTCGACCTTGTCGGCGTGCTCATCCTGCGCGAGCTCGGCGTGCTGATGACGGCGATCATGCTCGCGGGACGTTCGGGCAGCGCCATCACCGCCGAGATCGGCTCGATGAAGATGCGCGAGGAGGTCGACGCGCTGAAGGTGATCGGCCTCAACCCGATCGGCGTGCTGGTCTTTCCGCGACTCGTCGCGCTGGTGATCGGGCTGCCTTGCCTCACCATCATCGCCAATTTCGCGGCCCTTGCCGGCGRCATCGTCGCTGCCTGGCTCTATTCCRACATTCCGCCGGCAGCGTTCATCGACAGGCTGCGCGTGGCCATCGATCTCAGCACCATCTTCGCCGGCCTGATCAAGGCGCCGTTCATGGCCCTGATCATCGGCATCATCGCATCGGTCGAGGGCATGAAAGTCGGCGGAAGCGCTGAATCGCTCGGCCTCCACGTGACCGCGTCGGTGGTGAAGTCGATCTTCGTCGTCATCATCCTCGACGGGCTTTTCGCCATGTTCTACGCAGCGATCGGGTTCTGAGATGGCGGACGGCAACGGCGCCACAGCAGCGCAGGACGCGCATGACGATGAAATCGTGCTTTCGGTGCGCGACGTCACCGTCGCCATCGACGACAAGCTGATCCTCGACAAGCTTTCGCTCGACATCAAGCGTGGGGAAATCCTCGGCTTCGTCGGCGCTTCGGGCGCCGGCAAATCGGTGCTGTTGCGCACGATATTGGGACTGATGCCGAAGCAATCGGGGACGATCAAACTGTTCGGCGTCGACGTCGACAAGGCAAGCGACGCAGACCGTTTACGCATCGACATGCGGCTCGGCGTCCTTTTCCAGCATGGCGCGCTGTTTTCGGCGCTGACCGTGCTGGAAAACGTGCAGGTGCCGATGCGCGAATATCTCGACCTGCCCAGGGCGCTGATGGACGAACTCGCCATGCTCAAGATCGAGCTRGTCGGATTGCCGGCCGACGCYGCACAGAAATTTCCCTCCGAGCTGTCCGGCGGCATGATCAAGCGCGCCGCGCTGGCGCGCGCCTTGGCGCTCGACCCCGACATCGTCTTTCTCGACGAGCCGACATCGGGGCTCGATCCGATCAGCGCGGCCGAATTCGACGAGCTTGTCGTCAAGCTGCGCGACACGATGGATCTGACCGTCTACATGGTCACGCACGATCTCGACACGCTGTTCACCGCCTGCGACCACGTCGCGGTGCTCGGAAAGAAGCGGGTGCTGGTCGAAGGCACGATCGACGACATGCTGAAGAGCGAGGAGCCGTGGGTGAAATCCTATTTCCGCGGAAAACGCGCCCGGCAACTTGATCTTGCGGCGCGCGCATAGCCATAAGTGGGTCGATGGAAACAAGAGCCAACTACGTTATTGTCGGCATCTTCACGCTGGGAGCGATCCTGGCGGCTTTCGCCTTCGTCTATTGGACCGCGGCGATCGGCGACAGAGGCGAAACGACAATGCTGCGCGTGCGCATTCCAGGTTCGGCCTCAGGCCTCGGCCGCGGCAGCTTCGTGCTGTTCAACGGCGTCAAGGTCGGTGACGTCAAACGGGTCTATATCGACGTCGACAATCCGACGGTGGCCATCGCCGACACCGAGATCGACCGCATGACGCCCATCACCAAGTCGACACAGGCCGATATCGGCCTGGCTGGCTTGACTGGCCAGRCCAATATCGAGCTCCGCGGCGCCGACCCCAAGGAAGCGAAGCTGCTCGACGAGGCGGAGAAAGAGGGCAGGATCCCAGAGATAACCGCCAACCCGTCGGCGGTCACCAATCTTCTGCAGACGGCGCAGAACATTTTCACGCGCGCCGACAAGGTGCTGAGCGAGCTCGAAGGCTTCACCAAGGACGTTCGCGGCCCGCTGACGCAGACGGTCAAGAATGTCGAGACCTTCTCGGACGCGCTGGCCAAGAATTCCGACGGCATCGACAAGTTCCTGACGGCGGTGAGCTCGCTTTCGGATCAATTGAAGAATGTCTCGGGCCGGCTCGACAGCACGCTGAAGGCCGCCGAAGGCCTGCTTAATTCCGTCGACAAGGACCAGATCAAAAGCATCGTGGCCAATGTCGACACGGTGACGGCGAACCTGAAGGAGACCTCGAAGCAGTTCGACACCGTCATCGGCAACGTCAACACGGCGGTCGGCTCGATCAACGATTTCGCCAAGCAGACGCAAGGGACACTGGCCAAAGTCAACGGCGTGCTCGACGGCATCGATCCGGCCGACGTCAAGGCCGCTTTGGCCAACATCCAGAAGGCCAGTGTCAGCGCCGACAAGGCGGCTTCCGACATCGCCAAGGTCACCGACAAGATCGCCAACCGCTCCGACGACATCAATGACACGATCAAGAATGCCCGCCAGCTTGCGCAGCGCCTCAACGACGCCTCGGTGCGCGTCGACGGCATCCTGGCCAAGGTCGACAATCTCCTTGGCTCCGGTGAGGCCAACGGCGTGATGGYCGATGCCAGGGCGACGTTGAAATCCTTCAAGCAGGTGGCCGACACGCTGAACTCCCGCCTCGGCACCATCGTCGACAACCTGTCGCGCTTCTCCGGCCAGGGTCTGCAGAACGTCGAGGCGCTGGTGCAGGACAGCCGCCGCTCGATCAACCGCATCGAGGAGGCGGTGACCGACCTCAGCCGCAATCCGCAGCGCATCCTGTCCGGCGGCGACGGCGAGGTCCGGCAGTTCGATGGAAGGGCACGGCGTTGACTTCGGCCGCCGCGACCGCCAAGAAAATGAACCGCAAATGCGGGTTGATCGTAGGATCCGGGGACAACGGGGATCGCGCGTGAAGTCGGTCAGGGTGGTAGCGGGGAGTTTCAGATCATCCGCGGCGGCGTTGCTGGTGCTTTCGCTTGCCGRCTGCGCGGCCCTGGGCGGCAAGCCGGCGCCGCTCGACACGTTCGAATTGTCCGCGCCGTCGGTCGACGTGCGTGCCCACAGCCGTCGCCAGATCCTGATAGCCCAGCCATCGGCGCTCAAGGCGCTCGATAGCCAGAACATCGTCATCAGGCCTTCCGACAGCTCGATCCAGTTCCTGAAGGGCGCGCAATGGGCCGACCGGCTGCCGCTGATCGTGCAGGCGAGGCTAGCCGAAACCTTCCAGCGCTCCGGCAGCTTTGCCGGCGTCGGCAAGCCGGGCGAGGGGCTGGCGATCGACTACCAGATCATCGTCGAGGTGCGTTCCTTCGAGGTGCGCGTCGATGGCGGCGAGCATGCCGACGTCGATCTGTTCGTGCRCATCCTCAACGACCGCAACGGCGAGGTACGCGCCTCGAAGAGCTTCACCGCGAGCGCGCCGGTCTCCGGCAGCGGCAATGCGGCTTATGTCGGCGCGCTGGACAGCGCCTTCGGCCAGGCGGCGAAGGACATCGTCCACTGGACGGACCAGACGATCTGAGGCGCTGGCCAAGCCGGCAATCAAATTACGGCGTGAAAAAGGCGGGTCGAGACCCGCCTTTTTCAGTTCCGGTTCTGCTTGGCGGCGTCAGTGCAGCCGGCCGCTGGCGTGGGCCAGCATGGTGTAGACCTTGCCGGTGTCGGACGTCAGATAGGTCTGCGCCATGATGTTGTCGCGGTCGTTGCGCGAGACATCCTTGAGCAGCTTCTCGAAATCCTCGCAGTAGCGGTCGACCGCGGCGCGGAATTCCGCCTCGGCCTGATACTTGCGGCGGATCTCGTCGAAGGTCTGCTGGCCCTTCAGCGTATAGAGGCGGCGCGTGAACACGTCGCGCTCGCCGCGCCGGTAGCGGTTCCAGAGCTCGATCGACGCGTCATGGTCGATGGCCCGCGCGATGTCGACGGAGAGCGAGTTGAGCGACTCCATCACGTGCAGCGGCGAGCGCTGTGCGGGCGTCGCGCGCGGCGCTTCCGCCGGCGCTGCCGGCCGCAGTTCTTCCTCGCGCGAGGCGTTGGTCAGCAGGTCGCGCACCCAGCCGCCCTGCGGCGTCTTGCCGTTCTCCCGGCGCGGCGCTTCGGCGGGACGCTCCAGGTCGAGCGTGCCGCGCAACGTGGTCTCGGCGAGCGGCGCCTGCGGAGCGCGCGCCGTGGGTTGCGGCTGCGGCTGAGGCGCCGGCGGGCGGCGCAGYGGCGGCTCGGCGGCGCGGGCCGGCGCCTGCGGAGCAGGGCGCAGTCCGCGCGGCTCGCCCTGTTCGCTTGAGCCRCTGCGGCCGGATTTCGCAACGATATCCGACAGTTCCTTGAGCGCGTTGATCTGCTCGGCGACGGCGCGACGAATGGCCGAGGTCGATTCCTTGGCCTCTTCCGGCATCTCGATGACGCCCTTCTTCAGCTCGGCTCGGGTGAGATCCAGCTCRCTCTTGATGGAGCCCGCGGTGCGCCGCATCTCCTCGGTCGCGTCGGCAAAGCGGCGCGTCGCCGAATCGACAACCTCGGCGATGGCGGTGCGGATCTTTTCCGCCGACTCCATCGTGCGCCCCTCCGCGGTCTGCATCGTCTGGCCGACGAGGCTTTCGAAGGAACGCATCACTTTCTCGAGGTCTTCCGACTTCTTGACCAGGCCGACGGCGAGGTCTTCCAGCGAGGACTGACGCTCCAGCGTGTGCTCGAGATTGCTCTGCGCGGAGCTGAGCAGGTTCGAGGCGCTGGAGAGCAGCCGGCTGTGCTCGTCGAACTTGGTCGCGATCGAGGCCACCTCGCGCAGCGTCGCCGAGGACAGGTCGGTGAGCCGCGTCGTGTTGGAATCGACCAGACGCGCCGAGCTGGCGAAGGTCTGGGCGGCCTTCTCCGTGGTCGTGGCGAAGCTCTGCGTGCTGCCCGAGAGCCGTTCCTCGACCTGGCCRAGATTGACGGCAGCCTGCTCGATCAGCTGGCCGAGCTGCGCGCTGGAGGTCGTCATGCGGCCGATGAGATCGGCCACGCTGTCGGAAAGCGAGGAGCGAGCGCCTTCGACGGCCGAAAGCGTCTCGGCGGTGCGGCTGGCCAGCGCGTTGACGAGGTTCGTATTCTCGCTGCGTAGCTTCTCGGCCGCCCTTTCGGTGACCTCTTCCATGCTGCGCTGCAGTTCGGAACCGCCCTGGGCGAAACGCTCGACCAGCGGCTTGGCCGTCTCGTCGAGGATCTTCGCCATCTCGGCCGAACGCGCCGCCAGCATGGTGTTGAGCTCGCGGGTGTTGGCGCCGATGGTCTTGGCGGCCTCGTTGGTGCTCTGGCCGATATGCTGGCCGACCGCCGTGAAGGTCTCGGCGATGACGTTGGCGCGCGAGATGAGCTGGGCTTCGGCGCTGGAGACCTGCTCGTTGAGCTTCTGGCCCATGGTCTCGGCAGTGTGGGCGAGGCGGCTTTCCACGCTCGCGACCTGGTCCTCGACGCGGGAAGCGGCAGCCGCGGCACTTGCGGCAAGCCGCTCGTCGGCGCCGGCCAGCGCCTGCTCGATCTCGCGGGCATGCACGGCAAGCTCCTGGCCGGTCTGGCGGGCGCGGTCGGCGACACGCTGTTCGGTGGCGGCGAAGGCGCCGACGATCGTGTCGGCATGCTCGCCGATGGTCGAGGTGCTCGAGGCGATGCGCGACACCAGGCGGCTGTCTGCATCGTCGAAGATGCGGGCAATTTCGGACGCCCGTGACGACAATGCCTCCGAGCCTTCAGCAATGCGCGAGATCAGGTGCTGGTCCGCGGCGTCGAAGATGCGGCCGAGATCGCTGGCGCGGGCGGCCAGCGCTTCGGCCGATTCGGTGATGCGCATCGACAGCCGCTCGTCGGCGCCCTCGAAATTGCGCAGGATGTCGCCGGCACGCGCGGCAAGCGACTGGGCCGTCTCGACGGCACGGGCAACCAGCTTCTGGTCGGCCGTGTCGAAGGTGTTGGCGATCTCGCTGGCGCGCGTGGACAGCTTGTCGGCGGTTTCTTCGGCGCGCGCCATGAGCGCGTTCGAAGCATCGTCGGCGCGCGCCATCAGCATGTTGGACGTGTCCTGGGCGCGCTCGTGCAGACGGCGGTCGGCCGCCTCGAAGGCCTGGGCGATGTCCTCGGCCCTGGCAAGCAGCGCAGCGGAGGTCTGCTCAGCGCGTTCGGCGATCTTGCGATCGGCGTCGCTGAAAGCGGCACCGGCCTGCTCATGCAGGGCGCTGGTGACTTCCATGACCTTGTCGCGGAGCGCGCCCGCCACGAACACCGCGGTCTTTTCCAGCACGCCGCGGACATTGTCGACACCGGTCGACAGCGCACGCTCCATGGTGCCGGCGCGCTCCTCGATGATACCGGTTTGCCGGCTGAAAGCCTGCTCGATCTTCTCGACGTCGGCGGCAATCGCCGCCGAGATGTCGCTGCTCCTGGCGGCGATCTGGTCGATATGCCCGGAAACCGAACGATCGACGTCCTTGCGCGCATCGCCGAGCTTGGCGAGATCGTCCTCCAGGGCCTTGGCGAGCATGTTGCGGCCTTCGGACAGCTTGCCGACATGGCCGGCGATGATGTCGTCGATCTCGGAGCGGCTTTCGGTCAGCTTCTGAAGGTCGGCTTCAAGGGCGCGCCTGAGGATATCGCGGCCTTCGGCGAGCTTTTCCACCTGGCCGGCGACGAGGCCGTCGATGCCGGAGCGGCTTTCGGCCAGCTTGGCGAGATCGGCCTCGAGGGCGCGGCTGAGCACGTCGCGGCCTTCGGCGAGCTTTTCGACCTGGCCGGCGACCAGCCCGTCGATGCCGGCGCGGCTTTCGGCCAGCTTGGCAAGGTCGGCTTCAAGGGCACGCGTGAGGATGTCCCGGCCTTCGGCGAGCTTTTCGACCTGGCCGGCGACGAGGCCATCGATCGAGGCGCGGCTTTCGGCCAACTTGGCAAGGTCGGCCTCCAGCGCTCGCTTGAGGATGTCGCGGCCTTCCGCGAGCTTCTCGACCTGGCCGGACACCAGGCTGTCGATGCCGGCGCGGCTCTCGGCAAGTTTGGCGAGATCGTCCTCCAGCGCCTTGGACAGCGTCGCGCGGTTCTGCGACAGCTGGTCGGCATGGGTCTGCATGAGGCCGCTGGCGCTGGCCATATCGGCATCGAGCGCACGCGAAAGCTCGGCGCGGTGGTCGGTGATCTTCTGCGAATGATCGACGATCGCGCCTTGGATCGTGTTGAGGTCGGCCTCCAGCGCGCGCTTGAGGATGTCGCGGCCCTCGGCAAGCTTCTCGACCTGGCCGGCGACCAGCCCGTCGATGCTGGAGCGGCTCTCCGCCAGCTTGGCGAGATCGTCCTCGAGCGACTTCGACAGCACCGAACGGTCCTGAACGAGCCTGTTCTGATGGTCGGCGATGGCGCCGCTTACAGTCTGGAGGTCATCCTGCAGGGCCTTCGACAAGGTCGAGCGATCCTGCGCGAGCCTGTCCTGGTGATCGGCGATGGCGCCGCTGACGGCCTGCAGGTCGGCTTCGAGCGCCTTCGACAGCTGGGCGCGATCCTCCAACACCTTGTCCGAATGTCCCGCAATGGCACCCTTGATGGTGTTGAGGTCGGCTTCCAGCGCGCGCTTGAGGATGTCGCGGCCTTCGGCGAGCTTCTCGACCTGGCCGGCGACCAGTCCGTCGATCGAGGCGCGGCTTTCGGCGAGCTTGGCAAGGTCGGCTTCCAGCGTCTGCGACAGCAGGCTGCGGTCCTCGGCAAGCTTGCCGGCGTGGCTGTCGATCAGGCCGCGAATGCCGCTCAGATCGCCTTCAAGCGCGCGGCTGAGTTCGCCGCGGTCCTCGGCGAGCTTGGTCGAGTGGGTCTCGATCAGGTTCCTGATGCCGATGATGTCGGTTTCGAGCGCCTTGGCGAGCACGGCGCGGCCCTCGGCGATCTTCTCGACCTGCCCGGCGACCAGGCCGTCGATCGAGGCGCGGCTGTCCTGCAGCTTGCCGAGATCGGCTTCCAGGGCGCGCGCCAGGATGTTGCGGCCCTCAGCCAGTTTCCCGACATGACCGGCGACCATTTCGTCAATCATCGTACGAGCTTGGACGAGTCTGCCGGAGTCTTCGTTCAAGGCCTGGGACAGGCGGTTACGGCCTTCCTCAATCTGCTCCAGATGGCTGCCGAGCGATGCATCGATGGCGGCACGCGATTCGTTCACCTTGCGCAGGTCTTCTTCCAGCGCTCGTGAGATCAGGCCGCGGCCTTCGGCCAGCTTCTGCACCTGGTTGGTGACGGCGGCATCGATCGCCGCGCGCCCTTCGGCGAATTTCGCCAGGTCCTCCTGCATGGCGGCGGCCATGCGTTCGCGGCTCTCGGAAAGCGCGCGGCTGTGGTTTTCGACGGCTTCCTCGATGCCGACACGGGCATCGGCCAGCCGCTGGATGTCGGAATCGAAGGAACGCGACACCACATGCCGGGCCGCTTCCATGCGGCCGGCAAAGTCGGTGGCGCGGGCTTCGAGCATGGAGGAGGTCGACGAGATGATATCGGCCATATCGGCGCCGATCTGGGTCTTGCCCTGATCGATCATCGCCGACAGCGTGTCCTTGCTCTCGGCAAAGGCGTGGGCGATCTCCTTCGCGCGCTCCACCATCGTCTCGTTGATCTGACGGGCGCGCGCTTCGAGGGCGGYGTTGAGCTTCTGCGTGCCGGTGTCGAGCGCCTCGGCGCGGGTCTGGAATTCGCTGATCAGCGCCTGACCGCGTTCGGCCAGYGTGCGCTCGATGCCGCTGAGGCTCGCTTCGAATTCCGAATTCAGCGTGCGCGCCGCGCCGCCGAGCAGCGAGACCATGCCATTGGTGYGGTCGTCGAGCAAGTCGGTCAGCGAGCGGGTCAGGCCGTCCGTGGTGTCGGTCAGCTTGGCGATGCGGGTATCGAGCAGGCTGGCGAAGGCTTCGCCGGAGGTCGAAAGACGGTCGGTGATGCTGTCCAGGCGCGATTCGACGGAATCGAAGATCGACGTCGAGCTCTCATTGATGCGATCGATCAGCGTGTCGCCGGAATTGTTGATCGTCATCGACAGCTTGGTCGAGGCGTTGAGGATCGAGTCGCGGATGATGTCGCTGGCCGAGCCGATCTCGTCGCGCAGCGTCTCGTGAGCGCTGGCAATCGAGGCGCGCACGCGCTCGGCATGCGTGACGACCGCCTCGCGCTCGCTGCCCAGACCATCGACCAGCGAACGGATGCGAGCCTCGTTCTCGGAATAGGAGCGTTCGAGCTGGCTGACTTCGCCGTGGACGAGCGTTTCGAGCTCCACGGCGCGGGCGAGCGTCCGCTCGATGCCTTCGCCCATCGCCGCCACCTCGCGGCGAACGGCCTGGCCGATCATCATGACGCGGTCCTGGGCGAGGTTTTCCGGCTCCGCCAGGCGGAAGGCGACCTCGGTCATGGATTGCGCGGCGATGCGCATTTCCTGCGCACGCCGAATCATGGCGGCGAATGCCCAGAACAGGATGACCGGAACGATCGCGGCAACCGCCAGGCCGATCAGCTCGGGGCGGGCGAAGAACTGGTCGAAGGTGCGGATCTTCCAGATGTCGGGGCCGAACAGAAGATTGGCCAGGCCGCCGGCGCCGGCGATCCAGGCCAGCGAGATAAAGGCGATCACCCAGTAGACGGTGCTCGACGCACGCCGGTTGAGGCTGTGCAGCAGCGTCTTGTAGTCCTTCTGGCGGTCGTCATTGGCGGGCGTGAAGCCTGCGGGAGGCGTAAAGCCGGACGRCTGCCCGTTGCGCGGCTCGACCGGGCGCAGTTCGGCCGGCTTGGGCGCGGGGGCCTTGGCAGTCTGGGGGCTAGCAGGCTGGGGGTTGTTTGCCGGCTCCGCCCTCTGGCTACGGCCCTCGCGCGCCAGCTCGTCGGCTGCCGCCGAGATCTGCGCTTCGAGGTCCTCCATCGACGCCGCCATATCGAGGCCGCCTTCGTCGCCGGCAAGGTCAAGGTCGAGCGCCTTTTCCAGTTCCGCGGCTACGTCGCTGTCGAGAGACTTGGTCGTCGTTGGTTTCTTAGCCATGCCTTCGCTACCCTGTACTAGCTGCCGCGGGACTTATGATTTTGGCCTGATTCTGGCCCGATTCTGGCTTGTCTATCCCGAGCAGGAGGCTGAAAAATGGACCTTCGTATCGTAATGACACACAGGGGTAAAGAAAACATGCATTCCCGGCGATACGTAAAACTTTAAATATAAGGTTAACGGAAGCGTGATCCGGCCGCCTCCGTGACAACATTTTTCCCCTGCAATCGTTAACCCCTTGGCGACCGGAGTCGCCTATTTTCTCGGGCCCGTCTGCCCGCTTGATGGAGTTGGAGTGCGTATGCGTGGCGAAACTGGTATTGCGTTTTCCATGCCGGGGGGAGATGCCTCCGGAACCGTCGGAACCCGGCCTGTGGATCTCGGTCATCTGGCGCGTCAGACAATGGGCGACCGCGACCTCGAACGGGAGGTGCTGGCGCTGTTCGTGCATCAGTCGCTCAGCGTCCGCGACCAGATCGCCGACGCCGACATGYGGCAGCGGGTGCTTCTGGCGCATGGCTTGAAGGGCTCGGCGCGCGGCATCGGCGCCTTTGCGGTGGCCGAATGCGCGGCGATCATCGAAAAGCAGCCGGAAGATGTCCGCGCGCTCAAGCGGCTCGGCACGCTGATCGAGGAAGTGCGGGATTTCATCGCTGGCATCAGCCGCTAGCATTAACTTTTTGAAAAACGTCATTTCGTGGCGCTTTCGCGCCGCAGTTGACTTGTCCGGCGGAGTGATTATCTCGGCTGCGACTCCTCAGGTGACTTTAATGACCAAGCTGACTTACATCGCCCATGACGGGACCCGATTTGACGTGGACGCCGAAAACGGCTCGACGGTGATGGAAAACGCGATCCGCAACGCGGTGCCTGGCATCGAAGCCGAATGCGGCGGCGCCTGTGCCTGCGCGACCTGCCATGTCTATGTCGATGAGGCCTGGACGGCCGAGGTCGGCGAGCCGGAGGCGATGGAAGAGGACATGCTGGACTTCRCCTATGACGTCCGGCCGAATTCGCGCCTCTCCTGCCAGATCAAGGTGCGCGAGGCGCTGGACGGCCTGATCGTTAGGGTGCCTGAACGGCAAGGCTGAAGCCGACTTTCCAATTTTCTTTCGCGCTGGCTGCTTGGCAGCAGGCGATAGCTCATGCAGTCTCGCACCATTTCCCAATGGGGCGCAGCGCATGACCGATACGATCAAGACGGACGTTCTCATTGTCGGGGCGGGGCCGGTCGGCCTGTTCGCCGTGTTCGAGCTCGGGCTGCTCGACATGAAATGCCACCTCATCGACATTCTCGACCGTCCCGGCGGGCAATGCGCAGAGCTCTACCCGGAAAAGCCGATCTACGACATTCCGGGCTGGCCCATGATTTCGGCCCAGGGCCTCGTCGACAAGCTGATGGAGCAGATCCATTCGTTCAAGCCGGAGTTCACCTTCAACCGCATGGTTTCGAGCCTTGAAAAGCTCGAGGACGGCAGTTTCCGCGTCGCCACGGATGAAGGCGAGGTGTTCGAGGCCAAGGTGGTGGTGATCGCCGCCGGCGGCGGCTCGTTCCAGCCCAAGCGCCCGCCCATTCCCGGCATCGAGGACTATGAGGGCAAGAGCGTCTTCTATTCCGTCCGGCGCATGGAGGATTTTCGCGGGCACGACCTCGTCATCGTCGGTGGCGGYGATTCGGCGCTCGACTGGACGCTCAACCTGCAGCCGATCGCCAAAAGCGTGACGCTGGTCCATCGCCGCCCGGAATTCAGGGCGGCGCCCGACAGCGTCAACAAGATGTATGCCATGCAGGAGATGAAGCAGCTGCAATTTCTCGTCGGCCAGGTCAGCGGCCTCGCCGGCGCCGCCGGCCAGCTGTCATCGGCGACCATCAAGGGCGGTCCGGACGGCGACGTCGACGTGCCGTGCACCCGCATGCTGCCGTTCTTCGGCCTCACCATGAAGCTCGGGCCGATCGCCGAATGGGCCTCAACCTTCACGAGAACCTGATCCCGGTCGACACCGAGAAGTTCCAGACGTCGATCCCTGGGATATTTGCGGTGGGCGACATCAACTGGTATCCCGGCAAGCTGAAGCTGATCCTGTCAGGTTTCCATGAGGTGGCGCTGATGGCGCAGGCGGCCAAGCGCGTCATCAGCCCGGGCGAGCGCATCGTCTTCCAGTACACGACCTCGTCGACCAGTCTGCAGAAGAAGCTCGGCGTCCACGACTGAAAAAGTCATTCCGCGAGCACGGGCGCCGCGTTCTCGTCGTGGCCGCGCAATTCCTTTTCAGGCATCACGGCCAGCGTGATCAGCGCCAGCACGAGCGTGATACCGGCGGTAAGGAAGATCATCACGAACGGCATTGCCGATGTCAGCTGGATGTGCGTCTGCGAGCCTTCGGCGGCCAAGGGCAGGCCAAAACCCAGCGCAACGGCGCCGAGCATGGCGACGCCGAGCGCGCCGCCCAGCGTGCGCAGGAAGGTCAGCACGCCCGTCGCGACACCGAGATGCGCGCGGTCGACCGCGTTCTGGACCGAGACGGTGCTGACCGGAAAGGTCGTGCCGCTGCCCAGGCCGATCAGCGTGGTCAGGATTTCGACTTCGAGCAGCGAGGCGTGTCCCGCAATGGCACTGAGCAGGCCTATGCAGWCGATCGCCAGGCCGAGGCCGATCATGGCGATGCGCTTGTAGTGGACGAAGTGCGGGATCATGCGGCCGCTGAAGGCGGCGCCGGCGACTGTGCCGAGCAAGAGGCCGAGCATCGCCGTGCYGGATTCGCTCACCGAAAGCCCGACGACCGATTGCAGATAGACTGGCAGGTAGACCGACGCGCCGATGTTGGCGGCCTGCAGCAGGAACATCGACAGCGTGCCGGCGAGCACGATCGGGTTGCCCAACACTTCGAGCGAGACCAAAGGCTCGGCCGCTCTCAGCAGCCTCAGCGCGAAGAAGAACCAGAACACGGCCGAGCAGGCCACGAGCCCGAGAATCTCGCCTGAGAACCAGGGATAGGTGCTGCCGCCCCAACTGAGCGCCAGGAGCAGCAGCGCGGTGGCGATGAYCAGGAGCACCGCCCCCAAACCGTCGATGCGGTGATGCTTAGCCGCGATCGGCAGCTTCTTCAGCGGATTGTTGACGATAGCCATGGCCAGGAAGCCGATCGGCAGGTTGATCCAGAAGATCAACGACCAGTGCAGATGTTCGGCAAAGACGCCACCAAGCAGAGGACCTGCGACGCTGGCCACCGCCCAGGTGCCGGATATCCAGGCCGCGTAGCGGGCGCGCTCGCGCGGCGRCACGAGATCGCCGATGACCGTCTGGGCCAGCGCGAAGAGACCRCCGCCGCCGGCGCCCTGGATGGCGCGGCCGATGACCAGCACCAGCATGTTGGGCGCGAGCGCGCTGACCAGCGACCCGAGCAGGAAGATGAGGATGYCGGCGTGGATGACCGGCCGGCGTCCATAGACATCGGAGATCTTGCCGTAGAGCGGCGCYACAGCCGTCGCGGTCAGAAGATAGCCGGTGACGATCCATGGCAGATACTCGGCATGGCCGAGCGCGCGCGCGATCGTCGGCAGGGCGGGGGCGACGATGGTCTGGTCAAGCGCCGCCAAAAGCATCGACAACAGCACGCCGGCGATGATGGTATTCTTCTCGCTCTCGCTCATCATCGGCGCGGCTTTCGGCGCCATCGCCTGTTTCTCGACGGTCTGGTCCATGCGTCATTCTTTYAAAGGCTGATGCTCAGTGCGCCAAAACGGCTCCGGCCGGTCGCGCCTTCATTTCTCATCGTGGATGGCGGTTCGAGTGTTCGACCCCGCTATATGTCGTTCGATATAGTCCGATTTCGACCGCCCTTCGAAAGTTTTCCCGGTCTGGCACCATGCTTGGGCGAAATTGGCCTCGGATGCGGCTTGCCTCAGGTCAAGGCGGCGGCAGTTGCCCGGCTTCGACGCGCTCCATCCGGTAACGCATCAGTCGGAGGATGCGGTTTTCGAAATTGACGCTTTCGACGCGGTCGAAGCGCACCTGGTCCTGATCGTGCCTGGCGAGCTCGGCTGCCTGGACCGCCGCGGCCTTGGCCTTTGCCTCCTCGCATGTCTTTTGCGCAGGGATGGATTTCAGCGCATCCTCGARCAGGCGCGCATGGTTCTTGGCGATCTCGACATGGCGCTCCTCATGCCGCTTGATGTCGGCCGACAGCGTGTCCCAGAACAGCCTGACGTCGGGATCGGCTTTGCGCGGACGCCGCCATTCGGGGAGGATCACCTTGACCTTCACGGTGACGGCCGCGTCGGCGATGCGGCAGGATTCCGCGCTCTGCGCGTAGCTGATGCGGGTGGTGAAGGCCATCTGCGTGGCGCCCGGATGCCGCGAGCCGGTGCTCTTCACTTCGGGGCCGTTTCTCGACAGTTGGTTCTGGATATCGTCGAGCGTGCGGCCGCCGACGCTGAAATAGCTGTAGGTCTTCACCAGATTGGCCGCGCCCGCCGGCATGGCGGTCAATGCGAGCATCAGGGCGCAGAGCAGGGATCGGTTCATCATATTGCCTCTTCACGCACCTTGCTTTAGGGCCGTCGCCAGCGCAACGGAATTGATTTCGCGCGGATCACGCATGGTTGATGGACAATGACGACAAGGCGATGGCAGCTGGCGCATGGACGCTATCTCGACCTCGGTCCGAAGGCCGTCGTCGTCGGCATCCTCAACGTGACCCCGGACAGTTTTTCCGACGGCGGCCTGTTCATCGCGCCCGAGAAGGCGCTGGAGCAGGCGCGCCGCATGGTGAAAGAGGGCGCCGCCGTCATCGATGTCGGCGGGGAATCGACCCGACCTGGTTTTGCTCCGATCACCGCTGAAGAAGAGCAGGGCCGCGTGCTGCCGGTCATCGCCGCGCTCGCGGCTTCCGGCGAGGCGCTGATCTCGGTCGACACCTACCGCGAGGACACGGCGCGGCGGGCGGTCGCCGCCGGCGCCCATATCGTCAACGATGTCTGGGGGTTGCAGCGCGAGCCCGGCATAGCGCGCGTCGCGGCCGAGACCGGCGCCGGGCTCGTCATCATGCATACCGGGCGCGAACGGCAGAAGCTGCCTGACGTGATCGAGGACCAGTTCCTGTTCCTGCGCAGATCGCTGGAGATCGCGCGTGCCGGCAAGGTCACCGACAGCCAGATCGTGCTCGACGCCGGCTTCGGCTTCGCCAAGGAGACGGCGGAGGAAAACCTCGACCTGATGGCGCGGTTCTCCGAGCTTCAGGCGCTCGGCTATCCGCTGATGGCGGGGACCTCGCGCAAGCGCTTCATCGGCAGCGCGACGGGGCGCGAGGCTGGCGATCGGGCGGCCGGCACGGCGGYCACCAGCGTCATCCTGCGCTTGAAAGGAGCCGACCTGTTTCGCGTCCACGATGTCGCAATCAACGTGGACGCGCTGGCGGTGACCGATGCTATGCTTGCCCGCGAAACCGAGCTTCCTCCCGGACACTGATCATGTACGTCATCCGCATGAAGAACTGCGCCTTCTTCGCCCGCCACGGCGTGCTTGACGAGGAGGAGACGCTTGGCCAGCGTTTCTATGTCGATGCCGAACTGAYGGTTGAGCCCAGCCGGCCGCTGACGGAGGATTCCATCGAGGATACCGTCAATTACGGCGTCRCCTTCTCGGTCATCGAGGAGATCGTGACCGGACATCGCCGCTTCCTGATCGAGGCGCTGGCGCTGGAGGTCGCGAAAGCGCTGACGGCGCGGTTCTCGCAGATCAGGAAAGCCGCGATCACCGTGCGCAAGCCGAACGCCCCGGTGCCGGGCGTGCTCGATCATGTCGAGGTGAGCGTTGTCTGGCCRGAATAGCGCCGTCTACCTCAGCCTCGGCGGCAATCTCGGCGACCCGGCGAAGTCCATGGGCGCGGCATTGCGCATGCTGGACGGCGACGACGCGACGCGCGTCACCGCCGTCTCCTCGCTCTACCGCACGCCGCCCTGGGGCAAGCTCGACCAGCCCGATTTCCTCAACGCCGCCGCCGCGATCGAGACGGCGCTTTCGCCACGCGCGCTGCTCGACCTTTGCCTCGACGTCGAGAAGCGGCTGAAGCGCGTGCGCGAGGAGCGCTGGGGGCYGCGGCTGATCGACATCGACATACTGGTGTTCGGCGACCGGGTGATCCACGAGACCGGTCTCGAAGTGCCGCATCCGCGCATGCTGGAACGCRCCTTCGTGCTGGCGCCGCTGGCCGAGATCGCGCCCGCGCTTTCGGTTGGCGGCAGGAGCGTGTCGGAACGGCTCGGAGCCGTCGACACGTCCGGCATCGAGCGGCTGCCGTCGGGCCGCGAATGGTGGCTCGGCTGATTTTGGATTGTCGCAATTCCGGACGGAAAACCGCTCACACTTTTCCTGGAATTGCTCCAAGCCGGCTGGTCAGCCGGAAAAACCGCCGCCGTCCAGGAAAGCTTGTTCCTCGGCGGTCGTCGCGCGGCCAAGCATCAAGTTGCGGTGCGGGAAGCGTCCGAAGCGTTGGACGATCTCCAGGTGCTCCTCGGCGTATTTCAGATAGTCGGGCGCCCTGGCGGCCGTCAGCTCGGCCGACCGTTGCTGGTCCGCCAGCGATTCGGAATGCTCGAAGGGCAAATAGAGGAAGACGCGAAGCTGCTCGTCCAGTTCCAGGTCCTGACCGGCGGCGATCGCCCTGTCGGCGAAGTACCGGGCGAGTGGGTCAGTGGCATACATGTGGCCGCTGCCGCGGAAGCAGTTGCGTGGGAACTGATCGAGAAGGATCATCAGCGCCAGCGAGCCTTCGGCATGCGCGTTCCAGTCGTCGCATTCGCGCCGCGCGGCGGCGTAATGCAACTCCAGGAACCGGTTGCGGAAATCCGCGTCGAAGGCGTCGCTCTTCTCGAACCAGGCGTCCTCGCCGGCATCGCGCCAGAATTTGGTGACCGAAGGCGCTCGCGGATCGAGTTCTGCCATGCCTTGTCCTTCAGTTCTTTGTTTCTGCCTGGTTCAGCACGACGGCGGTCTCCTGGTTCAGCGCCCGGCCGGCGCGGCGCGGCTGGGTGAGCGGCGTTGGGATCGGCGTGCCGATATTGCCCTTGAGGAAACGCTGGCCGGCGCGGATGCCCTCGGCAAGCTGGGTTTCGAAGCGGGCGGTGTCGCGGCGGCGCACGTCCTCGATGACCTCGGCGACTTCCTCGGGATCGACGCCCAGCGCCTCCAGCGCCGAGCCGCCGAAGACGAGCGCCGATTCGAAGGTCTCACGCAATTGGTAGTCGACGCCGGCCCGAATGAGCTGCAGCGCCGTGCCGCGGTCGAAGGCGCGCGCCAGTATGGTGACCAGAGGGAATTCCGCCTTGATCAGTTGCGCGATGCGCACGGCGGCGTCCGGCTTGTCGACGCAGATCAGCACCGCGCGGGCGCGCCCGGYGCCGGCCGCATGCAGGATGTCCAGCCGCGTGCCRTCGCCGTAATAGACCTTGAAGCCGAAATCGGCAGCCGCCTGGATCATCTCCACCTCGTTGTCGATGATCGAGACATCCAGCCCGCGCAGCAGAAGCGGCTGGCTGGCTATCTGGCCGAAGCGGCCGAAGCCGATGATGAGCACGCTGCCGGTGAGGCCCTCGGCGATGTCGACGCCGTCGAGCGACTGCTCGTCGCGCGGGGTGAGGTAGCGCAGCGCCACGATGGCCAAGGGCGTCAGCACCATGGAGATGATGACAATGGCGGTCAGCGTGGCATTGGCCTGGYCGTCGATGATGCCGACCGCGGCGGCGGAAGAATAGAGCACGAAGGCGAACTCGCCGCCCTGCGCCATGAAGACGGCGCGTTCGAGCGCCTCGCGGTGGCCGCTCTTCAGAATGCGCGCGACGGCGTAGATGCCGACCGCTTTCATGACCATGTAGGCGACGACATAAATGGCGACGAGCTGCCAGTTCTGGGCGACAACGCCGAGGTCGAGCGACATGCCGACGGCGAGGAAGAACAGGCCGAGCAGGATGCCGCGGAACGGCTCGATATCGGCTTCGAGCTGGTGGCGGAAGGTCGATTCCGACAGGAGCACGCCGGCGAGGAAGGCGCCCATCGCCATCGACAGGCCGGAGAGTTGCATGGCGAGCGCCGATCCCAGCACCACCAGCAGCGCGGCGGCGGTCATGACCTCGCGGGCGCGGGCATCGGCCAGGATGCGGAAGAGCGGATTGAGCAGGTAACGGCCGGCCACGACCAGACCGACGATGGCGGCGATACCGATGCCGACTTCGGTCAGCCGCTGCGAAAAACTGGTCTCGGCGCCRCCAGGCGCGAGGAACGCCACCAGCGCGAGCAGCGGCACGATCATCAGGTCTTCGAGCAGCAGGATGGAGACGATGCGCTGGCCTTTCGGCGTGGCGATCTCGCCGCGCTCCTCCAGCAACTGCATGACGATCGCCGTCGAGGTCAGCACGAAGCCGGCGCCGGCGACGAAGGACTGCGCGATCGGAAAGCCGCCGGCCAGTCCGACCAGGGTCAGAAGCACCGCGCAGACGCCCACCTGCAAGGCGCCCAGTCCAAAGATCTCGCGCCGCAGCCCCCAGAGCCGCGAGGGCTGCATCTCCAGGCCGATGATGAACAGGAACATGACGACGCCGAGCTCGGCGACATGGAGGATCGCTTCCGATTCGGAAAAGATGCGCAGGCCGAACGGGCCGATGACGACGCCGGCGGCGAGATAGCCGAGGATCGAGCCGAGCCCCATGCGCTTAAAGATCGGCACGGCGACGACGCCAGYGGCGAGCAGCGCCACCACCTGCACCAGATCGCTGCTCGACGCTTCAGCTGCCATGCCTGTCATCCCGTTGCTTGACCCACTCCTTGCATGCCCTGGGAGCGGGAGGCAAGGGCGCGGAGACTGGCTGGAAGAGCAGGGGCATCCACCAGGATACGAAGCGATAGGCTTCGCGGCAAACGGCTGTTGCAACCGTGTTACACAAGTTGACACAGCCCGGTCGTTGCGCGCCGCCACAATCAGAGGTTATGGCACGCTTGGCTCTGGCCTTTGGGCTTCGGCCAGTGGAGGCAGCCGCGATGGGCGGCTGCCTTTTTTGAGGAGAAAATTGACATGAAGAAGTTTTTGCTCGTTGCCGTCGGTGTTGCGGCGTTGGCCGGTTCGGCTTGCTCCAAGGGGCCGGAATGCACGCAGGAAATCGCCGCCAAGAAGGCGCAGGACATGGCTGCCGCCCTCCAGGAAGCCATCACCAAGGACCCGAGCAAGGCGGCCGATCTGACCGCCAAGGTGCAGGCTGTGACGACCAAGTATCAGGGCGCGACGACGCTCGACGAARCCTGCAAGGCCTATGACGAGCTGACCGCCACCATCAAGGGTTGAGCGCAGCCGTCGACAAATATGAAGGCGGTGGCCGGTCGGCCGCCGCCTTTTTTCTTACGCGGCGCTTCGGTCGGCACGTCTTTCCGAGATACGCTACGCGATACCCATGGTCCGCTTGTGGTCGGCGATCTCGGCGAGCAGCCAGTCCTGGAACAGGCCGGTGCCCGGCTTGTTTCCGATGCTGCGGCGCTGGTGCAGGTAGATGCCGGCGGGATAGGCGTGGCGGGCGCTGAAGGGGGCGACAAGCCTGCCTTGCTGCAGAAGGTCCTGGGCCATTATGGTGTCGGCCAGGGCGATCCCCGCGCCGTTTATCACCTCGCGCATGATCAAGGTGCAGTCATCGAGTGTCGTGCTGGATTTAGGCGTGGTGTCGAGAACGCCCTCCTGCTCCAGCCACCGCTTCCACCGCATGGTYTCGCATTCGTGGATCAGGTGATGGTTGACCAGATCGGCGGGGGAGCGCAGCGGCACCGGACCTTCCAGCAGCGACGGTGCGCATACCGGCGTCAGCAGGAGCGGGATCAGCAGCGTCAACGCGGGACCGGCCTTGTAGACGAACTCGTCGACAATCGCCAAATCGAAGTTGGCGCGCTTGCCCGACGTCGAGATCTCCAGGTCCACGGATGGATGCAGTCGCCGGAAATTCGGCAACCGGTCCGCCAGCCAGAGGTTCAGGACGGTCGGCACGCAGAGCACTCTTACACGCTGGGTCCTGCCGTGCCACGGCCCGTCGACGAAGCTGACATCGTCGGTGGCGCGCCAGATTKCCTCGAATGCCTCCGAAAGAGAGCGCGCGTAGTATGAGCCCCTGATTGTCGGGGTGATCTGGCGAAAACCGCGTTCGAACAGGTCCTGGCCGAGGTTCCTTTCAAGCGCGCGGATGTGGCGGCTGACGGCCGAGGGCGTCAGATGCAGCTCTTCCGCTGCATCCTTGATGCTGCCGAGACGCGCGGCGGCCTCGAAAGCGCRCATGCCATTGAGCGAGGGCAGGGCCATTGGCCGATCATGAAATGTCAGTTGAGTTTTTGTCAATCGACTTGGGCGAAATTGGCGTTTGATCGCCTGGCCGGTTCAGGGATACCCAAAAGGCAAGAGCGACTAAGTCGCCATCCGAAAACGATTATTTGGGCACTCCGATGCCGTTCCGTCAGCGGCGGAGACCGGGATACCGGTTTCCGCCGTTGGCCGGCGAAGCTTTGCGTATGACGCGAGTTAAGCCTCGGCGGGGGCGCCCCTGGAATGGGAGAACGAGCTTTATGCCTCAGTCGCCGGCGCCGGTCTTCGAGACGGCGGACGAGATTTCCGCGGAAACCTCGGTCGTCGTGATCCTGCAAGCCRCTCAAAACGGTTTTGGCCCACGGGCAGCGGCGCTCGATGCCGAAATGGACGGGATCTTGTCCCGCGCGTGTTCCGACCCGGCCGTYCTTGAACAATCCGGCGCCTGCGTCGACGTCATCGCTCCCAAGGCCATGTCCGTCCGTCGCGTGGTGGTGCTGGCTTTGGGCAGGGCCGAGGCCGTGACCACGCTTTCCCTGGCGCGCGCCGGCGGTTTGCTTGCCGCGCATCTGGAAGGCAAGGGCGAATGCGCGGCTACCCTCGTGCTGGACCCGCTCGCGGGTGTCGAGCTTCCGGCAGCGGAAATCCTGGCGCGGGTTGCGCTCGGCATGCGGTTGCGGCGCTATCGTTTCGACATGCGAAACCGGCGTCAGGGGGCAGGCGCCGACCGCACTTTGCGCGTACAGATGATCGGCGCGGCCGGTCCGGAGCTGAAAGCGGCGCTGGCGCGGATCAACGCCATCGCTGACGGCGTCGAATATGCGCGCACCCTGGTCAACCTGCCGCCGAACCATCTCCACCCCGACAATTTCCACGATCACCTGGAGCCGCTGCGCGAGGCCGGCATCGATGTCGAGATCCTCGACGCGGCGCGGCTGAAGGAGCTCGGCATGAATGCGATCCTGGCCGTCGGCTCCGGTTCGGCGCGACCGCCGCGAGTCGCCGTCCTGCGCTATCGCGGCAAGGGCGCTCCCGCGCAGCCGCTGGCTTTCGTCGGCAAGGGCGTCTGCTTCGACACCGGCGGCCTGTGCATCAAGCGCGGCGAGCAGATGTTCGACATGAAGGCCGACATGGGCGGCGCCGYCGCCGTGGTCGGCCTGTTGATCGCGCTCGCCCGGCAAGGCAGCCCGGTGCATGCCGTCGGCGTGCTCGGCATTGCCGAGAACATGCCGTCGGGCACCGCGCTCAAGCCGCGCGACATCATCACGACCGCGTCGGGGCAGACCGTGGAGGTGTTCGACACGGATGCGGAAGGGCGCCTCATCCTGGCCGACTGCCTCTATTACGCCGCTTCGCGCTTCAACCCGTCGGTGATCGTCGATCTGGCCACGCTGACCTATTCGGTGATGCGCGGCCTGGGCTCGGTCTTCGCCGGTCTGTTCAGCACCGACGACACCATCGCCTCGCGCATGATCGCGGCCGGCGAGAAGGTCGGCGAGCGGTTCTGGCAACTGCCGCTCGACCGGGCCTATGACGAGGGCCTGYAATCGCCCTTCGCCGATATCCGGCACCACGCCAAGGACATGGAAGACGGCGACGCGCCCTATGCCGCCGCCTTCCTGCGCAATTTCACCGAAGACCGTCCCTGGGTGCATCTCGACATCGCCGGCAAGGAACTGGCCGACAAGGACCGGCCTCTGGGCCGCGAGGGCGCCACGGCCTTCGGCGTGCAGATGCTGGAAGAGTGGGTGCAGTCCGGCYGGGCGGCGAACTAAGCGACAACGAGAATGTCTTCAACCACACAGGGAGCCGGGATGTCGTCCGAGATCGTCAGCAAGGAAGGGTGGGCCGGCTTCGGCGCCTACGAAACCTGGTATCGGATCAGCGGCGAGCTCGATGCCGGCAAGGCTCCGGTGGTCATCCTGCATGGCGGGCCGGGCGCCGCGCACAACTACGTCGACGCCTACAAGCTTCTTGCCCGAGGCGGCCGCGCCGTCATCCACTACGACCAATTGGGCTGCGGCAATTCCACCTTGTTGCCGGAAAAGGGCGCCGATTTCTGGACGCCCCAGCTGTTCATCGATGAGCTGGAAAACCTCGTCGATCATCTCGGCATCCGCGGCGGCTTCCATGTGCTCGGGCAGAGCTGGGGCGRCATGCTGGGCGCCGAATATGGCGTGACCCGGCCGAAGGGCCTGAAGTCGCTGACCATCGCCAACTCGCCGGCTTCCATGAAGCTTTGGGTCGAGGAGGCCAATCGGCTGCGCGCCGATCTGCCCAGGGACGTGCAGGAGACGCTGACGAAGCACGAACAGGCCGGCACAACGGACGATCCGGCCTATCAGGAAGCGACGATGCGGTTCTACGAACGGCATGTCTGCCGGGTCGTGCCGTTTCCGCCCGAGGTGACGGAGACTTTCGCCCAGATCGTGCGCAATCCGACCGTCTACAATGTGATGAACGGCCCGAACGAGTTCCACGTCATCGGCACGCTGAAGAGCTGGAGCGTCATCGACCGCCTGCCGGCCATCGAGGTTCCCACACTTCTCATCTCCGGCCGTTACGACGAAGCCACGCCAGCGACCGTGCAACCCTTCAAGGACGGCATCAAGGGATCGCGCTGGCAGATATTCGAGCATTCAAGCCACATGCCGCATGTCGAGGAGCAGGACCTCTGCATGCGGGTGGTGGGAGACTTCCTGGACGAAAACGACAACTGAAAGGGGAATGACGACATGAAGAAACTGCTTTTGGCGGCGTCGGCCGCTTCATTGCTGGCCAGCTCATGGCTCGCTCCGGCGCAGGCCGAATATCTCAAGGAACACCGTGGCGGCACCATCCGCCTGCTTGCCCGATCGGCTGCCGGCACCCTCGATCCGCACATCAACTACACCGACCAGGGCTGGCAGATGTACCAGCCGATCTATGACGGCCTGGTCGCCTTCCGCAAGGCCGAGGGCGTCGAGGGCTTCAGCATCGTTCCCGACCTGGCCGAGGCGCTGCCCACGGTCAGCAATGACGGCAAGACCTTCACCTTCAAGCTGCGCCAGGGCATCAAGTTCTCCAACGGCCAGGACCTCGGCGTGAAGGACGTCGTCGCTTCCTTCCAGCGCATCTTCAAGGTCTCCGGGCCGACCTCGGGTACCTTCTATGCCGGCATCGTCGGCGCCGACAAATGCCTGGCCGACACCAAGAGCTGCACGCTGGAAGGCGGTGTCGTCGCCGACGAGGCGGCCGGCACGATCACCCTCAATCTCACCAAGCCGGACGCCGAAATCCTCTACAAGCTTGCCTTGCCGCATGCCGTGATCCTGCCGGCGGACACGCCGACGGAGGATATGGGCTCCAAGCCGATCCCCAGCACCGGCCCCTACATGATCTCGGCCTTCGACCCCAACAAGGGCATGACCGTTTCCCGCAACCCCAATTTCAAGCAGTGGAGCGAGGAAGCTCAGCCGGACGGCTATCCGGATGTCGTGCAGTATGATTTCGGCCTGTCGGAGGAGGCGGCCGTGACGGCCATCCAGAACGGCGAGGCGGACTGGATGTTCGACGCGCTRCCCAGCGACCGCCTTGGCGAACTCGGCAGCAAGTCCATGGACCAGCTGCACATCTCGCCGCTTTCGGCCTGGTGGTACGCGCCGCTGAACACCCGCATGGCTCCATTCGACAATGAAAAGGCCCGCCAGGCCGTCGCTTACGCCGTCGACCGCAACACGCTGGTCAAGCTGTTCGGCGGCAAGGTGCTGGCCTCGCCGGTCTGTCAGGTCCTGCCGCCGGACTTCCCCGGACATGAGGACTATTGCCCCTTCACCAAGAACCCTGGCGCCAAATGGTCGGCTCCGGATGTCGACAAGGCCAAGCAGCTGGTCGAGGAATCGGGCACCAAGGGCCAGAAGGTGACCATCATCGTCGAGGATACCGCCATCTCGCGGTCGATCGGCGTCTATCTGCAGAGCGTGCTGACCACCATCGGCTATGTCGCCGACGTCAAGCCGATCTCGTCCAACCTGCAGTTCACCTATATCCAGAACACCAACAACAAAGTGCAGATGTCCGTCACCCAATGGTACAAGGACTACCCCGCGGCGTCGGACTTCCTGAACATCCTGTTCAGCTGCGCATCCTTCCGCGAAGGCTCGGACGCCTCGATCAACATCTCCGGCTTCTGCGACAAGGACATCGATGCTGAGATGCAGAAGGCGCTGGACCTTGGCGTGACCGACCAGAAGGCGGCCGACAAATTGTGGGCCGCGATCGACAAGCAGGTCACAGACAAGGCGCCGGCGGTCGGTCTGTTCACGCCGAAGCGGCTTGATTTCGTCAGCAAGCGCGTCGGCAATTTCAAGTTCAACCCGCAGTTCAACTGGATTATCACCCAATCCTGGGTGCAGTAGGGGCCTGGGTGCAGTAAGGGGCCCTGAGTGCAGTAACGAACCGCGGAAGCACATCGTGTCCAGCCAAGTCGCCGCCATGCCGCGCAAGACGCGAGGGCCTTGGGCCGTCGCGTTTGCGAAGCTGGCAACGGACAGGGCCGCCATGGCGTCCTTGGCCGTGTTCCTCATCATCGTTCTCGCCTGTTTCAGCGCGCCGATCTACGCGAAATGGGCGGGTACGGATCCGTTCGCCTCGACGCTCGACGCCGTCATCCAGATCGACGGCGCCGACGTTCCGGTGATGGAACAGTCGACCGAGGGACTGGGACTTGGCTACACGCCGATCGGTCCGACCTGGCGGCTCGGCAACTACTTCCTCGGCGCCGACAGCCAGGGGCGGGACGTCATGGCGAGGTTGCTCTATGGCGGGCTCAACTCGCTGCTGATCGCCGGCGCCGCGACCATCTTCACGCYGATCTTCGGCACGCTGGCGGGACTGATCGCCGGCTATTTCGGCGGCATCACCGACACGGTGCTGTCGCGCCTGCTGGACGTGCTTTGGGCATTCCCGATCTATCTGCTGGCAATCTCGCTTTCCATCGTTACCATCGCGCAAGGCATCGCGATCGGGCCGATCGAGATCCAATCGGGCAGCCTATGGCTGCCGATCATCATCATAGGCATCGTCTATATACCCTATGTCGCGCGGCCGATCCGCGGGCAGGTCCTGGCGCTGCGCCACAGTGAGTTCGTGCTCGCCGCGGTCAATCTCGGCGTGCCGGGCTGGCGCATCCTGCTGCGCGACATCCTGCCCAACATCACCACCACGCTCATCGTCTTCGTGCCGCTGATGATGGCGCTGAACATGCTGACGGAATCGGCGCTCTCCTTCCTGTCGATCGGCGTGCAGCCGCCGGCCGCGAGCYGGGGCACGATCATCCAGGACGGCCAGGCGCTGCTCTACACGCGGYCGCTGGTGGCGCTGGTGCCCGGCCTGGCGATCGCCGTTTCCGTCATGGCGCTCAATGTCTTCGGCGACGGTCTTCGCGATGCGCTCGACCCGCGCTCCAAGGTCAGGCTGGGGCGCGACTGATGCTTTACGCCATCCTTCGCCGTTTCGGTCAGATGCTGTTCGTGATGTTCGGCATCTCGGTCATCGTCTTCCTCATCTTCTTCGCCACGCCYGGCGCCGACCCCGCCGCGCGCATCGCCGGCCGCAACGCCTCGCCGGAGGTGCTGGCGGCGGTACGCCACAGCTTCGGCTTCGACCAGCCGCTCTATGTGCAATACACGCGCATGATGGAGAAGATCTTCGTCACCGGCGACCTGACCTCCTTCGTCAATCGCGGCYGGAAGGTGGTGCCGGCCGTCATGGATTCGATCCCCGTCACGCTTTCGCTGGTGTTCGGGGCCGCGGTCCTGTGGGTGGTCGTCTCGATCATCATCGGCATCGTCGCGGCGGCCACCCGCGACAGTTGGCTGGACAAGCTCCTGATGGCGCTGGGCCTGCTCGGCATTTCCATGCCGGTCTACTGGCTGGGCGAGGTGATGAACCTGATCACCCAGAGCCGCTACCACGACAGCTGGGCGTTCTCCTGGGTGCCGCCGCTCGGCTACAAGAACTTTTCCGACGATCCCAAGGGCTGGTTTCTCACGCTGGTCATCCCATGGATCACGCTGGCCATCCTCTATATCGGCATCTACGGGCGCGTGCTGCGCGCGGCTATCATCGAATCCATGCAGGAAGATTATATCCGCACCGCCCGCGCCAAGGGCCTGTCGGAGACCCGCATCCTGTTCCGCCATGCGCTGCGCACCTCGCTCATCGCCTTCGTCACCCTGTTCGGTCTCGACTTCGGCGCGCTGGTCGGCGGCTCGGCCTTGCTCACCGAGGTCGTGTTCGGCCTGCACGGCATCGGCAAGCTCACTTATGATGCGCTGCAGAACCTCGATCTGCCGATGATCATGGCGACGGTCATGTATGCGTCGATGTTCGTGGTCATCGCCAACGCGGTGGTGGATTTCGTCTACATCCTCCTCGATCCGCGCCTGAGGGCATCATGATATTGTCGGTGCGCGATCTCAAAGTGTCCTTCCGCACCCATGACGGGCCGGTGCGGGCCATCGACGGCGTTTCCTTCGATCTCGAGGAAAGCGAGATCCTTGGCGTCGTCGGCGAATCCGGTTCGGGCAAGACGGTGTCGCTGCTGGCCGTCATGGGGCTTATCACCGATCCGAACGYCACCATCGAAGGCTCGATCCTCTACAAGGGTCGTGAGCTGGTGGGCTTGCCGGCGCGCGAGCTCAGGCGCCTGCGCGGCAACGAGATCGCGATGATCTTCCAGGACCCGATGACGGCGCTGACGCCGGTCTACACGATCGGCTGGCAGATCGCCGAACAGATCCGCGCGCATCGCGGCATCAGCAAGGCCAAGGCGATGGAGCGCRTCGAAGAGCTGYTGGCGGAGGTGAACTTCCCCAATCCGCACGAGGCCATGTCGCGCTATCCGCACCAGCTTTCCGGCGGCATGCGGCAGCGGGCGGTGATCGCGATGGCCTTGTCCTGCGATCCGGCGCTGCTGGTGGCGGACGAGCCGACCACCGCGCTCGACGTGACGGTGCAGGCCGGCATCCTCGACCTCGTGCGCAAACTGCGGGCGAAGCATAAGTCGGCCGTGGTCTTCATCACGCACGACATGGGCGTCGTCTCCGAGCTCGCCGACCGCGTTATGGTCATGTATGCCGGCCGCGTGGTGGAGCGCGGCACCCGCACGGAGCTGTTTTCCGATCCGCGGCACCCTTATACGCGCGCGCTGCTCGGCTCGATCCCGCCGCTGACCGGCCAGAAACCGCGCCGCCTGCCGGCCATCCCCGGTTCACCGCCATCGCTGCTGCGGCTGCCGCAAGGCTGCGCCTTCGGTCCGCGCTGTCCGGTCCGTTACGAGCCTTGCGAAGCGGGCAGGCCGGGTCTCGGCAGCGGCCCGCATGCCGCCGCGTGTTTTCGGGTGGCACAGGCATGAGCGAAGCAATGATTGACGCCGACCGACCGATCCTCGAGACGCGCTCGCTGGCAAAACGGTTTTCGATCGGCACTCGTTTTTCCGCGGAGGGCAGGCGGACCGTCCATGYGGTGGACAACGTGTCGCTCACCGTGCGGCGCGGCGAGACGGTAGGCCTCGTGGGCGAATCCGGATGCGGCAAGTCCACGCTGGCGCGCTGCCTAGTGCGGCTCTACGACATCACCGACGGCAAGCTTCTGTTCGAGGGCGACGACATCACCTCGAAGTCGCTGTCCGAGCTCAGGYCGCTGCGGCGGCGCCTGCAGATGGTCTTCCAGGATCCATCGGCCTCGCTCAATCCGCGGCGGCGCGTCGGCGATCTCGTCGCCGAGCCGCTCCGCATCCACGGCAAGCTTTCGGCCAAAGAGATCGCCGCGCGGGTGGCGGAGCTGTTCGAACTGGTCGGACTGCTGCCGGACCATGTGATGCGCTATCCGCACGAATTCTCGGGCGGCCAGCGCCAGCGCGTCGGTATCGCGCGGGCGATCGCGTTGAACCCCGACCTTGTCGTGCTGGACGAGCCCGTCTCCGCGCTCGACGTGTCGGTGCAGGCCCAGATCGTCAACCTGCTCGCCGACCTGCAGGAGAAGCTGAAGCTCACCTATATCTTCATCGCTCACGACCTTTCCGTCGTGCGCCAGGTCTCGACCCGCATCGCCGTCATGTATCTCGGCTCGATCGTCGAGGAAGGACCGGCGGAAGAGGTGTTTGCCACACCGGCCCATCCTTACAGCCAGGCGCTGATCTCGGCCGTTCCTGTCGTCGAAACGACGCCCACGGGCACGCGCAAGCGCATCATCCTCACCGGCGACGTGCCGAGTCCTCTCAAGCCGCCGTCCGGATGCCGTTTCCATCCCCGATGCCCGATCGCGGCGGATCGCTGCCGTTCCGAGCGGCCGGAACTGAAGGAATRCCGTGCAGGCCGCAAAGTGGCCTGCCATTTCCCGACTTTGACCTGAACCGTCTTCTTTGCGAGTGGGGCGCGGCTGCCGGGGCCGCGACGGATCAGTTCTTGGCGATGGCGCCGACTTCGACGGAGTCGATCCGCTTGAGGCTCATGCCGATCACCGGCACTAGCTGATCGTTGACGCGCACGGCCACCGTCACGGTCATCGAATTGCCGTCGGGCACACGCGCCTGCATGACGCCGTTCAACTGCTTGCGGTTGATCGTGAAGACGACCTTCTGGGCATCGACGACATTGCCGCCGACAATGTCCATTCCGCTTTCGGTCGAGCCGCCCATGAAGGTGCCCCTGTAACCGTCGCGGCCCTTGCGCTCGACGCTGGCCGACATCTTTTGCGTGAACACGCCGACCCTGCAGCCGCCGTCAAGCGTCATGCCGAGCTTGCTGGCAGGCGTCGATCCGTTGAAATCGCAGGTGAATTTGGTGCCCTTGTACTTGCCGGCGATGATCTCGCCGGGGCCTACCCATCTGCCTTCGACGGAGCGGAAGAACTGCTTGTCCGGTTCTGCGCCAAAAGCCTTTTCGACCAATCCGAGCGGCGCGGCAATCGCAACCGTCGCAGGCAGCACGCAGGACAAGATTACGCTTCTCATGGACGACACCCGGCACGACAGAGTCTGTTCTTGGAACCTGACCGACCATGGCGAAGATTGGTTAATGCTTCGTCACTGGAGCATGATGCCGAAAAGTGTGAAGCGGTTTTCGGACGACATCATGCTCCACTTCTTTGACTCAGAGCCGGATTCAGATTTCAGGTCGATTCGACCTGAAATCATCCGGCTCTGGCGGCGGTTTTCACGTTTACCCTATCCTTCCGCTTGACCGTCCTTTCGCGCCGCGAACGAGGTCAGCGCCGAGAGGAAGTCGCCGAGGCCGGGGCGCTTCACGGCGATGAACGGCAAGGGGCGGGCCGTTTCCATCGCCGCGATGCCGATGCGCGCCGTCATCATGCCGTTGACCACGCCTTCGCCGAGTTTCGCCGAGAGTTTCGCGGCAAGCCCATGGCCAACGATCTGCTGAACGAAACTGTCGCCGACCGCGATCGAGCCTGTCACCGCCAGATGCGCGAGCACGCCGCGCGCCAGCCGGAAGAAACCGAGCGTGCCCGGACGGCCGCCGTAGAGTTCGGAGAGCCGCCGGATCAGGCGCCCGGCCTCGAACACGACATAGGCGATGTCGACCAGCGCGCGGGGGCTGACCGCCGTTATGAGGGAGACGCGCTTTGCGGCTTCTAGAATCATGACCTTGGCGCGCGCATCGAGGGGCGACAGGATTTCGGTCTCGGCCAGCCGCACCAGATTGGCGCCGTCGATGATCTCGCCGCGCAATTCGGCGAGCGAACGCCGACCGGCGGCGGTCTCGGGTTTTGCCGCGACGAAGGCCGAAAGCTCGTCAACCAGGGCGCGCGCTGCCTTGGGATCGTCACGCGCCACGGCGTCAAGAGCCCGCTTCTGCATCTTTTCGACTTCGGCAAGGCGGGCGATGGCGAGGAATTCGCGGATCAGGATGACGAGCAAGGAGAGCAGCGCGATCGCCGCCATGCCGGCTGCCAACCAGCCGAGCCATTCGGCGCGCGCGAACAGATCGCGGATCAGCTGGTCGGCCCACAGGCCGACCGCCAGCGAGACGAGCACGCTGAGGGCTCCGAGGAACAGCCGCGCCAGCAGCGAAGACTTTCTTGGCGCCGTCGCCGGCGGCGGGATTGCAGCCTCGATGTCCGGTTCGTCGAAAACGTCGATTTCGGAGGGAATGACCGTCGTGACATCCGCCCTGGCCGCGCGCGGCCGGCGCATCGGTTGCTCCTCGGCGCCGCGATTTCGCTGCGGATGCGGCGGAGCCGCGGTCTCGGGCTCGATGCGGAAAGCCGCCGGTTTGCGGGGCGCGGTCATGCCAGATGATCTCCGATCAGGAACTGCAACGCGCGGTCGAGCCGGATATGCGGCAGGGACAGCGTGACGCCTTCGGCGGTGCGTTCGAGCTTCGGCGGGCGGAAGCGCACGAAGCGGATCGCCGGCTCTGTGCTGTCCGGCGGCGATCCGGAGGAATCGAACACCGCATCCACCTTTTCCGGCAAATCGCCCGGGAATATGGCGGTTTCGGTCTTTCCGTCGAATGTCTCGCCGTTGATCTTCTCGCCCTTCAGCGGGGTGCCGATGATCACCGGCAGCGTCTCGCGGCCCTGTTTCACCGTGCCTTCGCGTGTCGAGCGGACCGCGGCCATGGCAACGACATCGACGGCGGCGCCGCTGAAATTCGCCCGCGCCAGGGCCCGGTCGGTCAGCCGGCGCACGATCGCCTGCAGCCGGTCGTGGCTTTCATGATGCAGATGGTCCGCCTTGGTCGCGGCGACCAGGATGCGGTCGATGCGGCGCGAGAAGAAGTCGGTGAGGAAATTGCCGCGTCCGGGCCGGAAACAGGACAGGATCTCGGTAACGGCGCGCTCCAGATCGGCCATGGCGGCCGGGCCGGCATTGAGCGCCTGCATGGCGTCGATCARCACGATCTGCCGGTCGAGGCGGGTGATGTGCTCGCGAAAGAACGGTTTGACGACATGCGTCTTATAGGCCTCGTAGCGGCGCTCCATCATCGCCTGCAGCGATCCGGAGCGCGGCCGGCCCTGCGCCAATGTCATCAGCGGCGCGAAGGTGAGCGCCGGAGAACCTTCGAGATCGCCCGGCATCAGGAAACGGCCGGGCGGCAGCGTCGACAGCGCGCGGTCGTCGAGCTTGCAGGCCTTGAGATAGGCGGCGAAGCTCTCGGCGAGACGGCGCGCCGTCATCTCGTCGGCGTCGGCATCGGGATTGACGGTGGAAGCCAGCTCGCGCCAGGCCTGAGACAGGTCGGAACGGACGGGCAGGGCGGCCAGCTCGACCGCCTCGCGCGAAAAATCGGCGACGGATTTGCCGAGCAGCGGCAGGTCAAGCAACCATTCGCCGGGATAGTCGACGATATCGATGGACAGCTTTCCGGCGGAAAACAACCGGTTCCAGCCGGAAGCCGACTCATATTCGATGGTGAGCCTGAGCTCGGAGATGGCGCGCGTCGAGTCCGGCCAGACGCGGTCGTTCACCAAAGCCGCGACATGGTCCTCGTACTGGAAACGCGGAACGGCGTCGTCCGGCTGCTCCTCGAGGAAGGCGCGGGCGATGCGGCCGGATTTCTGCGCTTCGAACAGCGGCAGGCGTCCGCCATGGATGAGATTGTGGACGAGGGCGGAGATGAAGACGGTCTTACCGGCGCGGGAGAGCCCGGTGACGCCAAGACGCAATGACGGAGAGAAGAGCCCGGCGGCGCGGCCCGACAGCGTGTCGAGCGCAATCCTTGCCTCGTCGGTGAAATTGGTGAGCGATGATGCCAAATCAGGCCTCTGGTTGGGCGTCCGCGCCCGATATAGGCCTTGGGTCGCGCGTTTGAAATGGCCTCAAAGGTCGGCGGGCGTGAGAAAGGCTTCAAGATAGCCGCTGCCTTGCGCCGCCTCCGCAAGATTGCCGGGAAAGCGCACCACGGCGAGGCCGGAGGTCGGAAAACCGTGGTTCATCATGCYGCGCGCCGCTTCATCGCCGTCGCCCGACACCGCCATGGCCAGGTCCTCGGTCATGGGGTTGTGGCCGATCACCAGAAGCTGGTCGGCGCCGCCATTTTTCCGGATAATGTCGAGATAGCCGGCCGCATCCTCGCTGTAGAGCGTGTCGAAGAACAGGACCCGGCCGGTGTCGGTGCGCCCTGCCAGGCCCTCCAGCGTCTGCCTTGCCCGCTTGGCGTTGGAGCAAAGCGTGACGTCTGGCACATAGTTGCGGGCCCGCATGGCTTCTCCCATCGTTTCGGCATCGGCCATGCCGGACTGGTCGAGCGGGCGATCGAAATCGCGCACACCGGGCAGCGCCCAGCCGGCCTTGGCATGCCGCAACAGATAAAGCCTGCTCAACCGGAACCCCCATGGCGCTTCGGATCGAAGCGCGATTAGTCACCAGAACGATGTCCTGCACAATGGCCGATGCCAGCGACTGCAACGAATCATGCGCGAATTCGTTTTCTGCCGTCGAAACAACGTCGCCGCTGGAGCCACCCATGTGAGACTAACAATTGCGTGAAACTCTCGCCGATAGCGCTTGTGCAGGCTCTTGTCCCCGAATATATAGGCGCCAAATTTTGGGGTTGTTGGGTGAGTCGAATGAACGACATCGTTACCGCCGATTACGTACCCTCCGAAGACGAGCCGTTCATGAACGAACGGCAAAAATYGTACTTCCGTCAAAAGCTTATCACTTGGAAGAACGACATTCTGCGCGAAGCGCGCGAGACCCTCGAAATCCTGCAGCAGGAAAACGCCAACCACCCCGATCTGGCCGATCGCGCCTCCTCCGAAACCGACCGCGCCATCGAACTGCGCGCCCGCGACCGCCAGCGCAAGCTCATCTCGAAGATCGACTCGGYGCTCCAGCGCATAGACGAAGGCACCTACGGCTATTGCGAGGAAACCGGGGAGCCGATCGCGCTGAAGCGGCTGGATGCGCGTCCGATCGCGACGTTGTCGATCGAGGCGCAGGAACGCCATGAGCGCCGCGAGAAGGTTTATCGCGACGACTGACGCGAGCCGAATAAGTAATAAAACGCAGAAAATGGCCGGATTTCCGGCCATTTTCGTTTCCTAGGCCGAGGCGCGGGCCRCTCGCCTACTGGCAAGCTGCCGTCAGGTCAGCGCTTGTGGTTGCCCAACTCGCCAAGCAGCTTGGTCATCTCCTCATCGAGGGAAGGCTTTGGCGCGGGTTTGCTTGCCGCCGGCTGGGCGTGCGTCTCGTCGAGAGAGGTTTCGAGTTCGTGCATCAACGTGTCATCGATCGAATCGTTCGAGGGCGGCGGCGTGTATCTGGTGGCGCCGTTGGTCGTCCCGTAGCCCGACAACGGCATGACCTTCGCCGTCGGCTGGCTCGGCACCGCCGGATTGGGCGCCGCGGGCGCGGGCGCGGGGGCGCGCGGACGTGCTGCGGCGGCTGGCTGGGCGGCAGGCGGCGGTTGCCTAACGGGGGCGGGTGCGGGCGGAGGTGCCGGCTGCGGCGCGCGCGGGCGCGGCGCCGCGGTTGCCGGCTGGCCGCTGTCGCCGGTCAGCGCCGGGCGGCGAGGCGCTGCGAGCCGGATATCGCGTTCGACCACGACATCGGTCGGCCCGCCGATCAGGATCAGGTGCTCGATGTCGTCGCGGCGCACCAGCACCAGGCGGCGATGGCTGTCGACGGCGGTGGCGTCCATGACCGCAAGGCGCGTCTTGCGGTTCCTGCCGCCGGCCACGAAGGTGCCGAACGTCAGGTTGCGAACCACCTTGATGACGAGCAGGACGACGACAAGCAAAATGAGCGCCGCGAACGTCCACAGGATTGCAGCGACGTAACCCGGACCCGCCACGCTATCCAGCCACTGCAGCATCGGTGCACCCAATCGCCTTTTCGAGTGAGGCGACACTAGACCGCGGCGGCGGCCCGCCGCAAGTTCACATCACCGATCGTGAACAGTTTGAAACATGAATCGTTGATTTTATCGGACATTTGCCGCCGGGGCCTTTTCCGTTACAGGAGAATGTGATTCAACCGACCGTCCGCGCCCATCGGACACCGGAATCACGAGCAGGGGGAACATGGCCAAGGAAGCGCGCGGCGATTTCTATCCGGTACCGATCGTCGACCAGAACACGCGTCCGGGCGCCGTTACCAGGCTCATCGTCTTCATCGTCGTCTTGACCGGCGCCGCGATCGTCTTCGGGCTATTCCGCGAGCGGCTCGGCGATCCTTTCCTGCTCGGCATGCTCGGCGTGCTCGCCATGATCGGCGTCGGCTTCCTGTTCGCGACCGCGATCGGCTTCGTGCAGATCGCGCCGCGGTCGACCGGCGACGAACTGTCGAAAGCTTTTGTCGWCTCCATGTCGCAGGGCCTRYTGGTCACCGACACCAAGGGCCGCGTCGTCTACGCCAACCGTGCCTATGCCGACATGACGGGCGCCGCCTCGGCCACCGACCTCAAGACCGTCGAAGGGCTGTTGTCGGATGTTCCCGAGGCCTCGATGACAATCTACCGGCTGGCGTCGGGCCTGCGCGACGGCCAGGCGGGCGACGGCGAGTTCCGGCTGGCGCAGTCGATCAAGCCGGGCGCCGAGCCCGGCGCGCGCTGGTATCGGGCGCGCGCCCGCGCCTTCAGCATGCCCGGGCAAAGGCTGCCGATGCTGGCCTGGCAGCTCGCCGACATCTCGCAGGAACGGGCGGAGCAGGAACGTTTCTTCCTCGACCTGCAGAAAGCCATCGACCATCTCGACCATGCGCCGGCGGGGTTCTTCTCGGCCGATCAGGAAGGCCGCGTCACCTATATCAACGCCACGCTCGCCGAATGGCTCGGCATCGACCTTGCCTCCTTCACGCCGGGCGCCATCACGCTGCCGGAAATCATCGCCGGCGACGGCATGGCGCTTGTGCGTTCGGTCAAGGCCGACCCGGGCACGACGCGCAACGCCGTTATTGACCTCGATCTCACCACCATGAGCGGCCAGGCGCTGCCGGTGCGCTTCATGCACCGGGTTTCGGCAAGCCGCGAAGGCTTGAACGGCCCGACCCGCACGATCGTGCTCAACCGCACCCAGGGCGAGGACGCTTCCGCGGAACTCAGGGCCTCCGAGGTTCGCTTCACCCGCTTTTTCAACTCGACGCCGATGGCCATTGCCGGCGTCGATGCGAGCGGTCGCATCCTGCGCACCAACGCGCCGTTCCTGCAGTTGTTTTCATCCGTGGTCGACCGCGACGCCGTCGATCGGCGAGTTCGCTTCGAGACCATCGTTCACGAACGCGACCGGCCGGCCTTCGCCGCCGCGTTCGAGAAGGCCCGGCAGCGGCAGGCCAATATCGAGCCGATCGACTCCGTGCTGCCCGGCAATGAGGAGCGGCATATCCGCTTCTACGTCAACGCCGTGGCCGACAGCGCAGGCGGCGAAGGCGCCGAGGAATCGGCCATCGTCTATGCGGTCGAGACCACCGAGCAGAAGGCGCTCGAGGGCCAGATGGCGCAGAGCCAGAAGATGCAGGCGGTCGGGCAGCTCGCCGGCGGTATCGCGCACGACTTCAACAATGTGCTGACCGCCATCATCATGGCGTCCGACCTTCTCTTGACCAACCACCGGCCGTCGGACCCGTCCTTCCCCGACATCATGAACATCAAGCAGAACGCCAACCGGGCGGCATCRCTCGTGCGGCAATTGCTGGCCTTCTCGCGCAAGCAGACGCTGCGGCCGGAGGTGCTCAACCTGACTGACGTTCTGGCCGACCTCAGGATGCTGTTGGCTCGCCTTGTCGGCAACGATATCAAGCTCAAGATCGACCACGGCCGCGACCTCTGGCCGGTCAAGGTCGATATCGGCCAGTTCGAGCAGGTGGTGGTCAATCTCGCCGTCAATGCGCGTGACGCCATGCCGAGCGGCGGCGACCTCACCGTGCGCACCCGCAACATCAGGGCGGAAGAGTGCAGATCCTTCGCCTATCGCGAACTGACGCCGGCCGATTATGTGCTCGTCGACGTCGAGGATACCGGCAGCGGCATCGCGCCCGACGTGCTGAAGAAGATCTTCGAGCCGTTCTTCACGACCAAGGAAGTGGGCAAGGGCACCGGCCTCGGCCTGTCCATGGTCTACGGCATCATCAAGCAGACCGGCGGCTTCATCTTCTGCGATTCCGAAGTCGGTAAGGGCACGGTGTTCCGCATCTTCCTGCCGCGCCACATCGCCGAGATGAAGAAGCAGGCCGAACCCGGCGAAGCGCCAGCCGCAGCGACAGTCCCGGCGAAGCCGGCCGACACCGCGAAAGACCTTTCCGGCTCGGCCACGGTGCTTCTGGTCGAGGACGAGGACGCGGTGCGCATGGGCGGCRTGCGGGCGCTGACCTCGCGCGGCTACACCGTGCACGAGGCGTCGTCCGGCGTCGAGGCGCTGGAAGTGTTCGAGGCGCTCGGCGGCAAGGTCGACATCGTCGTGTCGGACGTGGTGATGCCGGAGATGGACGGACCGACATTGCTCGGCGAGCTGCGCAAGCGTCAGCCGGACATCAAATTCRTGTTCGTTTCGGGCTATGCCGAGGACGCCTTCGCCAAGAACCTGCCGGCGGATGYGCATTTCGGCTTCCTGCCGAAGCCGTTCTCGCTCAAGCAGCTGGCGACGATCRTCAAGGACGTTCTGGAATCCTAGAACGTTCAGCGGTTTCCTGGAATTGCTTTAAGTAAGCCAGCGCTTGCGCATTGCGGCCACCCTGTCATGATGGCGGCCGGATGGGTCCATTATGGGGATGGTAGCGCGTGACGCCGCATATCGAGGCGGGCCGGGGGGACTATGCGGAAACGGTGCTGTTGCCGGGTGATCCCGAGCGCGCGCAGTGGATGGCGGAGAGGTTTCTCGAAGCGCCCCGCTGCGTGAATCGCCGAAGAGGCGCACTGGGTTTCACCGGCCGGTTCCGCGGCAAACCGGTCAGTATCCAGACGACCGGCATCGGCGTCTCGTCCTTCCTGATCTACACCCACGAACTGCTCGATTATCATGGCGTCAAAACGCTGATACGCACCGGCACATGCGGYGGCTTGTCGGAAGCGGCGCCCCTGCGCGGTATGGTCATTTCCAGCGAGGTGCGGGCCGAGGGCCCAATCAGCGGGCAGGTGTTCGGGCTGTACCAGCCGGCGGGACCGGACCCGGCGCTGCATGCGCTGGCGCTGCGACGCGCAGCCGACCTCGGTATCRCCTGCAGCGCCGGACTGACGATCTGCAGCGACGTGTTCCACCATCCTGGCGGCCGGGCGCGGTTCGACGAGCCGAGGGCRCTCGGAGCGCTGGCGGTCGATATGGAGACCAGCGCGCTCTATCGGATCGCGGCGCAGTTCTGCGCGCGGGCGCTGTCGCTGCTCACCGTGGTGGATCATATCGTCACCGACGAGCTGACCGATTATTCGGAGCGTCAGGCTCTCTTCACCGATATGACCCGGCTGGYGCTCGAAGTCGCGGCCGAGAGCAGCTAGGCAGCTTCCCGCTTCAATGCAGCCTGGTCCTCGGCGTTGGGCCGGTGGCCGCGCAGATAGAGCGCGCAGGTCGTACGCAGCATGGAGGCGAAGTTCGGGATCTGGCCGTTGATCTCGATTGCCTCGTCGTAGAGCTTCGAGATGAATTTCGGGGTCGTCAGTCCCTGGCTCTCGGCGATCTCGTCAAGCAGACCCCAGAATGTCGCCTCGAGCTGGATGCTGGTCGAATGGCCGTCGATGCGGATCGACCTGTTGATCTGCCGGTAGCCTTCCGGATCCTGTCCGGCAAAGACTCTGCACATCGGTACCTCCCGTTGTTGTTTGTCTTGGGCGCCGATTGAGTTGGYTGGCGCCTCTTTTTAACACTGCCTGCGCTTGTCATTTTCGATCCGATAGCCGCCGACGGCAATCAGACTTTCGTCCTTACGCGCGGCGAGACTACCCATTTTCAAGCCGCACACGTGGTAATCGGCTGCCACCACCATTTTTCGCCGGCGCGCATAATCGGCTTCGAAAGCAGAAGAGCTCACGGAGTCCGATTTGGCGAAGACGATCCATTCCATGATCAGGGTTCTCGACGAGGCGCGGTCCGTCGATTTCTACAACAAGGCGTTCGGCCTCGAGGTTGCGCAGCGGCTCGATTTCGAGACCTTCACGCTCGTCTATCTCAGCAATGAGAGTTCGCCTTTCGAGGTGGAGCTGACCGTGAACAAGGGGCGCACGGAGCCCTATGCACTCGGCGACGGCTACGGCCATCTCGCCGTCTCGGTCGCCGATCTCGACAGCGAGCACGACCGGATCGGCGCGCTCGGTCTCAACCCGAAGAAGATCGTCGAGTTCAACCACGACGGGGCGCGGATCGCCCGCTTCTTCTTCATCGAGGATCCCGACGGCTACAAGATCGAGGTCCTGCAGCGGGGAGGACGCTTCCAATAGGGGACATCTGCCGCGGAGAGGCGCGGCGCCAGCAACGGCACTCCCGCGGGGGTGCGAACAGCAAGTAGGGAGGAAATCATGGTCACAGTCTACGAGAAGAAAGCTGTCGATGAGAGGAAGATTGGGCTTTCGCGGCGCGAGCTTCTGAAGCGCGGCGGCGCGGGCGCGCTGCTCATCATCTCCGGCAGCGCGGTCATCAGCCCCGAACACGCATGGGGTCTCGAAACCTCGGCGCTGAAGCCCGAGAYGATGGCGACGCTGATCCAGGTGGCGCGCGACATCTACCCGCACGATCAGGTGCCGGACAAATACTACGCCATTGCCGTCAAGGGCCATGACGAGACGGCGGCCAAGGACCCGGYGCACAAGGAGCTGATCGAGAAGGGTATCGCCGAGCTCGACAAGAAGGCCGGCAAGGGCGGCTATCGCGGGCTTGGCTGGGAGGAGCAGCGAGTGGCGCTTCTCACCGGTATCGAGAAGACGCCGTTCTTCCAAGCGGTTCGCGGCGGGCTTGTCGTCAGCCTCTACAACCAGAAGGAGGTATGGCCGATCTTCGGCTACGAGGGCGAGTCCTATTCCAAGGGCGGCTACATCGCGCGCGGCTTCAACGACATCGAGTGGCTGTAGGCCGCTCTAAGTCTTTGTTTTTGCGCAATTCCGGACGGAAAACCGCTACGCACTTTTCCTGGAATTGCTCCTGAACCGCTTTTCGACAGATTTCATGGGAGGAAACCATGGCAGCTTCATTTGATCTCAACAATGACGGCGTGGTCGTCATCATCGGCTCAGGCGCGGGCGGCGGCACGCTCGGCAACGAGCTCGCGCAGAAAGGCATCGACGTCGTCATCCTCGAGGCGGGCGCCCGCCACGAATACGAGGACTTCATCAACGACGAGTGGGATTCTTTCGCCCAGCTCGCCTGGAAGGACAAGCGGACCACCTCGGGCGACTGGCGCGTCGCCAAGGATTTCCCGAACCTGCCGGCCTGGATCGTCAAGTCGGTCRGCGGCTCGACAACGCATTGGGCGGGCGCCTCGCTGCGCTTCCAGGAGCATGAGTTCAAGGCGGCCACGACTTACGGCAAGGTCAAGGGCGCGAACCTTCTCGACTGGCCGGTGACGCTGGCCGAGATGGAGCCCTATTACGCCAAGGCCGAGGCCAAGATGGGTGTGACCGGCACCAACAACTGGCCGCGGCTGCCGGGCAACAACAATTTCAAGGTGCTCAAGGCCGGCGCCGACAAGCTCGGCTACAAGGAATGCCACACCGGCAACATGGCCATCAATTCGGTCGAGCGCGACGACCGCAATTCCTGCCAGCAGACCGGCTTCTGCTTCCAGGGCTGCAAATGGGGCGCCAAATGGTCGACGCTCTACACCGAGATCCCGAAGGGCGAGGCGACCGGACATCTGGAGGTGCGGCCGAACTCGATGGCGATCAAGATCAACCATGACGCTTCAGGCAAGGTGACCGGCGTCGTCTATGCCGACAAGGACGGCAAGCTGCAGGAGCAGAAGGCCCGCATCGTCGCGGTCGCCGGCAATTCGATCGAGAGCCCGCGCCTGTTGCTCAATTCGGAATCGTCAAAATTCCCGCACGGGCTTGCCAACTCGTCGGGACAGGTGGGCAAGAACTACATGCGCCACACCACCGGCTCGGTCTATGCCATCTTCGACAAGCCGGTGCACATGTATCGCGGCACCACCATGGCCGGCATCATCCGCGACGAGGCGCGCCACGATCCGTCGCGCGGCTTCGTCGGCGGCTATGAGATGGAGACGCTGTCGCTCGGCCTGCCGTTCATGGCGGCCTTCCTGAACCCGGGCGGCTGGGGYCGTTCTTTCACCACGGCGCTCGACCATTATGACCATATGGCGGGCCTGTGGATCGTCGGCGAGGACATGCCGCGCGAGGAGAACCGCATCACGCTGCACAAGAATGAGAAGGACGAGCACGGCATGCCGATCGCCGACGTCCATTTCGACGACCATCCCAACGACGAGGCCATGCGCAACCATGCCTACAGCCAAGGCCAGGCGCTCTATGCCGCGGTCGGCGCGACCAGGACCTTCCCGACGCCGCCTTATCCCTCGACCCATAATCTCGGCACCAACCGGATGAGCGAGAAGCCGGAGGACGGCGTCGTCAACAAGCACGGMCAGTCGCACGACATCAAGAACCTGTTCGTTTCCGACGGCAGCCAGTTCACCACCGGCGCCGCGGAAAATCCGACGTTGACCATCGTGACGCTGGCGATCCGCCAGGCCGACTACATCGCCGCGCAAATGTCGGCCAAAACTATTTGACCTCCCGACTGCCTGCTGGCGCGGGACCCGTGAGGGTTCCGCGCCTTTTTTATGTGAACCTGCGGGCTATCTTCTGGTGCAGGTCGAGGCCGTGAAGGCGCCGTCCTGCTGCTTCATGATGATGTCGAAGGAGGGGCCGCTCGGGTCGTCCAGCGTCGCCTGGGTCATTGAGATCGAATTGCCGCCGCTTGTGTAGCCGCCGAGCGGACCAAGCCAGGTGATCTCGCCATTGGGGTTCATCTGGTAATTGTAAGGCGGCGGCGGTGCGCCGAAGGTTACCGGACCGCTATAGAGGCTGCCCTTGATGGTGATCACGCCGAGGTCAAGGAACAGGCCGAGCAGGTAGACCTCGCAGTGATAGGCGCCGTCCGGCAGCTTGCCGTCGGCAAAATCGGCGCGCGCGCCGCCGGCGGCGGACATCAGAAGCAGGAAGGTCAGGATCGTGCGCAGGGCCATGACGTTGCTCGTTTGCGCGGCGACCTTGCCCCATTTTGCCATGGGCCCGCAACAGGGCTGATCAGGCTGCTTTTGCCGGTATGATGAAAGTTTGGGCATTTTTACCATTTGGGTAAAATCTAGGCAGTGTTGCGTAAACTTTTCTCAGTCCGCTGCATCGCAGCGGATGCGAAAAGTTTCCCGGCTGCCGGATAACCGGTTGTAATCGCTTCGTTATCCCGAAATTTCGTTGAGCRCATTCCCGTCTGGCACGTCGCTTGCACCGCTAATATTGCGATGCAAACAATCACGCTTGGGAGTGTGTCATATGAGKGGTAACTTCGCGAAAATAACAAAAATCCTGTCGGCGGGCGTCGTCGCGGCCGGTCTGCTGGCGTCTGCTTCCGCCAGGGCGGCTGAGGACACGATCAAGGTCGGCATCCTCCATTCGCTGTCGGGGACCATGGCGATTTCGGAGACGACGCTGAARGACGTCATGCTGATGCTGATCGATGAACAAAACGCCAAGGGCGGCCTGCTCGGCAAGAAACTGGAAGCCGTGGTCGTCGATCCGGCATCCAACTGGCCGCTGTTCGCGGAGAAGGCGCGCGAGCTGATTTCCAAGGACAAGGTCGCGGCTGTGTTCGGCTGCTGGACCTCGGTGTCGCGCAAATCGGTGCTGCCGGTGTTCTCGGAACTCGACAACATCCTGTTCTATCCCGTCCAGTATGAGGGCGAGGAGAGCGAGCGCAACGTCTTCTACACCGGCGCTGCCCCGAACCAGCAGGCCATTCCGGCCGTCGACTATCTGATGAGCGCCGATGGCGGCTCGGTGAAGCGCTGGGTGCTCGAGGGCACCGACTATGTCTATCCGCGGACGACCAACAAGATCCTCGAGGCCTATTTGAAGGCGAAGGGCGTGCCGGCGGAAGACATCATGGTCAACTACACGCCATTCGGCTTCTCCGACTGGCAGACCGAGGTCTCGGCGATCAAGAAATTCGGCTCGGCCGGCAAGAAGACGGCCGTGGTCTCGACCGTCAACGGCGACGCCAACGTGCCCTTCTACAAGGAACTCGGCAACCAGGGCATCAAGGCCGAAGACATCCCGGTCATGGCCTTCTCGGTCGGTGAGGAGGAACTCGCCGGTCTCGACACCGGGCCGCTGGTCGGCCATCTCGCCGCCTGGAACTACTTTGAAAGCGTCGACACGCCGGCGAACAAGAAGTTCATCGACGACTGGCACAAGTTCATCAAGAACGACAAGCGCACCACCAACGACCCGATGGAAGCCCATTACATCGGCTTCAACATGTGGGTGAAGGCGGTCGAGAAGGCCGGCACCACCGACCCGGACAAGGTCATCGACGCCATGGTCGGCGTTTCGGTGCCGAACCTGACCGGCGGCTATTCGACGATGATGCCGAACCACCACATCACCAAGCCGGTGCTGATCGGCGAGATCCAGGCCGATGGCCAGTTCGAGACCGTCTCGCAGACGCCCGGCCTCGTCATGGGCGACGAGTGGTCGGACTACCTGCCGGACTCCAAGGACCTGATCTCCGATTGGCGGGCGCCGCTCAGTTGCGGCAACTTCAACGTCAAGACGGGGAAGTGCGGCGGCAAGGGCACCAACTGATCCCGGCCTGGACCTAGATCCAGGCTTCCAAGGTCTCTTGGATCGCGGAGTGGCCCCACGATCCGGGACAACTGCCCGGGCAGGTTCTTCGACCCGCCCGGGCAAGGTCACCGAAACCTGGTTTGCGCAATTTCGGACGGAAAACCGCTTCGCACTTTTCCCGGAATTGCTTGAGAAAGCCGCTTGAAGACGACAATGCTGCTGCTGCGCGCAATTGGTCTGATGTTTCTGCTGACGATGGCGAGCTTGTTGCCGTCGAAGGCGGCCGAGGCCGACCTGCGCGCGACGATCGCCAAATTCGCGGCCGCCAGCGGTTTCTCGGCCACGGAGGCCGTCGTGCGCGAGCTGACTGCCAGCGGCGATCCGGCCGTCGAGCGCCCGCTCTCGGCGCTGGCCGACGGCAATCTCTACATCCGCAAGAGCGACTCCCAGGTCTTCGTCGGCAAGGAAGCGGGAGACGGCATCGAATTGCTYGATCCGCTGAGCGGCGAGAAGGTGGCCGATGCCGCCAAGGCCGATTTGACAAAGATCAAGGTCAACAATGGTCTGCGCCRCACGATCCGTGACGCGCTGGGCACGCTGACCTTGCGCGCCAAGGATGCAAGCGTGCGCCTTGCCGCGGCGATGACGATGTTCAAGACGCCCGATGCAGCGAATATCGAGCCGCTCGACGCCGCGATAGCGGCAGAGACGGAACCAGCGGTGAAGACGCTGTTCGAGCAGGCTCGCGCGGCGTCGGTGCTGGTTTCCGATAAGCCGGAAGCCGACAAGCTGGCGGCGATCTCGGTTATTGCGGCGCGCGGCGATCGCGATGCGCTGTCGCTGCTGACCTCGGTCGAGGCGAGTTCGCAGGGATCGGTCAAAGATGCGGCAACGGCTGCCATCGGCAGCATCAATTCGACGCTGGCGCTGTGGGATGCCGGCCAGAACATCTGGTACGGCATTTYGCTGGGATCGGTGCTGCTGCTCGCGGCGATCGGGCTTGCCATCACCTTCGGCGTCATGGGCGTCATCAACATGGCGCATGGCGAGATGGTGATGCTCGGCGCCTATACCACCTTCGTCGTCCAGCAGGTGATCCGCACCTCGTTTCCCGGCCTGTTCGACTGGTCGCTGGTGATCGCTCTGCCGCTCGCCTTCCTTGTGGCGGGGCTGGTTGGGCTGGCGATCGAGCGCGGCATCATTCGCTTCCTCTATGGCCGACCGCTGGAGACGCTTCTGGCCACCTGGGGCGTCTCGCTGATCCTGCAGCAGGCGGTGCGCACCATCTTCGGACCGACCAACCAGGAGGTCGGCAACCCGTCATGGATGTCGGGATCCTTCGATGTCGGCCAGCTCGCCATCACCTGGAACCGGCTGTGGATCCTGGTGTTCGCGCTCGCCGTGTTCGTGGTGCTGCTCTACGTCATGAAGCGCACGCCCTGGGGGCTGCAGATGCGCGCCGTCACCGCCAACCGGCGCATGGCCGCCTCGATGGGCATCAGGACGCCTTGGGTCGACGCGCTGACCTTCGCGCTCGGCTCCGGCATCGCAGGCATCGCCGGCGTGGCGCTCAGCCAGATCGACAATGTCTCGCCCAATCTCGGCCGCGGCTACATCATCGACAGTTTCATGGTCGTTGTCTTCGGCGGCGTCGGCAATCTGTGGGGCACGCTGGTCGGCGCCTTCTCGCTCGGCATCGTCAACAAGTTCCTCGAGCCCTATGCCGGCGCGGTGCTCGGCAAGATCGTCGTGCTCGTGCTGATCATCCTGTTCATCCAGAAACGCCCGCGCGRCCTATTCGCGCTGAAGGGCAGGGCGGTGGAAGCATGATCGCGCAGCGCTTCYTTTCGGCCGACCGCCGGATCGCCGTCACCATCCTCGCTTTGCTGGCAGCCGCCATCATCGTGCCGCTGCTCAACCTCGCGGTGTCGCCGCAAAGCGGCTTCTATATCCCGCCCTACATCGTGGCGCTGGTCGGCAAATATCTGTGCTACGCGCTGCTCGCGCTCGCGCTCGATCTCGTCTGGGGCTATTGCGGCATCCTTTCGCTTGGCCACGGCGCCTTCTTCGCGCTCGGTGGCTATGCGATGGGCATGTATCTGATGCGCCAGATCGGCTCGCGCGGCGTCTACGGCAATCCGATCCTGCCTGATTTCATGGTGTTCCTGAACTACAAGGAGCTGCCCTGGTTCTGGTACGGCTTCGATCATTTCTGGTTTGCGGCGCTCATGGTGCTTGCGGTGCCGGGCCTGCTCGCCTTCGTCTTCGGCTGGTTCGCCTTCCGTAGCCGCGTCACCGGCGTGTATCTCTCGATCATCACCCAGGCGATGACCTATGCGCTGCTGCTCGCCTTCTTCCGCAACGACATGGGATTCGGCGGCAACAACGGCCTGACCGACTTCAAGGATATTCTGGGCTTCAACGTGCAGGCCGACGCGACGCGCTCGGCGCTGTTCGCCGCCAGCGCCGTCACTCTGGCGCTGGCCGTCTTCGTCACCGCCGCGATCGTGCGCTCCAAATACGGCAAGCTGCTGATGGCGGTGCGCGATGCCGAGAGCCGAACCCGCTTCCTCGGCTGGCGGGCCGAGAACGTCAAGCTGTTCGCCTTCACCGTCTCGGCAATCATGGCCGGCATCRCCGGCGCGCTCTACGTGCCGCAGGTCGGCATCATCAATCCGGGCGAATTCGATCCGGCCAACTCGATCGAGGTGGTGATCTGGACCGCCGTCGGCGGGCGCGGCACCATCGTCGGCCCGATCCTCGGCGCGCTGCTGGTCAATGCCGGCAAATCCTGGTTCACCGGCGTGCTGCCGGAATTCTGGCTGTTCGCGCTGGGCGGACTGTTCGTCGCGGTCACGCTGCTTTTGCCCAAGGGCATCGTCGGCATGTGGGACGGCTGGCGCAGCCAGGCCAAGGCGCTGCGCGCGGCTTCGCTTGGCGCCGAGGCCGGGGTCGATCCTGACGCGCCGGAGCCGAAGATCGTGCGCTCGGCGGCGAGGACACCGGGCGCCTGGTCCGCTGCCGGCGCCGAACCGCAGCCGGCGGAGTGAACGATCATGAGCAAATCGAACACCATCCTCTATCTCGACGGCGTCTCGGTTTCCTTCGACGGTTTTCGCGCCATCAACAACCTGTCGCTGGTGCTCGACAAAGGCGAGATGCGCGCGATCATCGGCCCCAACGGCGCCGGCAAGACAACGATGATGGACATCGTCACCGGCAAGACACGGCCGGACGAAGGCGAGGTGTTCTTCGACGGCCAGGTGGATCTCACCCGGCATGACGAGGCCGAGATCGCCATGATGGGCATCGGCCRCAAATTCCAGAAGCCCACGGTCTTCGAGAGCCACAGCGTCGAGGACAATCTGATGCTGGCGCTGAAAGGCCCGCGCTCGATTTTCCCGGCGCTGTTCCATCGCCGCTCGGCGGCCGAGACGCGGCGCATCGACGACATCCTCGGCGTCATCCGTCTCGGCGACAAGCGCGACGAGCTCGCCGCCAATCTCAGCCACGGCCAGAAGCAATGGCTGGAGATCGGCATGCTCTTGGCGCAGGACCCGAAGCTTTTGCTTGTCGACGAGCCAGTCGCCGGCATGACCGATGCCGAGACCGAGGAGACCGCGCGCCTGCTCAAGGACATCGCCCGCGACCATTCGGTGGTCGTCGTCGAGCATGACATGCATTTCGTGCGCGAGCTCGGCGTCAAGGTCACCTGCCTGCATGAAGGCTCGGTGCTGTCGGAAGGCACGCTCGATTTCGTCTCGGCGGACGAGCGCGTCGTCGAAGTCTATCTGGGGCGGTGAAGCATGGTCTGGCGTGTTCCGTTCTACCGTTTCGATTTCTCTTTCCTGAAGCGCTGGAGGAGAGGCTGACCATGCTCGAAGTCTCCAACGCCACGCTGCATTACGGCGCCGCCCAGGCGCTGCGCGGCGTTTCGCTGAAGGYGGGCGCCGGCAAGATCACCTGCGTGCTCGGCCGCAATGGCGTCGGCAAGACCAGTTTGATGAGATCCATCGTCGGCCACCACCGGCTGACGAGCGGAAGCGTTGCCTTCGAGGGGAAGGCGCTCGACCGGAGCGCGGCGTATGATCGCGCCCGGTCGGGCATCGCATTCGTGCCGCAGGGCAGGGAGGTTTYCCCCCTGCTCACGGTGCGCGAGAACCTGGAATCCGGCTTCGCGCCTTTGCGGCGCGCAGACCGCAATATCCCTGCCCATGTCTTCGAGCTGTTCCCGGTGCTCAAGCAGATGCTCGGCCGCCGCGGCGGCGACCTGTCCGGCGGTCAGCAGCAGCAGCTCGCCATCGGGCGGGCGCTGGTGATGCGGCCGAAGCTCCTGGTGCTCGACGAGCCGACCGAAGGCATCCAGCCCTCGATCATCAAGGATATCGGCCGCGCCATCCGCTATTTGCGCGACCAGGYGGGGATCGCGGTGCTGCTGGTCGAGCAGTATCTCGACTTCTGCCGCGAGCTTGCCGACGAGGTCAACATCATGGATCGCGGCCAGATCGTGCATACGGGTCCGGCGGAAGACCTCGATAGGGCGGATGTGCGCAAGTTCCTGACAGTGTAGCCTGGGTCGTCGCCATTCCAAACTCTACACCGTAAATGACGCTCGGAAGTAACGGAATGGATCCTTGGGTCTTCGCTCCATTTCGCGTCGTTGCGCCGAAGGATGACGAAGTTGTTGAGCGCTCTGGCGTGCTCAATACCACATGCTAGTCTTTTCTTGGCCTTGGTGAGTCGGCCGCTTTCCGTATCAGTCGCGAATGAAGGGGAAGGYGCGCGGACACCGCCCGCAAGTTCCACGCAAGCAAGCCTGYCTAGCTTTCCCTGCAGTGATTGTCGGTCAACGCGTCCAAAAGATTCGTGCCAGGGGACGGCGATGGAACGTTTTGTCGAGGACTATCAGAAGCGGCGCCTCACCGATCGCGACGATATCATGACGGCGATCAACATCCTGATGTCGCAGGGCTATGACGAGGACGATCTGCTGGGCGAAATGACCAAGGTCTTCTACGTCGATCTCGACGCCTTCAACGAAGTGATCGCCCACCACTGAGGGCGAGCGCGGGGCCGTAAAGGTCACCCGGCACGGCGGAAGTCGAGCACGCGGTTGCGGYCGCCGCGTTTGGCGGCATAGAGCGCCTTGTCGGCGGYGCTGAGGACCTTGTCGAAGCTCATGCCATCGCTGCTGCCGAAGGCGAAGCCGGCGCTGACCGTACAGCGCAACGGCCCGGTCTCCGTCTCGACGGTACGCGCGGCGAAGGCGGCCCTGACACGTTCGGCCGTCGCCTCGGCCGTCTCGGGCAAGGTGCGCCTCAGCACCATGGCGAATTCCTCGCCGCCCATGCGGGCGACGGAGTCATTCGGACGCAGGTCGGCGGAGAGCACCTGGGCAAAGACCTTCAGCACCTCGTCGCCGGCGGCGTGGCCGAACTGATCGTTGATCGCCTTGAAGCCGTCGAGGTCGAACACCACCACCGCCGTGAAAGCGCTGACCGGTGCCTTGCCGTGCAGGTCGAACAAAGCGCGGCGGTTGAGCAAGCCGGTCAAGGCGTCGGTCTGCGCCTCGCGCTGATGATGGCGGGCGTGCCGCCCCTGGTTGAGCGCCAGCGACAATGCGCCGATGCCGGTCATGGAGGCGATGACGATGACGAGGCTCAGATCCTCCGCCCAGTTGCTCGGCGCATGGCCGAGGACGAGCTTGCCGTCCCATGCCAGCACGGCCGCGCACAGCACGAAGGACGCCGCGGTCAGCGAGTAAAGCAGCGCCACGCCGATGAGATGGACGGGCGCTTCCGCGCGGCCCCGCCAATATTCATAGGCGGTTCCGAACAGGAGCAGGGCTGCCAAGGCGTTTTCCAGCATGAAGGCCAGTCCGTCATAGCCATGGGCCATGGGCGGGAGCGCGAGAGCATAGGAAGTGCCGGCGCCGAGCGCGATCAGCGGCAAAGGCGAGCGCCTGGTCCTGAATTGGTGGGCGGCGCCCAGCATGACGGAGAAGCCGAGCAGGAGCAGCGCCAGCGTCAGCACGCCGAGCGCCGTTCCGGGCCTTGCGATATAGGCGTCGTAGGCAAAGACTTCGCACACCACGACCAGCACGCTGACTGCCCAGGTCAAAAGGAACTTGTCGGAACGGGCGGCCATCCAGGTTCCGAACAGGGTGAGGCTGAGGCAAGCGGCGGAGAAGCCGACGGCCAGAAGCAATGAATTGTAGTCGAGCAGCATGCACGCGTCCTTGCCGGCGCCGGGCTTCTGCAACCTGACGYAGGTCCATTAGTGCAGCAAGGAAGTATCGATTACGTTACGATCGCCGCGAAGATTGCGGGGTTTGCCCTTGTCAGTTCGCGACCCGCTTCATCAGCGCCATGGCGCCGAACGGGGCGCGCACCTTGCCTTCGGTGATGAAGTAGGCGAACACGTCGCGCGGCTTGACCGGCGCATCGGTCTTAGGGTCGGCGCGCGGCAGGTCGGCGGGCTGCTTGCCCTCCGCCCAGGTCTTCACCCGCGCCGCCCATTCGTCGAGGCCTTTCGGCGTGTAGCAGTCGGGGTTGTCGTCGCTGCCGGTCTGCAGGCGTGCGTAGACGAAGTCGCCGGTGACGTCGGCGATCRCCGGATATTTCGCATGGTCGGCATAGACGATCGCGGCCTTGTATTTGCGCGCAAGCGCCGGGAATTCCGGCACGATGAAGCTGTCATGGCGCACTTCCAGCGCGTGGCGCAGAGGCACGCCGTCCTGCTTTTCGGGCAGAAGCTTCAGGAACGCTTCGAAATCGTCGGCGTCGAATTTCTTGGTCGGCGCGAACTGCCACAGGATCGGCCCGAGCTTCTCGCCGAGCGCGGCGACGCCGGAGCCGAGGAAGCGCATCATCGATTCGCCGGCCTCGCCGAGCACGCGACGGTTGGTAACGAAGCGGTTGCCCTTGAGCGAGAAGACGAAATCGTCCGGCGCGTCGTTGGCCCATTTGACGAAAGTCGGTTCCTTGAAGCTGGAATAATAGGTGCCGTTAACCTCGATGCTCGGCACCTGCCGGCTGGCGTAGTGCAGCTGCTTGGCCTTGGCGAGCTTCTCCGGATAGAAGGAGGTATCCCAGGGCTCGAAAGTCCAGCCGCCCATGCCGGAGCGGATTTTTCCTTGGGCAGTCATCGTCTTCCTCCTCCGTTCAAAATGCGGTTAGGTCGACCGGCTTCACCATGTCCACCAGGGTCCATCCCGGCCGGTATGGATTGGCGCGGCGACCCGTTTCGCGATAGCCGTAGGCTGCATAGAGCGCTATGTTCCGCTCCATGCGCGAATTGGTGTAGAGCCGCACCTCCGGCACGCCCCACGACCGCGCCTGCTCGTCGGCGAAGTCGAGCAATTTGATGCCGAGCTTCCTGCCCTGGAAAGCCGGTGCGACCGCGACGCTGAAGATCATGGCGTGGTCGGGATGACGTTCGAGGACGATCAATCCGGCTAGTTCCGATCCTTCTTCCAGCAGCCAGACCTCGCTGCGCTCGATCCGCGGYGCGTAATCCTCGGTGACAGGGACCGGCGGCCCACCGAAGATGGGTGTGTACGGCGCATAGGCATCCGCAGTCAGCGCGACGACGGCGACGAGATCGTCGGGGCGGGCCAATCTCATGATTGGTCCACCCCGGCAGCGGCCGCGACAACCTTCTTCAGGCCGGCGGCAATCGCCGCGACGGCATCGCGGCTGGTGTCGCCGAGGCTATGGCGCTCTGCTAGCCACCGCGCGTCGTTGTAGGACAGCCAGACCTTGCCTTGTTCGTCTTCCCAGGCCAGCGCCTTGATCGGCAGGTCGATGCCGGCAAGCTGATGGTCCTGCATCAACGGCGTGCCGCCCTTCGGATGGCCGAAGATCAGCAATTCGGTTGGCCGCAACGGCGCGCCGATCTCATGYGCACCGGCAGCATGGTCGATGCGCGCGAAGACGCGTAATCCCGCGCTGGTGACCGTCTCGACCAGCCGGTCGATGGTTTCACCGACGCGGAAGCGGCTTTCGACGGAGATCAGGCCGTGTCCTGCCATCACTCGGCCGCTTCGCGTTTGCCTCCGGGGCGCCGCTCCAGAAGCTCCTTCAGGAACTGGCCGGTGTAGCTGCGCTTCTCGCGCACGATCGCTTCCGGGGTGCCGGACGCAACCAGCTCGCCGCCGCCGTCGCCGCCTTCTGGGCCGAGATCAAGCACCCAGTCGGCGGTCTTGATCACCTCGAGATTGTGCTCGATGACCACCACCGTGTTGCCCTGGTCGACCAGCTCGTGCAGCACTTCGAGCAGCTTGGCGACGTCGTGGAAATGCAGGCCGGTGGTCGGCTCGTCGAGAATGTAGAGCGTCTTGCCGGTCGCCTTGCGCGACAGTTCCTTGGCGAGTTTTATCCGCTGCGCCTCGCCGCCCGACAACGTCGTCGCCTGCTGGCCGATATGGATATAGCCGAGGCCGACCTGCTTCAGCGTCTCCAGCTTGTCGCGCACGCCGGGCACCGCCGAGAAGAAGTCGACGCCTTCCTCGACCGTCATGTCGAGCACGTCGGCGATCGACTTGCCCTTGAACAGCACGTCGAGCGTCTCGCGGTTGTAGCGCTTGCCGTGGCAGACGTCGCAGGTGACGTAGACGTCGGGCAGGAAGTGCATCTCGATCTTGATGACGCCGTCGCCCTGGCAGGCCTCGCAGCGGCCGCCCTTGACGTTGAAGGAGAAGCGGCCCGGCTGATAGCCGCGCGCCTTCGCTTCCGGCAAGCCGGCGAACCAGTCGCGGATCGGCGTGAAGGCCCCGGTATAGGTCGCCGGGTTGGAGCGCGGCGTGCGGCCGATCGGCGACTGATCGATGTCGATGACCTTGTCGAGGAATTCCAGCCCCTCGATGCGGTCATGCTCGGCCGGATGCTCGCGCGAGCCCATGATGCGGCGCGAGGCCGCCTTGAACAGCGTCTCGATCAGGAAGGTCGACTTGCCGCCGCCGGACACGCCGGTGACGCAGGTGAAGGTGCCGAGCGGGATCTCGGCCGTGACGTTCTTCAGATTGTTGCCGCGCGCGCCGACGACCTTGATGCGCCGGTTCTTCTTGGCTTCGCGGCGCACTTCCGGCGTCGTCACTTCGAGCTCGCCCGACAGGTACTTGCCGGTGATCGAGGCGGGCGTGGCCATGATCTGCTGCGGCGTGCCCTGCGCGATGATGCGGCCGCCATGGATGCCGGCGGCGGGGCCGATGTCGACGACATAGTCGGCATRCAGGATGGCATCCTCGTCATGCTCGACGACGATCACCGTGTTGCCGATGTCGCGCAGGTGCTTGAGCGTATCGAGAAGGCGCGCATTGTCGCGCTGGTGCAGGCCGATCGACGGCTCGTCCAGCACATAGAGCACGCCGGTGAGGCCCGAGCCGATCTGCGAGGCGAGCCGGATGCGCTGGCTCTCGCCGCCCGACAGCGTGCCGGAATTGCGCGACAGCGTCAGATAGTCGAGGCCGACATCGTTCAAGAAGCGCAGCCRCTCGCGGATCTCCTTGAGCACGCGCACCGCGATCTCGTTCTGCTTCTCGTTGAGCTGCGCCGGCAGGTCGGTGAACCATTGGTCGGCCTTGCGGATCGACAGCTCGGTGACCTCGCCGATGTGCTTGCCGGCGATCTTCACTGCCAGCGCTTCCGGCTTCAGGCGATAGCCGTTGCAGGCGGGGCAGGGGGTGGCCGACATGAAGCGCTCGATCTCCTCGCGCATCCAGGCCGATTCCGTTTCCTTCCAGCGCCGGTCGAGATTGGGGATGAYGCCCTCGAACGTCTTGGTGGTCTTATAGGAGCGCAGGCCGTCGTCATACTGGAAGGTGATCTCGCGCTCGCCGGTGCCGTGCAGCACGGCTTCTTTAGCCGCGGCGCTCAAATCCTTGAACTTGTCGCCGAGCTTGAAGCCATAGGCCTTGCCCAGCGCCTCAAGCGTCTGCGCGTAATAGGGCGAGGTCGACTTCGCCCACGGGCTGATGGCGCCGTCGCGCAGCGAGACGTTCTCGTCCGGCACCACGAGGTTGGGATCGATGGCGCGCTGGCTGCCGAGGCCATCGCAAGTCGGGCAGGCGCCGAACGGGTTGTTGAAGGAGAACAGCCTGGGTTCGATCTCGGGAATGGYGAAGCCGGAGACCGGGCACGCAAACTTTTCCGAGAACAGGATGCGCTCATGCGTCTCGTTCTTCGACTTGTTGACCGAATCCTCGCCGGTCAGGCTGGCGTCGAGCGGCCGGTCGGCGAACTCGGCCACGGCCAGTCCGTCGRCGAGCTTCAGCGCGGTCTCCATCGAGTCCGCGAGCCTGGTCGCCAGATCGCCGCGCACGACGATGCGGTYGACGACCACGTCGATGTCGTGCTTGTACTTCTTGTCCAGCGCCGGCACGTCGGCGATCTCGTAGAAGACGCCGTCGACCTTGACGCGCTGGAACCCCTTCTTCTGCAGCTCCAGCAGTTCCTTGCGGTATTCGCCCTTGCGGCCGCGCACGATCGGCGCCAGCAGATAGAGACGTGTGCCTTCCTCCAGCGCCAGCACGCGGTCGACCATCTGGCTGACGGTCTGGCTCTCGATCGGCAGGCCTGTCGCCGGCGAATAGGGGATGCCGACGCGCGCGAAAAGCAGGCGCATATAGTCGTAGATTTCGGTGACGGTGCCGACCGTTGAGCGCGGGTTGCGCGAGGTGGTCTTCTGCTCGATCGAGATGGCGGGCGACAGGCCGTCGATCTGGTCGACGTCYGGTTTCTGCATCATCTCGAGGAACTGCCGCRCATAGGCCGACAGGCTTTCGACGTAACGGCGCTGGCCCTCGGCATAGATGGTGTCGAAAGCGAGCGACGACTTGCCGGAGCCGGACAGCCCCGTCATGACGATCAGGCTGTCACGCGGCAGGTCGAGATCGACGTTCTTGAGATTGTGTTCGCGCGCCCCGCGAATGGAAAGGTATTTTTGGTCGGCCATCGCCGGTCGCCGCCTCAGATCTGGAATTTGCTGGATTGGGCGGGTTCGTCCCGGCCATCCTATATGTAGGTTGTTTTGCCGCCGCGTCGAGAGACGCCACAATCTCGACGGAAGAAGCCTATCTTGGGTTTAACCGCCTTTCGCGCGAGCGGGCAAGCGGAAAGAACAAAGGCCGAACACGCTCCTGACAAAGCGCTGTGGAAACAATCGCGCCAGGCGCCGTGGAGACAAGTGCCGCCGATCCCGTCCCATTGATCCACAGGGCCACTCGGCTTACCCGTACGTAACCTCCTGCCGATCACATTTTTCGGTAACCGGCTATCGACGGTTGACGTCGCGGACCCAGGGGAGCAGTCTCAAAACCGTCAACGAAGCCGGCCGTCTTTCGATGGCCTCGCCGCCCAACAGGCGGCCTGCGAGACGCCGCAGGCGATAGCGATTTGCGCTTCGAACGACATTGTCGCAACGGACCCAGGAGCGGAGCATGACGCCACCGGACAGTCCCTTGAGGCTCCACACGGAGATGGAGCCGCGGCGGGCATAAGTGCCAGGGCAGACTTGAAACGCCAGCCCGACAAACCGTGACTTGCCGATTCCCTACAATCAGAGACGATAGTCGGATCGTCGGCTGAATGCCGCGTTGCATCCGAAACAGAACGCCGGCAGTCCACTCCCGGCTAAAGTTGGATTTCAGATCCATGAAGCCCCATCCGTCTGCAAAGCAGGGATGGGGCTTACATTTTTTGCGGTCATGATAGGTTCGCAGTTGGCCGGAGCCTTCGCAACGTCGTCATTCTAGGGCGGAGCGACGCGAAGCGGAGCGCAGACCCCATGCCGTGATATTCATGATGGGTACTACAGTGCAGAATAAAGGCTCCAGCACAGCGCCGAATTAGTTCTGTATCGCTGCATCGCTTCTATGTCACGGAATGGATTCTATGGTCTGCGCGCGTCGCTTCGCTCCTTGCTCCGCCCTAAAATGACGAACTGAGAGGCGCCTMGGCCAATCGCCACGTTCGCCGATGGTGCGGACAAGCACCGGCCCATCCGACAAATTCCCGTGGCAGGACGATCAGCGGTTCGGCAGCTTCATGCCGCCCGTCGCCATGTCGATCGTTATGCTGCCGCCGATCCTGACATCGGTGTTGCCGATCTTGAACGAACCGTCGTTGCCGGCGGGCTGGGCGTCATCCGGCTCCGACTGCGGCGCCGGCTTGGCGATGCGGTAGTCGTCGCTGACACCTGGCAATGTCTGCGTCGAGCTGTCGTCGGCAAGCGCGGTGCCGGCCATCAGCGCGGCGGCAAGCGCGGCGAGGATAGGGCACACATGTCTGGGCTGAACGGATCCGATCATACGCGGACTATAGGGACGCGGCTGGAGCGATGCCAGACGCGCGGCGATCAAATTGCCGCGCGCCTGGCCCGCGACGTCAGGCCGCTTTCTTGCGCGTGTCGTAGACGTGGTCGACGAGACCCCAGTCCTTGGCTTCCGCGGCGCTCATGAAATAGTCGCGGTCGAGTGTGCGCTCGACCTCCTCATAGGTGCGGCCGCAATGCTTGGCGTAGAGCTCGGTCATATGCTGCTTGGTGCGCACGATGTCCTCGGCGTGGCGCTGGATGTCGGAGGCCTGGCCCTGGAAGCCGCCGAGCGGCTGATGCAGCACGATCCTGGTGTTGGGCAGGGCGATACGGCGCCCCGGCGAGCCTGCCATCAACAGGAAGGAGCCCATCGAGGCGGCAAAGCCCATGCACACCGTCGACACCGGGCAGGAGATGTAWTGCATGGTGTCGTAGATGGCGAAGCCGCTGGTCACCATGCCGCCGGGCGAGTTGATGTAGAGCGAGATCTCCTTGTCGGGATTGTCCGATTCAAGCGACAGAAGCTGGGCGCAAACCAGCGCCGAGACGTTGTCGTTGATCTCGCCGTTGATGAAGACGATGCGCTCGCGCAGCAACCGCGAAAAAATATCGAAGGAGCGCTCGCCGCGGCTCGATTGCTCGATGACCATCGGCACAAGATTGGCAATGCTCATGACGGGTTTCCTCTGTTTCTATCGATCAGGCCGCGCGCARCATCATTGAGGGCGCATTGGCGGCGGTCGGGTTCTTGCGCGCATAAAGCGAAAGCCCGCAGCCGGCGCCGGAAACAGCGACGAGCGGCTGCGCGGCCGGCGCGAAGCCGTCATGCACGATGCGGAGATGCGTGCCGCCCGAGGCGGTGCCGGCAAGCGTGAAAGTGACGATGCTGTCGAAGGCGGGGAACTGGTCCGCATCCTTCGCGCCGGGCCGCTCGCGCCAGGAGTAGCGCAGCAGCCTGCCGGGCTCGGCCTCGAGCACCTCGCATTCGATCGGCGCATCCGGTCCGGCGAAGGCGAAGCGGCTGCCTGCTTCCGCCTTGATGTCGTTCGGCATCAGCCAGGCGGCGAGCAGTTCCGGCTCGGTCAGTGCCCGCCAGACTTTTTCCGGCGGATCGGGAAGGTCGCATTCGAAGCTGAGCGGCGCCTCGTCGACCGTCGGGTTTTCGGTTGCCGTCATTGGTCCATTCCTTTCAGAACCGTCTTCAACTTCTCGATGCGTTCCGGCCAGAAGGCGCGGTAGCGCTCGATCCAGCCGAGCAGGGGGTCGAGCCCTTGCGGATCGGCGCGGTAATAGGCGTTGCGGCCGGCGCGCCGCTCGACCACCAGGCCAGCGCTGCGCAGCACGGCAAGATGCTGCGAGACCGCCGGCTGCGACACGCTCATGCCGGCGCGCAGCTCGCTCACGCTCATCTCGCTGGCGGTCAGCCGCTCGTAAACGGCGCGGCGCGTCGGGTCGGCAAGYGCCCGGAAAATCTCTGCCTCGATCATGGATAAAAGCATAAGTCGATACTTATCGATTTGGCAAGCTTCTATTTGATCRCCATATCGAGATACACGTTCAGGCGCCGCCTTTGCTGACATTCCTTGACAGAAAGGACGGTTCCAACTAGAACGAAAAGAGAACAAAAACCTTGTGGGAAAAGCCAGCCTTTGCGGGCATGGGCGACCCCAAGGCTGTAAGGTGAGCGACTTAAAATTTGTTTCGGATGAGCGCGGAGAAGTAAGATGGCGGGTAGCGTCAACAAGGTCATTCTGGWCGGCAATCTCGGGGCGGACCCTGAAATCCGCCGCCTGAATTCCGGCGATCCGGTCGTCAACATCCGCGTCGCCACGTCGGAAAGCTGGCGCGACAAGAACTCGGGCGAGCGTAAGGAAAAGACCGAGTGGCATAATGTCGTGATCTTCAACGACCAGCTCGCCAAGGTGGCCGAGCAGTATTTGAAGAAGGGCATGAAGGTCTATGTCGAGGGCCAGCTGCAGACCCGCAAATGGCAGGACCAGACCGGCAACGACCGCTACACGACCGAGATCGTGCTGCAGAAATTCCGCGGCGAGCTACAGATGCTCGACGCGCGCGGCGAGGGTGGCGGCGGCCAGGTCGGCAATTATACCGGCGGCGGCAGCAGCCGCGGCTCCGATTTCGGCCAGTCCGGCCCGAACGAAGGTTTCAGCCGTGGTGGCGGCGGTTCCAGAGGCGGCGGTGGCGGCGGCTCGTCGCGCGAGCTGGACGACGAGATCCCGTTCTAAGCGTCTCGAAACGGGCATTTGAAGGAAGGCGCGATGTCGCTCGGACCGCTTCTGTCGGCGCCGCCTCCCGTCCCATGGCATGCCTTCGCGGCCTTCGCCGCTTTAGCCATCGGCGGCGCCCAATTGGCGCTGCCGAAGGGGACTGTGCGCCACCGCGCGCTGGGTTATGCCTGGGCGGCGCTGATGCTGATCATCGCCATATCCAGCTTCTGGATCCAGCAGATCCGGCTCGTCGGGCCGTTCAGTCCGATCCATCTGTTGTCGATCCTGGTGTTGGTCACCGTGCCGCTGGCGACGTGGTATGCGCATACGCATAAGGTGGCCGCGCATCGCGGCGCCATGATAAAACTCTATCTGTTCGCGCTGGTCGGCGCCGGCATCTTCACGCTACTGCCTGGCCGGATCATGCATGCCGTCGTGTTCGGCCAGTAGGTGCGGACGGGAATTTCTCAAGGAAGATTAAACTGAAAGCACGCGTCAAATGGGTTGAGGAACGCACCTTTGTCGGTGAGTCCGGCAGCGGCCACAAGGTCGTGCTTGGCACCGCGCATGGGGCGGATGGCAAGACGCCGGGGCCGAGCCCGATGGAGTTGGTGCTGATCGRCACCGGCGGCTGCTCGGCCTTTGACGTCGTCCACATCCTCGAGAAAGGCCGCGAGGCGGTCGAGGATTGCGTGGTCGAGCTCGACGCCGACCGGGCCGAGACCGACCCCCAAAGTGTTCACCCGCATCCACATGCATTTCATCGTCAAGGGCCGCGCGCTCTCGCATGACAAGGTCAAGCGCGCGATCGACCTGTCGATCGAGAAATACTGCTCGGCCAGCGCGATGACGGCGAAGACGGCGACGCTCACGCATGATTTCGAGGTGGTCGAGACGGGGGCCAAGTAGGCAGTAGGCAGTAGGCAGTAGGCAGTAGGCAGTAGGGGTGTCGCTCAAGCGGCCATCAGCGCTCGGACGCCGTCGGCCACGAATTGCACCGCCAAGGCCGCCAGGATGACGCCGAGCAGGCGCGTCAGGATCGAGCGGCCGGTCTGGCCGAGGATGCGGTCGATGCGTTCCGACAGCACGAACACCAGATAGGTGATGACGAGGCAGAGGAAGATGATGCCGACCAGCGCCGCCTGGGCGGCAAAGCCTTCGAAATGGCCCGACAACAGCACCGTCGCCGAAATCGCGCCGGGGCCAGCGATCAGCGGGATCGCCAGCGGGAAGGCGGCGATGTTGTGGATCATGTCCCTGGTGATGGCGACGTCGCCGATCTTCTCCTTGCGGTCCTGGCGGCGCTCGAACACCATTTCGAAGGCGATGAAGAAGAGCAGAAAGCCGCCGGCCACCCGAAAGGCCGGCAGCGTGATGCCGAACACCGACAGGATCGAGGCGCCGGCAATCGCAAACAGCGCCATCACCAGGAAGCCGATCACCGAGGCGCGCACCGAGACCTGCTGGCGCTCCTCGCGGTTCATGCCGCGCGTCACGGCGAGGAAAAGCGGYGCCAGTCCCGGCGGGTCGATGGTCACCAGGATGGTGACGAAGGCGTTGAACAGGCTGTCGAAACTCGGCATCGCTGGTCCCCTCCCGCCGGGCGAGGCCCAGGCTCCGCAATTGGTAGAGCAAAGCCCGGGCGCTGGAAACAGGCGGGAAGGTAAATCAGCCGGCTATTCGGGCCTGCCGCAATAGGCCTCCAGGCGATAGCCATCCGGGTCGATGACGAAGGCGGCGTAGTAGTTGTCTCCATAGGCCGTTCGGAGCCCGGGCTGGCCGTTGTCCTTGCCGCCTTCTCGCAATGCTGCCGCGTGGAAGGCGTCGACGCTGGCGCGTGTCGGCGCGGAGAAACAGAAATGCAGGCCGGACTCCGCTTCGGCCGGAACCGGCCGGCCGGCGTCATTCACCCAAAGCTGGACCGCTTGGGCGCCGTAGCCGAGCGAGCCGGGCGACTGGCTGAGACAGGAATAGCCGAGCGGCTTCAACGCTGCGTCATAGAAGCGTTTCGAAGCATTGGCGTCACGGACGCCGATCGAGACATGGTCGAGCATTGGTTCCTCCATGATTACAATTGGTTGATCGCTCAGGCTGGAGTCGCGCGACGGGCCAGGAATTCGACCTCCATCCGCCAGGTCGAGCCGCTGTCCTGCGAACGCTCGCCGAGCCAGCGGAATGAGTTTTCGGTGATGCGCGAAAAGCTCCAGCGCACCGAGGCACCGGTGCCGTCGGCGCCGATCTGGACGATCGTGTCGCCCTCGGCGCGGCCGAGCTGTCGGCTGTAATACTGGTTGCGCGGATCGCTCCAGAAGATGTGCCAGGCATCGGCGGTGGGATCGTAGACGCGCAATGTCGTGCCATAGAAGGTCCATGGCCCGAGCGACGGGGAGGAGCTGGCGTCTCGGGCGGGCAGGATCCAGACGTCCTGCACGGCCCTGCCTTCCAGAACCCAGCCGAAATGCACCTCGCCGCGCCCGGTGAGCCTTGTGCTGTCCTCGAGGATGCGGGTGGCGTCGAATGTCCAGGCGCCGATGAAGCGGCCGTAGAGCTTCAGCYTTTCGGCGAGGTCCGGTTTGGGCCCGTCGCTGTGCAGGGCTTCGGCAAAGGAATCGGTCATTGTTGCTGCCTCGTTTGTCAGGAGAGGGCGAGCAATAGGGGCACGGCAGGGTTCGTCGCTTGGGAAAAATTGCTATCTTCGGGCATGACGACCGCGCAGAAAACTCTGGCTTCAGGGCCCGGCTGGCAGGTGTCCGACGTGGTTTGCACGGCGGCCGCCGGCGACAGGCCATTCGAGGAAGAGCATCGCGGATTCTGCGTCGCCGCGGTGACCAGGGGCGCGTTCCGCTATCGCACGCGCCAGGGCACGGCGATGCTGGCGCCGGGCGCCATCCTGCTCGGAAATCCCGGCGCCTGCTACGAATGCGGACATGAGCACGGCGCTGGCGACCGCTGCCTCTCCTTCCATTTCTCGCCGGCCTATCTGGAGCGCGTCCTGGCCGACTTGCCGGGTGTGAAACGGCTCGGTTTCGCCGATCCGCGTCTGCCGCCCTTGCCGGCGCTGGCGCCTCTGCTCGCCGAGGCGGAAGCGGCGCGAGAAACGGGCGACGGCGACGCATTCGAGGAACTCGGCCTGCRCATGGCCGGCGCGGTGGTTGRGGCCGCGACCGGTTCTTCCAAACCCGCCCGGACGCCCAGCCGCCGCGACCAGAAACGCGTTGCCGAAGCGGTGCGGCTGATCGAGCTCAACGCCGATCGACCCTTGTCGCTGACCGAGCTCGCCGACGGCGCGGCGACCAGCCCATATCATTTCCTGCGCATTTTCCGGCACGTCGCCGGCATGACGCCCTATCAGTTCGTGCTGAGGACGAGGATGCACCGCGCCGCGGTGCGCCTGCGCGCGTCGAACGCCGCGATCTCGACGATCGCCTTCGATACTGGCTTCAACGATCTGTCGACTTTCAACCGCCGGTTCCGGCGCGAAATGGGGGAGGCGCCCGGCGCGTACCGGGCCAAGCGGACCGGCGCCGGATAGGTTTGCACTCAATCGTCCGTCGGACCGCACCAGCCGGGCAGGTAATCCGCATCCTTGCCTTTGGCCAGAACCAGTGCCTGCTTCATCGCCTTGTCGAAGTTCTTCGCAACCGCATCCTTATCGATCCGCCGGCGCAGGAAATCCGCCCAGATGAATTCGCTGAACGGCGTCGTGTCCTTGGCGTAGCCGSCCTGACGGCGCAGCTCGCCCGCCATGCTCCGGTAAGGATCATCGACCAGCTCGCCGATGGTCTTTGGAATGGCCGAGTAATCGCGGCGCCGACCGTTCTCGTCGAAGGGGTGCATCCAGCCGCGATTGTCCAGAACGAAGAAAAAGGCGTCCTTGTCGAGCGCGGACAGGTCGCTGATCACGGTCACCAGCACATCCTTGACGCCTTCCTCGAGCAGGGCGCGGGCGAGATGGTGGTGATCGGTGACGTAGTTGCGATTTTTGGGACCGAGCACCACCGGCACCATGTGTCTGCCCAGAAAGACGCCGGTTTTCTTCTTTGCGTCCTGCGCCCGGATCATCTGGCGCTTCAACGCAACCTCACGCATGCCGACCGTGATCTGCGTCGGCCTTAGGTCTTCGACGGGGACCGGAGTGACAATGGGCACTCGGGGGTCGATCATGGCAGGCTGTCCTGTTTCTTGAGCTGTGGTTTGCCCGGACCAAGTTTCTTGATCGCCGCGTCGACGCTGTGGAAAATGCGCTCAGCGCCGACGATCTCGGCGATGCCGAACCGCTTGAGCGCTGCCTGGGCGCGCAGCGATTCCATGCGGGCGATAGCAAAGACCGCGCCTTTGTCGCGACAATGGCGGATGGTGTCGATCAGCGCCTGGGCGGCGGTATAGTCGATCTCGACGATGTTGCTGGCTTCCAGCACCACCAACTGCACGTCCTCGCTGGCGTCGATCAGGTCGCTCAAGCCGCGCTTGAACCGGTCGGCGTTGACGAAGGAAAGCGGCGCCTGGAACGCCGCCACGAGCACGCCGGAGCGCTGCTCGCCCGCGCTGGAACCGCTCGGCGGCCACCAGACCGACGTGCCCGGCACCTGCGCCAGCTCGATAGGCTCCGTGCGCGTCGAGCCCCAGATGCCGTGCAGCAACGACAGGCCGATGCCGATCGCGACGCCGGTTTCGATCGGCAGAACGACGATGGCGACCATGGTGATCAGGATCAGCGCGAACTCGACCGGCGCCTGGCGGTAGACGTTTGCGGCCACCCTCCAGCGCAGGATGCGCTGGGCCACATACATCAGCACGCCGGCCAGCGCCGCCTGCGGCACATCGGCGAGCAARCGGCCGCCGAATGCGCCAAGCGCCAGAACGATTGCTGCCGCAATCAGGCCCGAAAGCTGCGAGCGGCCGCCGGTCTGCGCGACGATGGCCGTGCGAGGCGGGCTGGCGTTGACGGCAAAGGCACCGAACAGGCCGGACAGGATGCTGYCCGCGCCGACGCCGACGAAGTCGCGGTTGACGTCGAGCGCTTCGCCGTCCCGCGGCGGGAAGGAGCGGCTGGTCGCTGCCGTCTGCACCATGACGACGATGGCGATCAGCAGCGCGAGCGGGACGAGAGCCCGCGCGTCCTCGAAGCTGACCAGCGGCAATCCGGGCGTCGGAAACCCGTTCGGCAAGGCGCCGAGCACCTCGACGCCGCGATTCTTAAGGCCCAGCGTGATGACGGCAAGCGTTGCCAGCACCATGCCGATCAGCGCCGCGGGTATGCGCGCGCTGACGCGCTCGGCGACGAGGACAATCGCGAAGACGCCTAGACCGAGCGCCAGGCTCCAGAGGTTGGTGAGATGGATGTTAGCGGCGATCTCGCCGACGCGTCGCAGGGTTTCGCCGCTTTGCGACGGCAGGCCGAGCAATCCAGGCAGCTGCGAGACCATGATGTGAACCGAGATGCCGGCGAGGAAGCCGGTCGTGACCGGCACGGACAGGAGATCAGCAATCCAGCCGAGGCGGAAAATGCCGCTGAGCGCCACCAGCAGCCCCACCATCAGCGCCAGCATGGCCGCCAGCGCCAGATAATGCGGCGAGCCGGAGGTGGCGATCAGCGCCAGCCCGCCAACGAACAAGGGCGTGATCGTCGAATCCGCCCCCGCCGACAGCTGGCGGTTGGCGCCGAGCAGCGCGAAGGCGACGGAGCCGGCGACGAAGGTGAAGAAGCCGATCTCCGGCGCGAAACCGCCAAGGCGCGCCGTCGCCATCTGCTCGGGAATGGCGATCGCGGCCAGCGTAACGCCTGCCGTCAGATCGCCGTTGAGGTCCTTGACACTCCAGCCACTCAGGGCCCGCAAGGGTGGYCACAGGGCCAGGTTCACAGCACTTGCGGTTTTTGCCCGATCCATGACCGACCTTGCCGCATGGCGGCGAAAACGACCGTGGCCATATCGTCGCAATCAGCGGTATCCATTTGAAATTACCATCGAAATTGTCTCTGGAAAAGTCTGGCCGACATTGGAGTTTCGGCGAGGCTTCCTATATAAGCATGCAGTGATTCCCGACTGGATTGTGACCTGATTTGACCGACCAGAAGACACCGCGCGGGCCGGACGGCGGCCCCACCGGCATCGAGCCGATTTCGATCATCGAGGAGATGCAGCGCTCCTATCTCGATTACGCCATGAGCGTGATCGTCAGCCGTGCGCTGCCCGACGTGCGCGACGGCCTGAAGCCGGTGCACCGGCGCATTCTCTACGCCATGCAGGAAGGCGGTTACCACTGGAACCGCAAGCATGTGAAATCGTCGCGCATCGTCGGCGACGTGATGGGTAAATACCATCCGCATGGCGACGCCTCGATCTACGACGCGCTGGTGCGCATGGCGCAGGACTGGTCGCTGCGCGTGCCGCTGATYGACGGACAGGGCAATTTCGGCTCCATCGACGCCGATCCRCCCGCGGCCATGCGCTACACCGAGTCGCGGCTCACCAAGGTCGCGCACGAGCTTCTGGAGGATATCGACAAGGAAACGGTCGATTTCCAGGACAATTATGACGGCGCCGAACAAGAGCCCAAGGTACTGCCGGCGCGCTTCCCGAACCTTCTGGTCAATGGTTCGGGTGGTATCGCCGTCGGCATGGCCACCAACATTCCGCCGCACAACCTCGCCGAAGTGTGCAACGGAGCGATGGCGATCATCGACAATCCGGCGATCGACCTGCCGGCGCTGATGGAGATCGTGCCGGGCCCGGATTTCCCGACCGGTGGTATCGTGTTAGGGCGCTCCGGCATCTACAGCGCCTATTCCACCGGCCGTGGCTCGATCGTCATGCGCGGCCGCGTCGAGATCGAAAGGCGCGGCAACGACCGCGAATCCATCGTCGTCACCGAGATCCCCTATCAGGTGAACAAGGCGGYGATGATCGAGAAGATGGCCGAGCTGGTGCGCGAGAAGCGCATCGACGGCATCTCCGACATCCGCGACGAGAGCGACCGCCAGGGCTACAGGGTCGTCATCGAACTTAAGCGCGAGGCCGTCGCCGACGTCATCCTCAACCAGCTCTACCGCTTCACGCCGCTGCAGACCTCGTTCGGCGCCAATATGGTGGCGCTCAACGGCGGYAAGCCGGAAGTGATGACGCTGATCGACATGCTGAAAGCCTTCGTCGGTTTCCGCGAGGAGGTGATCAGCCGCCGCACGAAATACCTGTTGCGCAAGGCGCGCGAGCGGGCGCACGTCCTTGTCGGCTTGGCGATTGCCGTCGCCAACATCGACGAGGTGATCAAGCTCATCCGCACCGCGCCCGATCCGCAGACGGCGCGCGAGCAGTTGATGGAACGGCGCTGGCCGTCGCACGACGTCGCGCCGCTGATCAAGCTGATCGACGATCCGCGTCACCGCATCAACGAGGACGGCACCTACAACCTCTCCGAGGAACAGGCGCGCGCCATCCTCGACCTGCGCCTGCAGCGCCTGACCGCGCTGGGCCGCGACGAGATCGCCGACGAGTTGAACAAGATCGGCGCCGAGATCGTTGATTTCCTTGATATTTTGTCGTCGCGCGCACGCATACAGCAGATCGTCAAGGACGAGCTCATCGCGGTCCGCGACGAATTCGGCACCCCGCGCCGCACCGAGCTCTCCGAGGGCGGTGCGGACATGGAAGACGAGGACCTGATCCAGCGCGAGGAMATGGTCGTCACCGTCAGCCATTCCGGCTACATCAAGCGCGTGCCGCTGTCGCTCTACCGGGCGCAGCGCCGCGGCGGCAAGGGCCGCTCCGGCATGTCGACCAAGGAAGAGGATTTCGTCACAAGGCTGTTCGTGGCCAACACGCACACGCCGGTGCTGTTCTTCTCCTCGCGCGGCATCGTCTACAAGGAAAAGGTCTGGCGGCTGCCGATCGGCAACCCGCAATCGCGCGGCAAGGCGCTGATCAACATGCTGCCGCTCGAGCAGGGCGAGCGCATCACCACGATCATGCCGCTGCCGGAGGACGAGACCAGCTGGGGCGAGCTCGACGTGATGTTCGCGACCACGCGCGRCACCGTGCGCCGCAACAAGCTCAGCGACTTCATCCAGGTCAACCGCAATGGCAAGATCGCCATGAAGCTGGAGGAAGAGGGCGACGAGATCCTCGGCGTCGAGACCTGCACCGACAATGACGACGTGCTCCTGACGGCGAATTCCGGCCAGTRCATCCGTTTCCCGGTCTCCGACGTGCGCGTCTTCCAGAGCCGCAATTCCGTCGGCGTGCGCGGCATAAGCATGGCCGAGACCGACCGCATCATCTCGATGTCGATCATCGAGCATGTCGATGCGTCACCCGCCGAGCGCGCCGCCTATCTGAAGCGCGCGGCGGCCGAGCGCCGACTTGCCGCCGGCGGAGCCGGCGAGGAAGAGGAGATTGCGCTCACCAATGAGGAGGTCGGCGAGGAAGCCGAGCTTTCCGACGAGCGTTACGAGTTCCTCAAGGCGCATGAGCAACTCGTGCTGACGGTGACCGAATATGGCTATGGCAAGCGCTCGTCGTCCTACGATTTCCGCATGATCGGTCGCGGGGGCAAGGGCATTCGCGCCACCGACGTTTCCAAGACGGCCGAGATCGGCCGCCTTGTCGCGACCTTCCCGGTCGGCGATGACGATCAGATCATGCTGGTTTCGGACGGCGGCACGGTCATCCGGGTGCCGGTCAACGGCATACGCTTCGCCAGYCGCGCCACCAAGGGCGTGACGATCTTCAACACGGCCGAAGGCGAGAAGGTTGTGTCGGTCGAGCGGATTTCGGAGCCGCAGTCTGACGAGGAGGCGGAAGATGTGTCTTCGAGCGAGACTGGCGCGGACGATACGGGCGAGGGCGAATAAGTCTCGGCTTAGGCTTCACCGGCCCTCCGGGCCGGTGCGGTGATGGTGGGTCAATGGCGACGGTAGACGTTGCGATGAGCGAAACCATCGAGCCGCTTGGTGTTGGCCTTGACGCGCACCCGCGCTGCTTCCTGGTGCAACCCGAATGCAGTCGCGATCAGCATCACGATGGTCATTGCGGTGGCAAGCATGTAGATCAGCATTTGCGTGTTCTCCTGGGCTTACAACGATGACATGGGGATTTGGTTTCATCCCTTGAAGCGGCAACCTAGTGAACGCTGCGTGAAACGTTCGTGATCGTCACGTTCATCTGTCGTTCATGGCGCCGAAAAGGTTCAAACGCGGATTTTTTGCGCAGTTCCGCACGGAAAACCGCTCACACTTTTCCTGGAATTGCTCTAGAAGCCTGCCATGACCGAACGCACCGCCCTTTACGCCGGCTCCTTCGACCCGCTGACCAACGGCCATCTCGACGTGCTGAAAGCCTCGCTGGCTGTGGYCGACACCGTCTATGCAGCGATCGGCATCCATCCGGGCAAGAAACCTTTGTTTTCCTTCGAGGAACGCGTGGAGCTGATCGAGGCCGCGACCAAGGCCGAGTTCGGCAAGGACAGCGGCCGCATCAAGGTCGTTTCCTTCGATGGGCTGGTCATCGACGCGGCCCGCAAGCATGGCGCTTCGATCATGATCAGGGGCCTGCGCGACGGCACCGACCTCGACTACGAAATGCAGATGGCCGGYATGAACGAGACGATGGCGCCGGAATTGCAGACGGTTTTTCTCCCCGCCAGCCCCTCGGTGCGCACCATTACCGCCACACTCGTGCGCCAGATTGCCTCGATGGGCGGCGATATCCGCCCATTCGTGYCAGCGGCCGTCGCCGGCGCGCTCAACGCCAAGTTCACCAGATAGGCTTTCCCGGAGATCCTCATGCAGCTGAAGAAGCTCGCTTCGTTCCTTGTCGTGCTTGCCGGCCTTTTCGCGGCATCCCTTTTCTCGGCATCCGGGCCGGCCTTCGCCGCCGACAAGGAAAACACCATGATCATCACGCTCAAGGACGGCGACGTGACCATTGCGTTGCGCCCCGATCTGGCGCCCAACCATGTCGCGCAGATCAAGAAGCTGGTGCGCGATGGCGCCTATGACAATGTCGCCTTCCACCGCGTCATCGACGGCTTCATGGCGCAGACCGGCGACGTCAAGTTCGGCAACATGAAGAAGGGGTTCGATCCGCAAGCCGTCGGCACCGGCGGTTCTGATCTTCCCGACCTGCCGGCCGAGTTCWCGCAGAGCGAGCAGTTCACGCGCGGYGTGGTCGGCATGGCCCGCTCGCAGGACCCGAACTCGGCGAACTCGCAATTCTTCATCATGTTCGCGCCGGCGCCGAACCTCGACGGCCAGTACACCATCGTCGRCAAGGTGGAGAGCGGCATGGAGCTCGTCGACAAGATCAAGAAAGGCGACGAGGCCGACAACGGCACGGTCACCGATCCCGACCGCATGATCAAGGTTCGCATCGCCGCCGACGGCAAATAACTCCCTCAATTTTCAAAAGGATTTTCTGACATGGCTGAGATCAAGGATCGCGAGAACGCGCTCATCATGGAGACGACCAAGGGCCAGGTCGTCATCGAGATGTATCCCGAGCTGGCGCCTGGGCACGTCGCCCGCATCAAGGAGCTGGCGCGTGAAGGCGCTTATGACGGCGTGGTGTTCCACCGCGTCATCGACGGCTTCATGGCGCAGACCGGCGACGTCAAGTTCGGCAACTCCTCGAAGCCGACCTATGCGCCGTCGCGCGCGGGCATGGGCGGCTCCGATAAGCCGGACCTCAAGGCCGAGTTCTCCAACGCCAATCACGGCCGCGGCGCCTGCTCGATGGCCAGGGCCCAGAACCCGAACTCGGCGAWCTCGCAATTCTTCATCTGCTTCGACGACGCCGCCTTCCTCAACCGCCAGTACACGGTGTGGGGCCAGGTCATCGAAGGCATGGAGAATGTCGACAAGATCAAGCGCGGCGAGCCGGTGCAGGACCCCGACAAGATCGTGTCGCTGAAGGTCGCGGCCGACGTCAAGTAAGGGCGGTACGATGATGGGCGCTGTCTGGTCCCTGCTCGGAATCCTGTCCGGCGCCTTCATCGCCATCCAGGCGCCGATCAATTCGCAATTGGCAAAGGGCCTCGRCCTTCCAGTGGCCGCCGCCGCGTTCTCCTTCCTGTCCGGAGCCATCGTGCTCGGCATCATCGCGGTCTCGGTGGTGAAGCTGCAGGGCATCTCGCTCGACTGGAAAGCGCCGGCGCCCTGGCTGTTCATTGCCGGYGGCATGCTCGGCGGCTTTTATGTGACGCTGTCGACGATCCTGACGCCGCGCATCGGCGCTGCCGCGCTGATGGCCTTCCTGGTCGCCGGTCAGCTGATCGCCGGCATGCTGATCGACCGCGCCGGTTTCCTGGGCGTGGCGGTGCGCGAAATCTCGCTTGGCCGTGTCGCCGGCGCCGTGCTCTTGCTTGCCGGGGCRCTGCTCATCCGGCTCTACTGATGCGAGTCGACCTGTTCGACTTCGACCTGCCGGAGGAGCGCATCGCGCTTCGCCCGGCAGAGCCGCGCCACAGCGCCAGGCTGCTGATCGTCAAGCCGGGCGAACCATTGCAGGACCGCATCGTCTCCGATCTGCCGTCACTGCTTCGCCAAGGCGACGTGCTGGTGTTCAATGACACCAAGGTCATTCCGGCGCAGCTCAAAGGCATGCGCAAGCGCGGCGAGGCGGTGGCGCAGGTCGAGGCGACGCTGCATATGCGCGTGGCGCCAGACCGCTGGCAGGCCTTCATGCGGCCGGGAAAACGCATCGCCGCCGGCGACCGCATCCATTTCGGCCATGACCAGAATTCCTGCTTCCTCGGCCAGCTCGACGCGACGGTGCTCGAAAAGGGCGAGGCGGGCGAGGCGCTGCTCGGCTTCGATCTTTCCGGGCCATTCCTCGACGAGGCGCTGCATGCGGTCGGCCATATTCCGCTGCCCCCTTACATCGCCTCGAAGCGCGACGATGACGAGCGCGATCGCGCCGATTACCAGACCATCTACGCCAGGGAAGAGGGCGCCGTCGCAGCCCCCACCGCGGGCCTGCATTTCACGCCGGAGCTGTTTGCCGCGCTCGACGCCAGGGGCATCGAGCGCCGCTTCGTCACGTTGCATGTCGGCGCCGGAACCTTCCTGCCGGTGAAGGCCGACGACACGGCCGATCACAAGATGCATGCAGAGACCGGCTCGGTTAGCGCGGAGACGGCGGCGGCGCTCAACGCGGCCAGGGCGCGGGGAGGGCGGATCATCTGCGTCGGCACGACATCGCTGCGGCTTTTGGAAAGTGCCGCGCGCGACGACGGCAGGATCGAGCCTTGGTCCGGACCCACCGACATCTTCATCACGCCCGGCTACCGGTTTCGCACGGCCGACATGCTGATGACCAATTTCCATCTGCCGCGCTCGACGCTGTTCATGCTGGTCTCGGCCTTCAGCGGGCTTGAGACAATGCGCTCGGCCTATGCGCATGCCATCGAGAACCGCTACAGGTTCTATTCCTATGGCGACGCCAGCCTGCTTTACCGGGCGGAGACGAGCGATGGACGATGACCTCGAGAAAATGGACCGCGATGGRCTGATCGCGGAAGTGAAGAAGCTGCGCGCCGGCATTCGCGCGCATCGCGATACGAGCGGGCACGATCTGTGCTGGCATCATCCCGATCTCTGGGACCTTTTGCCGGAAAGGACCGAGCCGTCGATCGCGGTGCCGCCCTGGCCGAGATTCATGCGCGGCTGCATTCGCTACCGGCAATCGCTCGACGAGCAGGCGCCCGAGGCGCCGGTGCACGACAAGGAATTCAATGGCTGAGACTTTTTCCTTCAAGGTGCTTGCTACCGACGGCAAGGCACGGCGCGGTCTCGTCTCGATGCCGCGCGGCGAGATCCGCACACCGGCCTTCATGCCGGTTGGCACCGGCGGCACCGTCAAGGCCATGTATATGGACCAGGTGCGCGGCGTCGGCGYCGACATCATCCTCGGCAACACCTACCATCTGATGCTGCGGCCCGGCGCCGAGCGCGTGGCCAGGCTCGGCGGCCTGCACGAGTTCGCCCGCTGGCCATATCCGATCCTGACCGACAGCGGCGGCTTCCAGGTCATGTCGCTGTCGACGCTCAGGAAATTGACCGAACAGGGCGTCACCTTCCGCTCGCATATCGACGGCGCGCCTTACGAGATGTCGCCCGAGCGGTCGATCGAGATCCAGGGACTGCTCGATTCCGACATCCAGATGCAGCTCGACGAATGCACCGCGCTTCCGGCCAAGCCCAAGGAGATCGAGCGCGCCATGGAATTGTCGCTGCGTTGGGCCGAGCGGTGCAAGGCGGCGTTCGGCGACCAGCCGGGCAAGGCGATGTTCGGCATCGTCCAGGGCGGCGACAGCGCGGCGATGCGCCTGCGCTCGGCGCAGGCGTTGAAGGCGATGGACCTGAAAGGCTATGCCGTCGGCGGGCTGGCGGTCGGCGAGCCGCAGTCGGTGATGCTGGAGATGCTCGACATCACCTGCCCGGAGCTGCCGGCCGACAGGCCGCGCTACCTGATGGGCGTCGGCACACCGGACGATATATTGAAATCGGTGGCGCGCGGCATCGACATGTTCGACTGCGTGATGCCGACGCGCGCCGGCCGCCATGGCCTTGCCTATACGCGCCGCGGCAAGGTCAATCTCAGGAACGCCCGCCATGCCGACGATCCGCGACCGCTGGACGAAGAAAGCGACTGCCCGGCGGCGCGTGATTACTCGCGCGCCTATCTGCACCACCTGGTGCGCTCGCAGGAAGCGCTCGGCGCCATGCTGCTGACCTGGAACAACCTGTCCTATTATCAGAAGCTGATGCAGGACATCCGCGCGGCTATAGAGGCGGGGGCCTTCGAAGAGCGCGCCGCGGGGATCACCGAAGGCTGGGCGAGGGGCGATATTCCGGTCCGCTGAGCGACTGCAGGCCCTCCCGAGCATTTGCGAACTATTTTGAAACGACTGTGACTATACAGATTGCCGGGATGATATCAGGCAAAGGCGGAGACCTTGCTCATCTCGGGACAAGCGGCGTCAGGCGAGGCCAAGCGTGCAGGCGGCTCTTCTGAGTCTGTTATTGTCGTCCAACAATGGACAGGAACGGTATTACTAGCGGTCGCGGTCATCGGGGTGGCCGGCCTCGTCCTGCGGGTGCTCGGCGCGCGTGGCGATCTCTGGATGGACGAGATCTGGAGCCTGGTTCTGCTTGAGCCGCTCACCTCGATCGACCAGATATTCTGGCGCATAAATCACGACAACAATCATTTCCTCAATTCGATCTACCTCTATCTGATCGGCCCGGATGCTTCACCATTGCTTCAGCGCGGGCTGTCGATAGCGCTTGGTGTCGGCRCTGTCGTTGCCRCAGGGACTGCTGCTCGCGGCCGCTGGGCCGCTGTCGCCACAAGCCTGCTGTTCGCCGTCARCTATCCGATGGTTCACTACGGCTCGGAAGCGAGAGGCTATGCCGGCCTGGTGTTGTTCACGCTTCTTGCYGTCGTGCTCCTGGAACGCAGGCTCGACAAACGGGGTTCGGGCATCGCGTTCGGGGTGATCGTCCTCCTCGGCTTTCTGTCTCATCTCATCATGGTGGAAACCGTGGCTGTCCTGGCAGCCTGGACCGCCTGGCTCATCTGGCGACGCACCGGCAGCTTCGATCGGGTCAATGTCGAGCTCGGYCAGATTTTCGCGCCCGCCTTCCTGGCCGTCCTGCCRCTCGCCGCCTGCATGCTTGTTGGCAGGCTGCTGTTTGGCTTCAGGATCGGCGGCGCCTTGCCATTCTCGCTTCAGGCGTTCGCGCAGGGCTATGGCGGAATGATCCGCTATCTGTTCGGCGTGCCGGATTGGATCGGGGACTGGGTCTGCATTGCCGCCGCATGCGGCCTCGTTTGCGTCTGCGCCGCCATATGGCGCGACCGACGGGCCAGCCTCTATCTGATCGGGATCGTGGGGCTGCCCATCGTCATGGCAATGGCACGACTGCCCAATGCCGAATTTCAGCGTTATTTCCTCGTTCCGGCAACATTGATGTTGCTGTGGGCGGGCGAGTTGCTTGGGCGTGGTTTCGCGGCTGGGGGCAAGTATCGAGTGTTGGCGGCGGCCGCAGTGGTGGCAATCCTTGCCGGCACGACGACGCTACTGCTGCCATTCTACGAATATGGACGGGGATCCTACGCCACGATGGTCGACAAAATGACGCGTGACGGCGCGGCTGACTACGCCACCAACCAGGAATTCCGGACCGTCATGATCGTCGACTATTTCGCCAAACGCCTGGGGCGCCAGGCATCGTTTGTCGCGAAGGACAAAATATGTGACGAACGTCCGCCCTGGCTGATCCTCGAAGGCGCCATCGACCGGCAACCGCAACATGTCGACGCCGTGCCGGATTGCATGTCGGCCTATGAGCGTGTCGATGCCTCGACGAGTTGGGGTCTTTCAGGCCTGGGCTGGACCCTGTATCAGCGCCGGGATTGAGCGCGGGCCCAGTCAAAATTCCAGACATCGCGCGCTTTTCCTCGATTGCTCAGGTACTGACCGAAGTCGAGGCGCGCAGGCTGCAGCCGGTGATCTTGAAACTGCCGTCGGGCTGCTGCTGCAACGTATAGACGGCTTCATAGTCCTTTCCGTCGGGTCCGACGATCAACACCTGCTGGACGATTGAACCGGGGGCGGTCTGCTCGACCCTGCCGAAGGAATAAGACTGGGGTTTGCGCACCGGCGCGTAGCCGTTCGTCACCATGTTCATGAAGGTGTCGACGGTCGGGAAGATCTGCTTCACATTCGGCGCGGCGAAACTGTAGGCGGTGGCGCCGTCATTGGCGATAAAGGCCTTCAACTGGCTGTCGATGACGGTCTGCGCGGCCTTGATCTCGGCGTCGCCGGCGAAGGCCATGGACGCAAGAAATATCGGAACGAGGGTGAGTGCGAACAAAGCGCGGCGCATGGCGTGCCTCCGGGAATTCGCGTTGCGAGGAACATCCTAACATACGCTGCGCGGGGTGCCGCGGTTTCACGATATTCGGAAGATTTCTTGCCGGCGCCGATGTCCACGATTGCGCAATTGCGGCAAGCGGTCGCCAGGACGCGAGCCGCCTGATGCTTGAAAGCCGGGCGGCAGTCTGCCACAAGGGCCGCTTATTCGTTGGAATGGATCCGCTCCTGGGAATCGCCGACCCGTTCCAACTGTTTGTTTTGACGCAATTCCGGACGGAAAACCGCCAGGCACTTTTCCTGGAATTGCTCCGAGGCTGGCAGGACCGGGCAATGAAGGCATTTTTCGTGCAGATTAAATGCGATCTGGGCAAGGCCTATGAGGTCGCCAGCGCGCTCGCCGACGCCGAGATCGCCTCCGAGATCTACTCGACCGCCGGCAATTACGACCTGCTCGCCAAATTCTATGTCGACGACGAGGAAGACGTTGGCCATTTCGTCAACGAGCGGGTGCAGATTCTCCCCGGCATCAAGGACACCTTCACCATCGTGACCTTCCGGGCGTTCTGACGGGCCTTGACGATGCCCTGTCGGAAAGCAGGAGCTGACCCGGCCTTGYGGTCCGTGCCTTGATTTTAGGCAATTTGCATAGAGTGGYCGTCACGGCTTCCTAAATCACCGATTGCGCTTGATTTTCTCCGGCGGGGCCAGTGAAATGGCCTTCAGAGGGGAGTACGCGATTGGCAGCGTTCGACGAAATGCTTCCGGAAGTCTCCGGATTGAGAAGACCTTATGAGGCTTACGATCGCTGGCTGAAGGAGCAGGACCCGGCCAGGCTCACCCAGAAAATGCAGGACGCCGAGCGCGTCTTCCGCAAGACCGGCATCACCTTCGCCGTCTATGGCGAGCAGGAAGCTTCCGAACGGCTGATCCMTTTCGACATCGTCCCGCGTATCCTCTCCGGCCAGGAATGGCGGCGGCTGACGCAAGGCATCGAACAGCGCGTGCAGGCGCTGAACGCTTTCCTCGACGACATCTACCACCGCCAGGAGATCCTGCGCGCCGGGCGGGTGCCAAAGGATCTGATCGCCCGGAACGAGGCCTTCCTGCCCGAGATGATCGGCGTCAGGCCGCCGGCCGGCGTCTATACGCACATCATCGGCGTCGACATCGTGCGCATTTCGGAGAACGAGTTCTATGTGCTGGAGGACAATGCCCGCACGCCGTCCGGCGTCTCCTACATGCTGGAGAACCGCGAAACGATGATGCAGCTCTTTCCGGAGCTGTTCCAGAAGATCAAGGTGCGGCCGGTCGAGAACTACCCGCAGCTGCTGCGCCAGTCGCTCGCCGCCGTGCRGCCGCAAAGCGCTAAAGGCACGCCGACCATCGCGGTGCTGACGCCGGGTTCCTACAACTCAGCCTATTTCGAGCATGCCTTCCTCGCCGACCAGATGGGCGTGCAACTCGTCGAAGGGCAGGATCTGCGCGTCGTCGACGGCCATGTCGCGATGCGCACGACCGAAGGCTACAAGCAGATCGACGTGCTCTACCGGCGCGTCGATGACGCCTTCCTCGATCCGCTGACGTTCCGGCCGGACTCCGCGCTCGGCGTGCCGGGCATCATGGATGTCTATCGCGCCGGCAACATCACCATCGCCAATGCGCCCGGCACCGGCATCGCCGACGACAAGGCGATCTATTCCTATATGCCCGAGATCGTCGAGTTCTACACCGGCCGTAAGGCGATCCTGGGCAACATCCCGACCTGGCGCTGCTCGGAGCCGGACAGCCTCAAATATGTGCTGGAGCACATAAGCGAACTGGTGATCAAGGAGGTGCACGGCTCCGGCGGCTATGGYATGCTGGTCGGTCCGGCGGCGACCAAGAAGGAATGCGAGGCGTTCGCCAAGAAGCTGCAGGCGAAGCCCTCGAACTACATCGCCCAGCCGACGCTGGCGCTGTCGACCTGCCCGATCCTGACCGAAAAGGGCCTGTCGCCCCGCCATGTCGACCTTCGGCCTTACGTGCTGGTCTCCGATCGCATCCAGATCGTGCCGGGCGGCCTGACGCGTGTCGCTCTTAAGGAAGRCTCGCTCGTGGTCAACTCTTCGCAAGGCGGAGGGACGAAAGATACATGGGTGTTGGATGATTGAAAGAGCGAATAGCGAATAGGGAATAGGGAATAGGGAATAGGGAATAGGGAAAAAGGGGGGAATACGACGGCAATCAATTCCTACAGAGATCTGATCGTTTGGAAGGTGGCCTTGAGGTTGGCGGTGAATTGCTACTCGGCCACGAAAGCTTTTCCAAACAGCGAAGCGTACGGGATGACCTCTCAGATACGACGCTCGCAGCTTCCATCGCCGCGAACGTTGCCGAAGGTCATGGACGAGAAAGTACAGGAGTCTTTATTCAATTTCTTCGTACGGCGCAGGGCTCGCTGAAAGAATTGGAAACACATCTCATCCTGTGTGGGGAGGTAGGATTGATGGTCGAAGCGGAGGTCGCCAACTTGCTTGGCCAAACTGATGAGATCGGGAAAATGCTGCGTTCGATGATCAGGAGCCTGCAACAAAAGTCATGAAGTCCTTTTTCCCCTACTCGCTACTCGCTATTCGCTATTCGCTCGACACTGGAGCAAGCTGAAATGCTTCTCGGCCGCACCGCCAACGGTCTCTACTGGATGAACCGCTATATCGAGCGGGCCGAAAACATGGCGCGCCTTGTCGATGCCGGCCTGCGCATGGCGCTGACGCGCACCCAGGACGCATCCGAAGAGTGGAACTCGGTGCTGCTCAGCGCCGGCTCGGACATCGCCTTCAGCCAGAAATACCAGGACTACACCGCCGCAAACGTCTCCGACTTCCTGCTGCGCGATACCTCGAACCCGTCGAGCACGATGTCGTCGATCGAGACGGCGCGCAACAATGCCCGCATGGTGCGCACGGCACTGACGCGCGAGACGTGGGAAAGCATCAACGAAGCGTGGATGTCGCTGAAGCGCATGCTGGCGAGGCCGATCGACGAGCGCGACCTGCCGACGGTGCTCGACGCCATCAAGCGCGAGACGGCGCTGATCCGCGGTTCCTTCTACGGCACGATGCTGCGCAACGAGATCTTCGATTTCTCGCAGCTCGGCACCTATGTCGAGCGCGCCGACAACACCGCGCGCATCCTCGACGTGAAATATTATGTGCTCCTACCTTCGCTGTCCTGGGTCGGCTCGACGCTGGACAACTATCAGTGGGAATCCATCCTGCGCTCGGTGTCGGCGCACCGCTCCTATCGCTGGGTTTATGAAGCCGACTATAAGCCAACCAATATCGCCGACTATCTGATCCTCAATGTGCGCATGCCGCGCTCGCTGACCTTCTGCTACCGCTTCCTCGGCGAGCATTTGAAATTCCTTGCCGACGATTATGGCGAGCGCCATGCCTGCCATGCCACGGCCGAGAAGATCCAGGCGCTGCTCAAGAGAGGGTCGATCAAGGACATATTCGATCACGGCTTGCACGAGTTCCTGGCCGAGTTCATTCGCGACAACACCAGGCTGGGCGACGAGATCGCCCAGGACTATCGGTTCTATTGAGCACAGCCGAGGGCGAGCGCTATGCGGCTCAAGATCACCCATCGCACCGAGTACCGCTACGATCAGCCGGTGCAGTATCTGCTGCAGCGGCTGCGCCTGCTGCCTTCCAGCGGGCGCACGCAGACCGTCGGCTCCTGGGCGATCAGGGTGGAAGGCGCGCGCGAGGAGGTGCGCTTCACCGACCATTTCGGCAACGACACCCGGCTGGTGAGCGCCGAGAGCGGCCAAAACTCGATCACCGTCGAGGCCACGGGCGACGTGACCACGCATGACACGGCAGGCGTGACGGGCCCGCATCAGGGCTTTGCGCCGCTCTGGCTGTTCGCACAACAGACGCCGCTCACCACTGCCGGCGAGGGCATACGCGCATTGGCCGGCGCGGTCGGGCAGGGGACGGAGATCGAGCGGCTGCACACGCTGATGGGCGCGATCCGCGAACGCGTCGCCTACAGGCCGGGCACGACCAGCGTCGTGACACCGGCCGAAGAGGCGCTGGCGCTGAAATCCGGAGTCTGCCAGGACCACAGCCATATCTTCATCGCCGCGGCCGGCACGCTTGGTTTTCCCGCCCGCTATGTCAGTGGCTACCTGATGATGGACGCGGACGTGGAGCAGGCCRCCAGCCATGCCTGGGCCGAGGCCTATGTCGTTGGGCTMGGATGGGTTGCCTTCGACCCGGCGAACGGTATCTCACCCGACGAGCGCTATGTGCGGGTGGCGACGGGGCGCGACTATCGTGACGCCTCGCCGGTATCGGGGATACTCTTGGGGCAGGCGCAAGAGAAGCTTGCCGTCACCGTCACGGTAGAGCAGTAATCTGCGCTGGAATCGCTGGAGCGGTTCAGCGTTTGATAGAATCGCCGAACCGCTCTATCTCTTTGTTTTCACGCAATTCCGGGCAGAAAACTGCTACACGCTTTTCGTGGAATTGCTTTGGCAGAAGAGCGACCATGACCTATTGCGTCGGCCTCAAGATCGATCGCGGGCTCGTGTTCATGTCGGACACGCGCACCAATGCCGGCATGGATTCGATCTCGACCTTCAAGAAGATGCATGTGTGGGAAGAGCCCGGCGAGYGCGTCATCGTGCTGATGTCTGYGGGCAACCTTGCCACCACGCAGGCGGTGGTCAGCCTGCTYGACGAACGCAACAAGGCCGTCAGCGATCGTCATCCGAAGCTGCTCGGAACCCCGTCCATGTACCAGACGGTGCGGCTGGTCGGCGATACGGTCAAGGAAGTGATCGAGCATGCCTCGCCGAACGGCGACAAGGCGGATTCCTACTTCAATGCCTCCTTCATTCTCGGCGGCCAGATCAAGGGCAGCCCGCCGCGGCTGTTCATGATCTACCCGGAAGGCAATTTCATCGAGTCKACCGATGACACGCCGTTCTTCCAGATCGGCGAGACGAAATACGGCAAGCCGATCATCATCCGGGCCTATGACCGGACAATGAGCCTGGCCGAAACGGTGAAGCTGCTTCTGRTGTCGTTCGACTCGACGCTGAAATCCAACCTTTCTGTCGGGCTGCCTCTCGATCTGCTGTTCCTGGAGCAGGATGCGCTCAGAGTGGGCCTGAACCGGCGGATCGGCCAGGACGATCCTTACTACCGCACCATTTCGGACGGCTGGTCCAACGCGCTGAAAATCGCTTTTTCAAATCTGCCGGATTTTCCGGGGTAGGGGTTCCAGTCCCGCCGTTGCTTCATCATATTTAACCTGTTAATCAAATCCGGCTCAATCGGCCGTGCCTTCGACGGCTGCTGGGAGGAAAATATGGACAACGAGGAATTCCGCGACTGGTCGAGGCGGGCGGCCGATTGGGGCGTCGATTACCGCGCCGGCCTGCGCGACCGCCCGGTCCGGCCGGCAATCGCGCCGGGCGAGATTTTCAGAAGCATCGAGGCCTCGCCACCCGAATCGCCGGAGTCGATGGAAAAGATCTTCGCGGATTTCGAAGAAAAGATCGTGCCGGGCATGACGCATTGGCAGCATCCGCGCTTCTTCGCCTATTTTCCGGCCAATGCGGCGCCGGTTTCGGTCGTGGCGGAATATCTGGTCTCAGCGATGGCCGCACAATGCATGCTGTGGCAGACCTCGCCGGCGGCGACAGAACTCGAGACGCGCATCGTCGACTGGATGCGCCAGGCGCTCGGCCTGCCCGAAGGCTTTTCCGGCGTCATCCAGGATTCGGCCTCGTCGGCGACGCTTGCGGCGGTTTTGACCATGCGCGAGCGGGCGCTCGATTGGCAGGGCAACAAAAAGGGTCTGGCCGGGCAAAGCAAGCTGCGCGTCTATTCCTCCGACCAGGTCCACACCTCGATCGATCGCGCCATCTGGGTCTCCGGCATCGGCGAGGATAACCTCGTTCGCATCCCGGTCTCAGGACGTTTTCGTGCCATGGATACGGCTGCGCTGGAGGCCGCGATCGTCGCCGATCGCGAAGCGGGACTGCTGCCTGCGGGCATCATCGCCTGCGTCGGCGGCACCAGCACCGGCGGGACCGATGACATCGCGGCGGTGGCCGCGGTCGCGAAGCGGCACAGGCTCTATCTGCATGTCGACGCCGCCTGGGCCGGGTCGGCGATGATCTGCCCGGAATACAGGCATTTCTGGGCAGGCGTCGAAGGCGCCGATTCCATTGTCTTCAATCCGCACAAATGGCTCGGCGCGCAGTTCGATTGCTCGATCCAGTTCGTGCGCCAGCCGGAAGACCTGGTGCGCACGCTGGCGATCAAGCCGGATTATCTGAAGACCCGCGGCCATGACGGCATCATCAACTATTCGGAATGGTCGGTGCCGCTCGGGCGCCGCTTCCRCGCGCTCAAACTCTGGTTCCTGCTGCGGRCCCATGGCCTCGAAGGCTTGCGCACCATGATCCGCAACCACGTCGCCTGGAGCGAAGGACTGGCCACGCGGCTTGCCAAGGAAGCCGATTTCGCGCTCGTCAGCGAACCGATGCTTTCGCTGTTCTCGTTCCGGCACCAGGYGCCTTCGGGTGCCGATCCGGACGAGCACAATCTGCGGCTGGTCGACGCCATCAACAACGATGGCCGCATCTACCTGACGCAAACGCGGGTCGACGGGCGCGTGGCGATCCGCTTTCAGGCGGGACAGTTCGAATCGACGGCGGCCGATGTCGACGCTGCGTTCGACGTCATAGTCGAGATTGCGCGGCGCTTATCCTGAGCCGGCAGACGCATTCGGCGCCGGTTTACCTTTTGCAATCAGGTGATTTTCGTTAGCCGGCTTATGCCTTTTCTTCGCTTTCGTTTTCCGATATAAACCAGAAAAACGAAAATGGAGGACGCCGGATGTTTCTTTCGCCACGCCATGCCGAAATCATCCAGATGGCGAAGGACCATGGCCGGGTTCTGGTCGAGGATCTGGCGACGCATTTCAATGTGACTCCGCAGACCATCCGCAAGGACCTCAACGATCTGTGCGACCAGCGCCTGCTAACCCGCATTCATGGCGGCGCACTGTTCCCGTCCGGCATCGAGAACATGGAATATGAGGCGCGCCGTAAGATCGCCGCCGACGAGAAGGAGGCGATCGGCAGCGCGGCGGCGCGGCTAATCCCAGACAATGCCTCGCTGTTCATCAACATCGGCACCACCACCGAGGCTGTCAGCAAGGCGCTGCTCGACCATAGCGGRCTAATGGTCATCACCAATAACATCAATGTTGCCAATAGGATGCGCATATATCCCACGATCGAGGTGGTGATCGCGGGCGGTGTGGTGCGCGGCTCCGACGGCGGCGTTGTCGGCGAAGCGGCCGTCGATTTCATCCGCCAKTTCAAAGTCGATTACGCGGTCATCGGTGCCTCGGCGATCGATCATGACGGCGCGCTGCTCGATTTCGATTTTCGGGAAGTGAAGGTGGCGCAGGCCATCATCGCCAACGCGCGTCATGTCATCCTGGTCTCCGACCGAACCAAATTCGAGCGCACGGCGCCAGTCCGGATCGGCCACCTTTCGCAGGTGAATACCTTCATCACCGATCGTTGCGACATCCCCTCGATTCGCCGGATTTGCGAGGAGACCGAAGTCCGATTGATCGAGACGGCGCTCGAATAGCGGCGCATCAAGGCTGTTTCACGCAGCTGTGATATTTCGTTTGACATTCGGTTTGAGTTCGAAATAATTCCGACACGGTTTCGTAAAACACAAAAATGGTGCAATGCGAAATCGTTGGAGGACTCCTTGGACGCAATTCCGATCCATGACATTTTCGTCATCGGCGGCGGCATCAATGGCTGCGGTATCGCCCGCGACGCCGTTGGCCGCGGATTTTCAGTTTACCTCGCGGAAATGAACGATCTGGCGAGCGGGACGTCCTCCGGCTCGACCAAGCTCATCCATGGCGGACTGCGCTATCTCGAATTCTACGAGTTCCGGCTGGTGCGCGAAGCGCTGATGGAACGCGAAGTGCTGTGGAAGAACGCGCCGCACATCATCTGGCCGATGCGCTTCGTGCTGCCTTACGCCAAGGGCCTGAGGCCCGCCTGGCTGATCCGGCTCGGGCTGTTCCTTTACGATCATATCGGCGGGCGCAAACTCTTGCCGGCGACGAAGACGCTGGATATGGCGAGCGATCCGGCCGGCAAGCCGCTGAAGCCGTTGTTCCGCAAGGCGTTCGAATATTCGGACGGCTGGGTCAATGACGCGCGCCTGGTGGCGCTGAATGCGCGTGACGCCGCCGACCGGGGCGCCGTCATTCGCACCCGCACCAAGGTCGTCAGCGCGCGACGCGACGGTTCGACCTGGACCATCAAGGTGCAGAACGTGCTGACCGGTGAGACCGAGGAAGTGCGCGCGCGGCTTCTCGTCAACGCCGCCGGACCCTGGGTCGATCACGTGCTTTCGGCCGCCGTCGGCCAGAACGAGGTCCACAATGTCCGTCTCGTGCAAGGCAGCCACATCGTCGTCGCCAAGAAGTTCGACGATCCGCGCGCCTATTTCTTCCAGAACAAGGATGGCCGCATCATCTTCGCCATTCCCTACGAGGAAGAATTCACGCTGATCGGCACCACCGACCGCGACTATCCTGGCGATCCGCATGACGTGAAGATCTCCGATGCCGAGATCGACTATCTGTGCGCCGCGGCGAGCGAGTATTTTGCACAGCCCGTCAAGCGCTCCGACATCGTCTGGACCTATTCCGCCGTGCGCCCGCTCTACGATGACGGCGCGTCGAAGGCCCAGGAAGCGACGCGCGACTATGTGCTCAAGGCCGATGGCGGGGAGGGCGTTGCTCCGCTCGTCAACGCCTTCGGCGGCAAGATCACGACGTTCCGCCGGCTGGCGGAATCGATGCTGGAGAAGATCGAAGGGTTTCTCGGCAAGCGCGGCAAGCCGTGGACGCATGATGCGCCGCTGCCCGGCGGCGATTTCCCCGCGACCGGTTTCGATGCCCAGGTCGCCAGCCTGAAGAGCGCCTATCCGTTTCTCGACCAGCGGCTGGCGCGCCGGTTGACCCGGCTTTACGGCACGCGCGCGCAAAAGCTGCTCGGGCTCGCCAAGTCGAATGCCGATCTCGGCCGCAATTTCGGCGCTGACCTTTTCGAGGCCGAGGTGCGCTACCTGGTCGACAACGAATGGGCGGTCACCGCCGAGGACGTGCTGTGGCGCCGCACCAAGCGTGGCCTGCATTTCAGCCGCGAGCAGGCGGCGGCACTGGAAGAATTCATGCGCGGACTGAGCAACCGTCACGTCGCGGCAGCCGAATGAGGATCGACCGCTGATGCGCAAGGTCTGGGAGGAGGCGTGATGCTGGAACTGAGGAACGTGACGAAGACGGTGGGCGCGCAGGAGCATATCCGCGACGTGTCGCTGACGCTTCAGCACGGCTCGCTGAACGTGCTCCTCGGGCCGACACTCTCCGGCAAGACCAGCCTGATGYGGCTGATGGCGGGCCTCGACGCGCCGACGTCCGGCTCGGTCTGGTTCGATGGCAAGGACGTCACCGGACAGAAGGTGCAGAAGCGCAACGTCGCCATGGTGTACCAGCAGTTCATCAATTACCCGGCGATGACCGTCTACGAGAACATCGCTTCGCCGCTGCGGGTCGCCGGCGTCGAGCAGGCCAAGATCGACAAGGAAGTGCGCAACGCGGCGGCGCTCTTGAAGCTGACGCCTTATCTCGACCGCACGCCGCTCAACCTGTCCGGAGGACAGCAGCAGCGCACCGCGCTTGCCCGCGCAATCGTCAAGAACGCCAGCCTGGTGCTGCTCGACGAGCCTTTGGCCAATCTCGACTACAAGCTGCGCGAGGAATTGCGCGCCGAATTGCCGAAGATCTTCGCCGCCGCCGGCACCATCTTCGTCTACGCCACCACCGAGCCGCACGAAGCGCTGTTGCTCGGCGGCAATACGGCGACGCTCTCGGAAGGCCGCGTCACGCAATTCGGTCCGACCGTCGACGTGTTCCGCAAGCCTGTCGACCTGGTGACGGCACGGACCTTCGCCGATCCGCCGCTCAACACCATCGTGCTCTCCAAGAAGGGCGCGGACTTCCTGCTCGAAGGCGGTGTCAAGCTGCCGGTGCCGCCAGAGCTCGCCGGCATTGCCGACGCCAGTTACACGATCGGATTCCAGCCGCATCATCTGTCGCTGGAGCGGCCGAACGCCAGCGCCGTGCCGGTGCGGGCCAAGGTCACCATCACCGAGATCACCGGCTCGGAGAGCTTCGTCCATCTCGATTTCGCCGATGCGCGCTGGGTGATGCTTGCGCATGGCATTCTCGATTTCGAGACGGACGACGAGGTCGAGGTGTTCATCGACCCGCGCCATCTCATGGTTTTCGACCAGAACGGCCGCGCCGTGACGGCGTCGAAGCTCGCGGCCTAAGGAGCAAGCGATGGCGCGCATCGAGGTCAACCATATCCGCCACTCCTACCTGCCCAACCCGCGGAAGGATTCGGATTTCGCGCTGAAGGAAGTGCATCACACCTTCGAGGATGGCGGCGCCTATGCGCTGCTCGGGCCCTCGGGCTGYGGCAAGACCACCTTGCTCAACATCATTTCGGGCCTGCTGCATCCCTCGCATGGCCGGTTGCTGTTCAACGGCCGGGACGTGACCAATCTGTCGACGCAGGAGCGCAACATCGCGCAGGTGTTCCAGTTCCCGGTCATCTACGACACCATRACCGTCTACGACAATCTGGCCTTCCCGCTGCGCAACCGCCGCGTGCCCGAAGCCGATGTCGATCGCAAGGTGCGCGAGACGCTCGACATGATCGATCTCGCTTCGCTGGCGAAGAAGAAGGCGCGCGGGCTCACCGCCGACCAGAAGCAGAAGATCTCGCTTGGGCGCGGTCTGGTGCGCTCCGACGTCAACGCCATCCTGTTCGACGAGCCGCTGACGGTGATCGACCCGCATATGAAATGGGTGCTGCGCTCGCAGTTGAAGCAACTGCACCGCCGCTTCGGCTACACCATGGTCTATGTCACGCACGACCAGACCGAAGCGCTGACTTTCGCCGACCGTGTCGTGGTCATGTATGACGGCGAGATCGTCCAGATCGRCACGCCTGCCGAGCTCTTCGAGCGGCCGCGCCATACCTTCGTCGGCTATTTCATCGGCTCGCCGGGCATGAACGTGCTACCGGTGTCGCTCGATGGCAGGACGGCGACGCTCGGCGCGCAACGCATCGAGCTTCCGGGCGTGYCCAAAGCCGAGAGCGGCGCCGTCGAGCTCGGCATCCGTCCCGAATATGTGCGGCTCGGCCGTGAAGGCATGGCGGTGCGGGTCAGCAAGGTCGAGGATGTCGGCCGCCACAAGGTCGTGCGCGCCAATCTGGAGGGCAGGGAAATTGCCGCGGTGATCGGCGAGGACGACGAAGTGCCGGCCGATCCGAAGGTCCGCTTCGATCCTGCCGGCATCAACATCTATGCCGATTCCTGGCGTGTCGAGATGGGGGCGTAGATGGACAAGACCTGGAACAACAAGGCCTGGTTTCTCGTCCTGCCGGTGCTGGTGCTGGTGGCGTTCTCGGCCGTCATCCCGCTGATGACCGTCGTCAACTATTCGGTGCAGGACACGTTCGGCAACAACGTCTTCTTCTGGGCCGGCACCGAATGGTTCGAAGAGCTGCTCGCCTCCGACCGCTTCTGGGAAGCGATGGTGCGCAACCTGATCTTCTCCTTCATCATCCTGGCGATCGAGGTGCCGCTCGGCATCTTCATCGCGCTCAACATGCCGAAGAAGGGCTGGGGTGTGCCGGTCTGCCTGGTGCTGATGGCGCTGCCGCTGCTCATCCCGTGGAATGTCGTCGGCACGATCTGGCAGGTGTTCGGGCGCAACGACATCGGCCTGCTCGGCTATTACGTCAACGCGCTCGGCGTCGACTACAACTATGTCCAGGACCCGTTCGACGCCTGGGTCACCGTCATCGTCATGGATGTCTGGCACTGGACCAGCCTGGTCGTGCTGCTCTGCTATGCCGGGCTGGTCTCCATTCCAGACGCGTTCTACCAGGCGGCCAAGATCGATGGCGCGTCGCGCTGGGCGGTCTTCCGCTACATCCAGTTGCCGAAGATGCAGCGCGTGCTTCTGATCGCCGTGCTGTTGCGCTTCATGGATAGCTTCATGATCTATACCGAGCCCTTCGTCGTCACCGGCGGTGGCCCCGGCAATTCGACGACCTTCCTGTCGATCGACCTCGTCAAGACGGCGCTCGGCCAATTCGATCTCGGTCCGGCGGCGGYCATGTCGCTGGTCTACTTCCTGATCATCCTGTTGTTGTCGTGGGTATTCTACACCGTGATGACCAACTACGACGCGGAGCGCTGAGATGGTGGGCGCCAACGAGACGACGCGCGTGAGCGAAACGACGGTCACCGAGGTGGGCAGHACGCTGTCGCAGGACGAGGTGRCCAAGCTGATGYGCYGCCGCGGCGAGGAATCGCGCTGGTGGTGGATCGTGCCGACGCTCTATRTCGTCGTGCTGCTCCTGCCGATCTACTGGCTCATCAATATGAGCTTCAAGACCAATGCGGAGATCGTGTCGTCGATGACGCTGTTCCCGCACAATCCGACATTGGCGAACTACCGCACCATCTTCACAGATGCCTCCTGGTACTCGGGCTACATCAACTCGATCACCTATGTGGTGATGAACATGGTGATCTCGGTCGCCGTGGCGCTGCCGGYGGCCTACGCCTTCTCGCGCTACCGCTTCCTCGGCGACAAGCATTTGTTCTTCTGGCTGCTCACCAACCGCATGGCGCCGCCGGCGGTGTTCGCGCTGCCGTTCTTCCAGCTCTATTCGGCCTTCGGTCTCATCGACACCCATATCGCCGTGGCGCTGGCRCATTGCCTGTTCAACGTGCCGCTGGYGGTGTGGATCCTCGAAGGCTTCATGTCCGGCGTGCCGAAGGAGATCGACGAGACCGCCTATATCGACGGCTATTCGTTCCCGCGCTTCTTCGTGAAGATATTCATGCCGCTGATCGCGAGCGGCATCGGCGTCGCCTGCTTCTTCTGCTTCATGTTCTCCTGGGTGGAGCTCCTGATCGCGCGCACGCTGACCACGACCGACGCCAAGCCGATCGCCGCCACCATGRCCCGTACTGTCTCTGCCGCCGGCATGGACTGGGGCCTGCTCGCCGCCGCCGGCGTGCTGACGCTGATCCCCGGCGCCTTGGTCATCTGGTTCGTGCGCAATTACATCGCCAAGGGCTTCGCCCTGGGAAGGGTCTGACCATGAACCTCGACTTTTCGTGGATGGCGTGGACCTGGCCGACGGCGGCCTTCTTCATCGTCATTGCGCTGATGCTCTGCGGCATGGGCGTCTGGGAATATGTCTCGCCCGGCGGCAATCCGCGCGTCGGCGTGCTGCGCTTCGAGACGACGCGCGGCGACCGCCTTTTCCTTTCGCTGCTCGGCAGCGCCTTCATCCATCTCGCTTGGCTGGGTCTGATAGGACCCAACCTGTGGTGGGCTCTCGCTCTCTCCGTGGTCTACGCCATTGGCGTGTTCCGATACGTATAGAGGGAGAAACAGACGGAGCGGCCGCGTGCTGGCGGCCGCCCCGGATCGCACTTTAAACCTAAGACTGGAGGAGACACATGCGACGGCAATTTCTAACATCCACGACCGCCCTTGTCCTATTGCTCGGGGCGGGCAATGCCTATGCCGGTATGGACGAGGCAAAAGCCTTTCTCGACAAGGAGATAGGCGACCTTTCGACGCTTTCGCGCGCCGATCAGGAAAAGGAAATGCAGTGGTTCATCGATGCCGCGAAGCCGTTCGCCGGCATGGAGATCAAGGTCGTTTCGGAAACCATCGCCACCCATTCCTATGAATCGCAAGTGCTGGCGCCGGCCTTCTCCGCGATTACCGGCATCAAGCTGACGCACGACACGATCCAGGAAGGCGATGTCGTCGAGAAGATCCAGACGCAGATGCAGACGGGACAGAACCTCTATGACGGCTGGGTCAACGACTCCGACCTCATCGGCACGCACTGGCGCTACCAGCAGGTGCGCAACCTGACCGACTGGATGGCGGGCGACGGCAAGGACGTCACCAATCCGAACCTCGACCTGAAGGACTTCATCGRCACGTCGTTCACGACGGCGCCCGACAAGAAGCTCTACCAGCTTCCCGACCAGCAGTTCGCGAACCTCTACTGGTTCCGCTACGACTGGTTCAACGACGAGAAGAACAAGGCCGACTTCAAGGCCAAATACGGCTACGACCTCGGCGTTCCGGTCAACTGGTCGGCCTATGAGGACATCGCCGAGTTCTTCACCGGCCGCGAGATCGACGGCAAGAAGGTCTATGGCCACATGGACTACGGCAAGAAGGACCCGTCGCTCGGCTGGCGGTTCACCGATGCGTGGCTCTCCATGGCCGGCAATGGCGACAAGGGCATTCCGAATGGCCTGCCGGTCGACGAGTGGGGCATCAAGGTCGATGAGAATTCGCGTCCTGTCGGTTCCTGCACCGCGCGCGGCGGCGACACCAACGGCCCGGCGGCCGTCTACTCGATCCAGAAATATCTCGACTGGCTGAAGGCCTACGCTCCCGCCGAAGCGCAGGRCATGACCTTCTCTGAATCCGGCCCGGTTCCGGCGCAGGGCGCGGTTGCCCAGCAGATATTCTGGTACACCGCCTTCACCGCTTCGAWGGTCGACGCCGGCGCCAAGGCCGTGATGAACGACGACGGCACGCCGAAATGGCGCATGGCCCCGTCGCCGCACGGCGTCTACTGGAAGGACGGCATGAAGCTCGGCTACCAGGACGTGGGTTCCTGGACGCTGATGAAGTCGACGCCGACCGACCGCGCCAAGGCCGCCTGGCTCTATGCRCAGTTCGTCACCTCGAAAACCGTCGACGTGAAGAAGAGCCATGTCGGCCTGACCTTCATCCGCGAGAGCACGATCCACGACAAGAGCTTTACCGAGCGCGCGCCGAAGCTCGGYGGTCTGATCGAGTTCTACCGCTCGCCGRCCCGCGTGCAGTGGTCGCCGACCGGGACCAACGTGCCTGACTATCCGAAGCTGGCGCAGCTCTGGTGGCAGGCGATCGGCGATGCTTCGTCGGGCGCCAAGAGCGCGCAGGAAGCAATGGACTCGCTCTGCGCCGAACAGGAAAAGGTCATGAGCCGCATCGAGAAGTCGGGCGTCCAGGGCGATATCGGCCCGAAGATGGCCGAAGAGCATGACCTCGCCTACTGGAACGCCGACGCGGTCAAGAAAGGCAATCTCGCGCCTCAGCTGAAGATCGAGAACGAGAAGGAAAAGCCGATCACCGTCAATTACGACGAGCTGGTGAAGAGCTGGCAGAAGTAACTGGATGACGCAGGCCTGCGGACCTGTGTAGGAAATGCAGGGGAGGCGGCTTGGCCGTCTCCCCTGTTGCATGAGAGTGGAGGAAACGGAATGAGCGGTTTTGTGCTGGCGATCGACCAGGGAACGACATCGACCCGGGYGATCCTGTTCGACGACAAGATGAAGGTCGCCGGCACCGGCCAGCAGGAATTTGYCCAGCACTATCCCGCCTCCGGTTGGGTCGAGCACGATCCGGAAGACATCTGGGYGAGCGTCGTCGCGACGGTGAAGGCGGCGCTGAAAGCGGCCGGCCGCGCGGCATCGGATGTCGCGGCGATCGGCATCACCAACCAGCGCGAGACGGTCGTGGTCTGGGACAGGGCGACCGGCAAGCCGATCCACAATGCGATCGTCTGGCAGGATCGCCGCACCGCGCCGCTCTGCCGGAAGTTGAAGAAGCAGGGGCTGGAAAAAAAATTCACGAAGAAGACCGGTCTGCTGCTCGACCCCTATTTCTCCGGCACCAAGATCGCCTGGATGCTGGACAAGGTGAAGGGTGCGAGGAAGCGCGCCGAGAAGGGTGAATTGCTCGCCGGCACCATCGACAGTTTCCTGATCTGGCGGCTGACCGGCGGCCAAGTGCACGCCACCGATGCCACCAACGCCTCGCGCACTTTGGTCTACAACATCGAGAAGAATGTCTGGGACGACGAGCTGCTCTCGATCCTGAACATACCGGCGGCGATCCTGCCTGAGGTGAAGGATTGCGCCGACGATTTCGGCGCCACGGAAAAGAGCCTCTTCGGCGCCGAGATGCCAATACTCGGCGTCGYCGGCGACCAGCATGCGGCGACGATCGGCCAGGCCTGCTTCGAGCCGGGCATGATGAAGTCGACCTACGGCACCGGCTGCTTTGCGCTGCTCAACACCGGCACGGACCTGGTGCGCTCGAGGAACCGGTTGCTCACCACGATCGCCTACAGGCTGAACGGCAAGACCACGTATGCGCTGGAGGGTTCGATCTTCATCGCGGGCGCCGCCGTGCAGTGGCTGCGCGATGGTATCAAGGTGATCGGCAAGGCCGAACAAAGCGGTGCGCTGGCGGCGACCGCCGATCCGGCGCAACAAGTCTATCTGGTGCCGGCCTTCGTCGGTCTTGGCGCGCCGCATTGGGACGCGGATGCGCGCGGCGCGATCTTCGGCCTGACGCGCAATTCAGGTCCGGCGGAGTTTGCACGCGCTGCACTTGAATCGGTCGCCTTCCAGACGCGCGACCTGCTCGATGCGATGCGCAAGGACTGGAAAGGCGCCTCGGCCAAGACGGTGCTTCGCGTCGACGGCGGCATGGTGGCGTCCGACTGGACCATGCAGCGGCTAGCCGACATTCTCGACGCACCGGTCGACCGTCCGACAATTCTGGAAACGACCGCGCTGGGCGCCGCCTGGCTTGCCGGGTCGAAGGCGGGTGTCTGGCTGAAAGCGAAGGAATTCGCCAAGAGCTGGGCGCTGGAGCGGCGCTTCAAGCCGCAGATGGACGCCGCAACGCGCGCGGCGAAGCTCGCCGGATGGCGCGATGCGGTGCGCAGAACGCTGAGCGTGCGATAGCGATTTACGGGACCGGGCGAGGGGAAATGCAGCCGGATTGGTATCCTGCTTGGCGCGATGAGGCCTTTGAACAGCTCACCGCCAAGAACGCTCGCCTGGCGAAGGATTTCCGCCTCGGCAGCTGGTCGCGTTATGACTACGACTTGACGGCCGGAAAGCTGGTGTTTTCCGACCAGAGCGGCGTCAAGGTCGTTTCGGAAATCCAGATTGCGGGCTCCACCAGCGCCAAGGCCGGCAATTGGCTCTGGGCTTGGGCCAATTCGAACCTGCCTGGCAATCTTCTCGGCGACGCGAAACTGGTTCGGGCCTTCGGCGAGGAAAAAGCCATAGACAATTTGGCCCGGGCCTATGTGGACGATACGGGCGGCGACCTGGAAGCTCTCGGCTGGGAACTCACGGCGGCGATGGTTCGGGTTTGCAATGCGCTTGGCGCTTACCGCTCTCCGCGGGGTGAAGGCGGAGCGCTGTATCTGGTTTTCAAAAGTGTCAGATGGGCAAACTGACCGCTTGGCCGTTTCGCTGATCAAAACGAGAGAGCCCGTGCCTCTCGAGGCACGGGCTCAGTCAACGACCCTGGGTACTGACTGGAGGCCGTCAATAGGGCGACACGCACTGCCGACGCGGACCGCTGTTCGGCTGGAAGGTGTTGTCCGAGGCGCGGTAGGAGCGATAGCGGTCGTAGCACCACTGGACATGCGRGTTGCCGCGATAGACGCGGTTGTTCTCGCTGTTGACGAWGGCGCCGGTGATCAGCGCGCCCGTGGCGAAAGCAGCCAGCGGGAACCAATAGTCGCCATGCCGGCGATAGCCGCGGCGATATTCACGATAGCCGCGATGGCCGTTCCAGTAGACAGCGTCACCACGACGCGAGAAATCGCGATTGAAGCCGCGATGCCTTCTCCAATCCCGATACTGCACGGTATGGACATCCGACAGGGCCTGGGGTTGCGGCACATAGTTTGGCTGAGCGTTGACCGGCACCATCTCCGCCGCGACGAACGACGTCGAGAGAGCGGCTGCCAGCAGTCCCGATGCGATCTTGTTCATTAATCTTCTCCTCGATGGTTGATGGATGTCCCTGTTTTGCGAAACGGGTCGAGGTTGCAATGGTTCCCATTCCAACGGACGCCTATCGTTCCAGCATCGGCCCATTGTTATTGCGGGGATTTCTGAAGYAATGCGGACCCGCGCCATTGGCGCAGRCATCGAAAGCCGTTCGCAAACGCCCCCGGCGCCCCTTCGAATCCATTCAAAAAATCCGCCTTGGAAGCCCATCTTTTTCCGGTTGACCGGCCGCAGCACTCTCCCTATGTTCCGCGCAATTTCGAGGGCGGCGTTTTGAGCCCGCGGGAGCGCGTAGCTCAGCCGGTAGAGCAACTGACTTTTAATCAGTAGGTCATGGGTTCGAATCCCATCGCGCTCACCAAAAACGACCGCTCGAACAGCCCGGCCACATCTGCCGAATTGCCGCAAGTCCAACCGCCTCCACAACATCACGTCGCCGCTCGGTCGGCGCTTTACATTTTTGTAAATTGCCTTGGGTGCGCGGTTCGCGATAGGGCAGGCTGGTGGCCCGGTTCGGGCATCGGGCTTGTTGGGCAACAGAAATGGCTCGGATGAACGGACCTGGCCGTCCTTGAAGTCTTGCCGTCGGCGATCACCAGAGGAGCGGTGTCGCGCCGAATAGAATTATGGGGCAGCGGTGTCGTCACGTCGAGGCAGGCGAGCGCCTTCCGCTTTCCGTCGCAGGCTCAACGAGTGGGTTCACACGGTCAAGTGGGCCGCCCTTCGTTGGCTGTATCGCCGCGATATCGCCGATGTCAGGCTGAAGCTTGGCGCCGAGCCCTTCGCTCCAATCCTCGATCATTATCCGGAGGTTCCACTCAAGGTTGTCCGTCCCTACCTGACCGTGGGGCTGAAGCGCGGCAAACGCGCCGTGGCCCTGGTCGGTCACTACATGGCGGCGGCCCGTTTGCTAAGCGATGCGGCGGTGGTCGAGAGCCACACTGGCGGTCTGGAATTGTTCGCCGTCATAACCCGGGCAGGGAAAGTCACGGTGGAACTGGGCGGCCAGGGCGGCCTCTACAGGGAGGCGGAATGGCGCCTCATCCTTTGCCTGGATCGACGGCCGGTCACCGAAATGGGATTGGCAATCGTGGACAGGTCGCTGCTGCAGATCGAGGGAGCGGGCGAGGTCCTTTGGATCGGCGTGCTCAAGAGTGTTTCGGCCGGAGCGCAAGGCCTCGAGGAAGCCCGCATCCTGACGAACGCCATGGAGGGAATGCGACCGAAAACGCTGCTTCTTCTCGTGGCGCAGGCGCTTGCCCGGTTTCTAAATCTTTCCGGCCTCTTTGCGGTCTCGAATGCGGGTCACGTCTTTGCAACCGACCCCAGTTTGCGCCGTCGCATCTCCGCCGACTATGACGGTTTCTGGATGGAGTCCGGAGGGCACCGGACGGACCCCTCGATGTTCGCCATGCCCACCGCCAAGGCGCAGCGCGAGCTTACCGAGTACAAGCCCAACAAACGGGCACKGGTGCGCCGGCGATGGCGTCTGGAGGATCAAATTACYGACCAGGTGAAGGCGYCAATCCAGCCTCTGCTTCGGAAATAACCGCGCTTGCGTCATTGCCGGCCAGCTTGATGCCCGTGGTAATCGGAACAAAAAGTTATGTACGACTGTTTCCCTCTCGAAGGGACCGCAATTCGGGATGCGGATACAGTGGACGTACTGAATTTGGAACTGGCCAGGGCCAGGCAGAGCGTAAAGCGCGCGGAGACTTCTCTCAATCACGCGAAGGAAATGCTGGACGAGGACTGTGGCGTAGGGATCAACCTTGCGCTGTGCAGCCGCATACGGTCGGAACAGAAGCGCGTGGCAGAAGCCAGAAAGCGGCTGATGAAGATCGCTAGGGCTTCCTTACCCTGAGGCGTGACTTTCCCCAAGACAATGAGAGCCGGCCACCGGCAAACTTGTCCCTGGACAGGGTCATGGCTAAACTCGGGCCTCCGAGGGAGGCTCCAGAATGGCACTTGACCTTTCGGTAGAGACCACGGCCCGTAAAGCGGCGCCGCCCGGCAGATATCTGTTCGGCCCGGTCGCCGATTTCCTGATGCTCGGCGGCAGCGCGTTTCTGATCCTGCCGGCGTTGTTCTTCGTGCCGCATGAATACGAAGGCTCGTTAGCCGCGACGATGGTCGTCGTGGCCTATCTGGTGAACTACCCGCATTTCGCCCATTCCTACCAGATCTTCTACCGCAATTTCGGCCGGAAGGCGCGTGGCGACGGCTACGACCGAAGCCTGCAGCTTCGCTACATTTTCGCCGGCGTCATCGTTCCGGCGATCATGGCCCTGTTCTTCGCCTATGGCGCGGCGACGTCAAACACGCGGCTGCTCGGCTTCGCGGCCAACGCAATGTTCTTCTTCGTCGGCTGGCACTACGTCAAGCAGGGCTACGGCATGCTGATGGTCGATGCCGTGCTGAAACGGAAATTCTTCGACAACCGGGACAAGAAGGTGCTGCTCGTCAACAGCTATGCGGTGTGGATCCTGGCCTGGCTGCAGACCAACACGGCGGTGACAGCGGGACAGTATTACGGGCTCCAGTATTACACCTTCGCCGCGCCTTCATGGATCACCGACATTGTCTTGGCGGCGGCCGTCGCATCCACAGCGGCTACGCTCCTGATGCTGGCMAGCCGTTGGCGAAAAAATGGCGGCGGCCTGCCATATAATGGCATCGTTGCCTATGTCGCGTCCCTCTATCTCTGGATCCTGATCGCCAGGATAAACCCGCTCTGGCTGCTTGTGGTGCCGGCGCTGCACTCGCTGCAATATCTGGCCGTGGTGTGGCGCTATCAGACCAATGTCGAGCGTGACGTCCTGGATGCGGCGCGGGATCCGGAGCCGAAAATCCTATCCGTCCTCGGCCCTCGCTATAAGCTGCGGGTGTGGGGATTCATCATCGGAGGCGCCGCCCTCGGCTATCTCGGCTTCTGGCTGATCCCGTTCATGTTGACCGCCCTGGTCCCCTACGACAAGCAGGTGCTCGGTTCGTCGCTGTTCTTCTTCATCGTGCTGGTCTTCATCAATGTGCACCACTACTTCCTCGACAATGTGATGTGGCGCCGCGGCAATCCGGAAGTGTCGAAATATTTGTTCCGGTAGGAGGACTGAAATCCGGAACTGAAGGCCGCAGGTCACGCGATCAGCGACACATTCCCGCCGGCGTGACGCTCCAGCCGTCCCGCGAGGTCGAGTTCCAGCAGCACCATCGATATCTGCGCCGCACTCATGCCCGTGTGGCGGATAATGTCGTCCACCGCGATCGGCGTGGGGCCAAGYGCTTCCAGCACATCGGCGCGGTCGKTTTCGCCGGGTGGCGACATGGCGGATATGTCGGGCGCCTCGGYAAGTGGCGTGGTCAGCGGGCGACGGACGCCGGCAAGCGGCGCCAGCGCGCCGAGCACGTCGGCGGCTTCGGTGATTAGCGTGACGCCGTCCTTGAGCAGCGCGTTGCAGCCGGCGGCGCGCGGATCGAGCGGCGAGCCCGGCACGGCGAAGACCAGCCGGCCCATCTCATTGGCGAGGCGCGCGCTGATCAGAGATCCGGAGCGTTGCGCTGCCTCGACCACCACCAGTCCAAGCGCCATGCCGGCGACCAGGCGGTTGCGACGCGGAAAATCCTGGGCGCGCGGCTGCCAGGCGAAGGGCATTTCCGAAACGATGGCGCCACCGCGATCGGCGATCTCGTCGCACAGGCCGGCATTCTCGGGCGGGTAGGGGACATCGAGCCCGCCGGCCAGCACGCCGATGGTGCCGGTCGAAACGCTGCCTTTGTGTGCGGCCGTGTCGATGCCGCGCGCCAGGCCGGAAACGATGGCGTAGCCTTCGCGGCCGAGGTCTGCCGCCAGCAGACGCGCCATCTTGATGCCGGCCAGCGAGGCATTGCGGGCGCCGACGATCGCCACCGCCGGCAACCGGAAGACCGAGCCTTCGCCTTTCACCGCCAGCAGCGGCGGCGGATTGTCCAGGGTTTTCAGCAAGGGCGGATAATCGGCCTCGCCGATGCCGACGAAGCGGGCGCCGGCGCGCCGGGCGGCGTCCAGCTCGGCTTCGGCCTCGGCGATGGAGGGGATGCGCACGAYGCGATTGGCGCCGCCGGAGATCGTCAGCTCGGGCAGCATTTCAAGCGCGGCTTCTGCCGAGCCGAAGCGGTTGATCAGCTCGCGAAACGAAGCCGGGCCGACATTGGGCGTGCGGATCAGGCGAAGCCAGGCAAGCCGCTGCCGGTCGCTGAGGCGCGGGCCGGCGGCCGGGGCGCTCATCCCTTCGCYCCGATCTTGCCTTCGGTGCCGGCCAGCAGCCGCGAGATGTTGGCGCGGTGCTTGATGAAGACGATCAGGCTCATCAGCGCAAACAGGCCGGCGATCTGCGGCGTGCTCATGAAATAGAGCGCGATCGGCACGACCACCGCGGCCGCCAATGCGGCCAGCGAGGAATAGCGGAACAAGAAGGCCATCGCGAGCCAGACGACGGCGAAGACGAGCATGCCTTGYCAGGCTAAGCCGAGCAGCACGCCCAGATAGGTTGCGACGCCCTTGCCGCCCTTGAAGCCGAGCCAGACGGGGAAGAGATGGCCGAGGAAGGCGCCGAAGCCGGCCAACAGTCCGAAGTCCAGCGAGAAATGCCCGGCGATCAGCGCCGCCGCCGTGCCCTTCAGCGCATCGAGCAGCAGCGTCGCGGCAGCAAGGCCCTTGTTGCCTGTCCTCAGCACATTGGTGGCGCCGATATTGCCCGAGCCGATCTTGCGGACGTCGCCGAGGCCGGCCGCGCGGGTAATCAGGAGCCCGAACGGAATCGAGCCGAGCAGATAGCCGAGGACGAGCGAAATCGCGTAACCCATTGTCTCCCCCATACTCCTGTCGCTCCAGGTGCTCGCCTTAAGATTGATACAATCTGCTTTATGCAACCATAGTTTGCAAGAGCTGGCGCTGCTTGGGCAACAGCTGGTCATAATGGTAGAGTCGGGAGGGTTCGCCAAGCAACTCTGTGCGAACAGGGTCCGGCAGAGCTCAAAGCAATGGATGGGCTATACTGAAAACACTGTTCGGCCCGCGACCATCGTCTGCAAGACTTTGYCCTGCAGGCGCGCGCCTTCGAAGCAGGTGTTCTTCGAACGCGAGCGCAGTCCGCTTTCGCTGACGATCCACGGTTCGTCGAGATCGACGACCGCGAGATCGGCCGGCGCGCCCGGCTGCAGCGTGCCACCCGGCAGGCCGAACAGTCGCGCCGGCGCAGTAGACAGCGTCTCGATCAGCCTGAGCAGCGGCACATCGCCATTGTGGTAGAGCCGAAGTGCCGCGCCAAGCAGCGTCTCCAGCCCGATCGCGCCGGCGGCCGCATCGGCAAAGGGCAGGCGCTTGGTGTCGACGTCCTGCGGGTCGTGCGAGGAGACGATGATGTCGACCGTGCCGTCCTTGATCGCCTCGATCATCGCCAGCCGGTCGTCTTCGGCGCGCAAGGGCGGGTTGAGCCGGAAGAAGGTGCGGTATTCGCCGACATCGTTCTCGTTGAGCGACAGATTGTGGATGGCGACGCCGGCCGTGACATTGGCGCCATCGGTCTTGGCCCGGTTCACCGCGCCGGCCGCCATCGCGGACGAGATTTTTGCCGCGTGATAGGCCCCGCCGGTCAGCCGCGCCAATGCCAGGTCGCGCTCGAGCGGGATCAGTTCCGCCTCGCGCGGAATACCCGACAGGCCGAGCCAGCTTGCGTAGAGGCCTTCGTTCATCACGCCGGACGAGGCGAGGTTCGCGTCCTGCGTTTCATGCGCGATGACGCCGCCGAAATCGCGGGCGTAGGTGAGCGCGCGGCGCATCACCAGCGCATTGGCGATGGTGTGGCGGCCGTCGGTATAGGCGACGGCGCCCGCCTCGCGCAGCAGGCCGAACTCGGTCATCTCGCGGCCTTCGAGGCCCTTGGTGATCGCGGCCGCCGGAAAGATGTTGACGCTTGCAGTGTCGCGCGCGGTGCGCAGCACGAATTCGACCAGCGCCACGTTGTCGATCACCGGATCGGTGTCGGGCATCATGACGATGGAGGTGACGCCGCCGGCCGCCGCCGCCACGCTTGCCGAAGCGATGGTCTCGCGATGCTCGCCGCCGGGTTCGCCGATGAAGACGCGCGCGTCGACAAGGCCTGGAATGATCGTCTTGCCGGCGCAGTCGACGACGGWGCCGCCTTCCGGCACGCCCTGGTTCAATGCGGCTTTCCCGGCCGCGACGATCTTGCGGCCATCGACGATGACGCTGCCGATCTCGTCCACGCCGCGCGACGGGTCGACGATGTGCGCCTTGCTGAAGACGGTCACGCTCATGCGCCGCGCCCCTCATGGTTGCGGCCGTCATTGTTGCGACGAGGGTCAAGCAGCGCTTCCATCACCGCCATGCGCACGGCGACCCCCATCTCCACCTGTTCCTGGATGACGCTTTGCGGCCCGTCGGCGATCTCGGAGGCAATCTCGACGCCGCGGTTCATCGGRCCGGGATGCATGACCAGCGCATCGTCCTTGGCGGCTTTCAGCTTCTCGGCATCGAGGCCGAAATAGCGGAAATACTCGCGGATCGACGGCACGAAGGCGCCTTCCATGCGCTCGCGCTGCAGGCGCAGCATCATCACCACGTCGGCGTCCTTCAACCCCTCGGCCATCGAGCGCGCGACGATCACGCCMATCCTGTCGATGCCGGACGGYAGCAATGTCGAGGGCGCGACGACGCGCACCTGCGCGCCGAGCGCGTTCAAGAGCATGATGTTGGAGCGGGCGACGCGCGAATGCAGGATGTCGCCGCAGATCGCCACGATCAGCTTCGAGAGCGGTCCCTTGGCGCGGCGGATGGTCAGCGCGTCGAGCAATGYCTGCGTCGGATGCTCGTGCGCGCCGTCGCCGGCATTGACCACCGAGCAGCCGACCTTCTGGGCGAGCAGGGCAGCCGCGCCCGCCGACTGGTGGCGGATGATCAGGATGTCCGGGCGCATGGCGTTGAGGGTCATGGCCGTATCGATCAGCGTCTCGCCCTTCTTCACCGAGGAGCTTGCCACCGACATGTTCATGACATCGGCGCCAAGACGCTTGCCGGCCAGCTCGAAGGACGACTGCGTGCGGGTCGAGGCTTCATAGAAGAGGTTGATCTGGGTGCGGCCGCGCAGCGTCGAAGTCTTCTTTTCCGATTGCCGTGAGATCGCCACGGCCTGGTCCGCCCGATCGAGCAACAACTCGATATCGGCGGGGGAAAGATCGCGGATGCCCAGAAGATGGCGGTGGGGAAAGAGCGGCAGGGACGAAGCGTCGGTCATCTCAAGGCGCTGCTATAGGGTGCGGTCCGGCCTGCCGCAAGCGCCAGCTTTGGATTGCGGGCGTTCTCCCCGGTATTTTCGTCGCGCGCCTTCCGTGGCTTGGGCTATAAGGCGTGGCTTGGGCTATAAGGCTGGGGGCTTCGGATTCGCGACCGCGGCCTTGGAAATGCTAAGAACCTCTCGGCCAATTGAAGGATTGGGCAACTGAAGGATTGGGCGTGACCGACGAGGTGATCAACCAGCCGCCGCCGTTGACGGGCGGCAATGCATGGCGGGGCGATCCGCTGCTCATCCAGCTTGCCGAGCGTTTTTCCGATCCCGTGCGCAAGGATCTCGATGGGCTTGGCCGGTTCGTGATGACACAAGAGGCGCAGGAGCTTGCCCGCCTCGCCAACACCGATACGCCGAAATTGCGGACGCATGACCGCCAGGGCCGGCGCCTCGACCTGGTCGAATACCATCCGGCCTATCACGCCCTGATGCGTCGCTCGATTGCCGGCGGCCTGCATTCTTCCGTGTGGGAAAACGGCGATGCCGAGATMGGCCGCCGCCATCAGGTGCGGGCGGCGCGCTTCTATCTGACCGCGGAACTCGAGACCGGGCATCTGTGTCCGATCACTATGACCAGCGCCTCGCTGGCGGCGCTGATGGCGAGCCCGAAGCTTTTCCGCGAATGGGCGCCGCGCGTGACGACGCGCAAATACGACCAGACGCAGAAGCCGCCGGTGCAGAAGACCGGGCTGACGCTCGGCATGGGCATGACCGAGAAGCAGGGCGGCACGGATGTGCGCGCCAATACGACCCGGGCCGAGCGAACGGGAAGCGGCTTCTACCGGTTGACCGGCCACAAATGGTTCATGTCGGCGCCGATGTCGGATGCCTTCCTGGTGCTTGGCCAGGCTCCGGAGGGACTGTCCTGCTTCCTTGTCCCGCGCATCCTGGGCGACGGTTCCGGCAACGGCTTCCGCTTCCAGCGGCTGAAGGACAAGCTCGGCAACCGATCGAACGCCTCGTCTGAGGTGGAGTTCGTCAACRCCATCGGCGAGATGGTCGGCGACCCGGGCGCCGGCGTCAAGACAATCATGGACATGGTGACGCTGACCCGGCTCGACTGCGCGGTCGCTTCGTCGGCGCTGATGCGGGCAGGGCTTGCCGAGGCCGTCCACCACACGCGCCATCGGCAGGTGTTCGGCTCGAACCTGATCGACCAGCCGCTGATGCAGCGGGTTCTGGCAGATATGGCGCTCGACGTCGCCGCGGCCACGGCGCTGTCGTTCAGGCTGGCGCGCTCCTTCGACGAGGCGGCAAGCGACCGTGGCGAGGCGGCCTTCGCTCGCGCCATGACGCCGGTCGTCAAATACTGGGTCTGCAAGATCGCGCCGGGGCTGCTTTACGAAGCGATGGAGTGCCTGGGCGGCAACGGCTATGTCGAGGAAGCGCCGCTCGCCCGCTACTATCGCGAGGCGCCGGTCAACGCGATCTGGGAAGGCTCGGGCAATGTCATGGCGCTCGACGTGCTGCGCGTGCTCGGCCGTGCGCCCGGCCTGTTCGAGGAGGTGCTGGYCGGCATCGACCGTGATCTCGGCACCGGCGGGCGCGGCACCATCGGCGTGCTCAAGGCTGCCATGCAGGTCGCCGCGACCGACCAGGGCTCGGCGCGCCTGCTCACCGAACAGCTCGCGCTTTCGGCCGCGGCGGCGGAGCTGCGCCGGCTGGGAGCAGGGCGCATCGCCGACGCTTTCGTCGAAACGCGGCTGGGCGGCCAGTGGCRCACCACCTACGGCATGCTCGATTCGCGCCACGACGCGCGCATGATCATCGACACGCTCTATCCGCCGGTGACCTGATCCCGCTCTAAACCAAAGAGCATGATCCGAAAACCGCTTCCCGCTCTTCGGCTTGATGCCCAGTGYGGATTGCCGAGCTGTGGATAGCTGTTAACCTTAACAAATGGTTTCCATTGCGGTGAACCGTTGCAAAGCCCAATCTCCGTCTGCTGGAGTAGGGAACGGTCAACCATGGCCTCCCCGAGCTCCGCCAGCGGGAAGCGCATGCGGCACGTGTTGAGCTCAGTTCTGGCCTTGCATTGGGCGGTGGTTTTCGCCCTGCTTGCCTATATCTGCATGGACGGCAGCCGCGGCATAGCGACGGCGCTTGGCGTGCTTGGTCTCTCGGTCCAGGCCAACCGGTTTCCCGAGCTTGAAAATGTTGCCTTGCTGGCGCCGCTCTCGATCGCGCTCCTGACCGTCGCGGTGTTGTTCTGCTGGGCCTTCGTCGAAACGCTGCTGAACGCGGCGGCGAGGGCGGACGCGGGCGAGAGCGTGGCGCGGATCGCCTTCATCGCGGCATCGTTCCTGCTTTCGCTGATCCTCATCGGCGGTGTGGCGCAAGGCATTGACGGCCTGTTCATGATCGTCGCCATTCAGATGACGGCGCTGCTTGCCTCCTACATCGCCGTGCTGGCTGAACGCCGCTCCACCTTCGCGGCAATGAATTTGCCAGAGGGCGATGTTCGCGCCGCCTCGCGCATGGCGATGGGCGCCGCGCACAGTTCGCTGCTTTCCCGCATATCCGGCCGTCCGGAACGYAAGCCAGGAGGCAGCCGCTGATGCGCACGCTGTTCGCACTCTGGGCTGCTCCGATGGCCGTCTTCTGGGGATGGTTCTTCCTGTCGCTCAACGACATGAATTTCGGTTATGTGATGCTCAGCCGCCAGCTGCACGATTTCGTCTTCCAGCTCTACGGCCAGATGCTGGGCATCGATCCGGCGATTATCCCGGGCATGGTGGCGCGAACCTGCGTTTTCGACTTTTTCCTGCTCATGGGCCTTTGGGCTTTCCGCCGCCGGCGCAACATCGCCGAATGGATCAGGCAGCGGCGGCAGGGCGATATCAGCTCCGATCGGCTCGGCCGAGCGACTGAAGCCGGTCCAACGCTCCCTGCAGAATAAAGGCGGCGGCCGCCGAATCGATCTTGCCGGCGCGCTTCTTGCGCGAGAAATCCATCTCGATCAGCGTCCGCTCGGCCGCGACCGTCGACAGCCGCTCGTCCCACAGCACGAAAGGCAGGTCGGAAAGCGGCGCCATGTTGCGGACGAAGGCGCGCGATTTCTGYGCACGAGGCCCTTCCGAGCCGTCCATGTTGACCGGGAGGCCGAGCACGACGGCGCCGACATTGTCCTTCTCGAGCTGAGCGAGCAGCTGGGCGGCATCGAGGGAGAACTTCTTGCGCAGAATGACGGGGCGCGGATGGGCGAAKGACAGCCCGCGATCGGAGACCGCCACGCCGATCGTCTTGTCGCCGAGATCGAGCCCGGCGAGCGTCTTGCCGTCGGCAAGCCACCCCGGYAGTTCCTCGATTGAAATGATGCCCAAGCGGCTTCCTCTGATATCCAGGCGTCACACATCCTTTTGACGGTAAGGCGCGCCGCGCTACTTTCAATTTGCCGCCAGCGTTCTATCCTTCGGCAACGGAAAAATCGAGGAAAGCATTCATGAAACTGACCTGGTACGGACATTCGGCATTCCGCGTCGAGACCAAGGACGCCACCATCCTCATCGACCCCTATCTGGTCGGCAATCCGTCCTGGACGGGGGGCTGGGAAGGCCCGGCGGAGGGTGTCACGCATGTTCTCCTGACCCATGGCCACAACGACCATGTCAGCGGCGCGGTCGAGGTGCTGAAGAAAAGCGGCGCCATGCTGGTCGCCAATTTCGAGATCTGCATGTATCTCGTCGGCCAAGGCGTCAGCGGCGACAAGATCAATCCCGGCAATATCGGCGGCACCGTCGATTGCGGACCGTTCACCACGACCTTCGTCCAGGCGTTGCACTCGTCCTCTTTCGGCGGCGAAGGCGGCACCAACACCTATCTGGGGAACCCGGGTGGACTGGTCCTGCACTTCCCGGAGGACAAGACGCTCTACCACATGGGCGACACCGACATCTTCTCCGATATGGGCCTGATCAACGAACTGCACGAACCGAAGATCGGCATTGTGCCGATCGGCGACCGCTTCACCATGGGTGGCGCGGTGGCGGCCCTTGCCTGCCGCCGCTTCTTCGGCTTCGAGACCGTCGTTCCCTGYCACTTCCGCACCTTCTCGATGCTCGACCAGACCGCCGACAAGTTCGTYGCCGGCATGGAAGGCTCGGGTGTCAATGTGGCGCTTCCGGAAATCGGCAAGGCGATCACGATCTAAGTCGCCTGCAATCGCCAGGGGGCACCGCAACTGAGCTGACCGGCATCATGCATGTTGCGCGGCAGACGCCGCGCCGCTATAGCCCGCACTGGTTTTCCCGAGGCGATAGAACATGTCCGTTGATCTTCAGACCGTGAAGCGCGTCGCGCGCCTTGCCCGTATCGCGGTGAGCGAGGAGGACGCCGAGCGCATGACCGGCGAACTGAACGCCATCCTCGGCTTCGTCGAACAGTTGAACGAGGTCGATGTTTCTGGTGTCGAGCCGATGACCTCGGTCACGCCGATGGAGATGAAGAAGCGCCAGGATGTCGTCACCGACGGCAACAAGCCCGCCGACATCGTCGCCAATGCGCCGGCGACGGAAGAGAACTTTTTCCTCGTTCCGAAGGTGGTGGAGTAGGCCGTGGCTGTCGAGATCGCCGTCGAGACGCCTTTGCAGGACGACGTGCGCGCGCTGGTCGCCGAACTCAATGCCGCGTTGCTCGAACTGAYGCCGCCCGAGCACTGCTATCATCTGACCGTCGAGYAGATGGCGGGCAAGGATACGACGGTGTTCATCGCCCGCGACAACGGCCTGGCCGTCGGCTGCGGCGCGCTCAAGCGCCATGACGGGGCGGTCGGTGAGGTCAAGCGCATGTACACGCGGCCTTCGCATCGCGGCCGCAAGATCGGCGCCGAGATCGTCGGACGGGTCGAGGCGCTTGCCCGGCAGGAAGGGCTGAGGCGCCTGGTTCTCGAAACCGGCGATCGGCACCCCGCGGCCTGGACCGTCTATGAGCGCGCCGGATTCTCGCGTTGCGGACCGGTGCTGGATTATCCCGACTCCGAGTGGTCGGTGTTTTACGAAAAGAGCCTTGCCTGATGAGCGATCTCACACATCTCACCATTTCCGAGGCCCGCGCCAAGCTGCGCGGCAAGGAGATCACCGCGGCCGAAATCACCGAGGCCTATCTTGCGGCGATCGATCGCGCCAATCCCGTGCTCAATGCCTATGTGACTGTGACCGCCGACAAGGCGCGCGACATGGCGAAGAGCTCCGACGCCAAGCTCGCCAAGGGCGAGGGCGGCGCGCTGGAAGGCATTCCACTCGGCATCAAGGACCTGTTCGCCACCGAAGGCATCCATACCCAGGCCTGCAGCCACGTGCTGGACGGCTTCAAGCCGCGTTACGAATCGACCGTGACCAGCAATCTGTGGGCCGACGGCGCCGTCATGCTCGGCAAGCTCAACATGGACGAGTTCGCCATGGGCTCRTCGAACGAGACCTCCTACTACGGCCCGGTGATCAATCCGTGGCGGCGCTCGCGTGTCGATACGGTCGTCATGCCGACGACGCATCAGGGCGATGGCGGCTTTGTTTCAGCCGGCGGCACGAAGACGGCGCGGACCTTGGATAACGCCCAGCTGGTGCCGGGCGGCTCGTCGGGCGGATCGGCATCGTCGGTGGCCGCCTTCCTCTGCGCCGGCGCTACCGCGACGGACACCGGCGGCTCGATCCGCCAGCCTGCGGCGTTCACCGGCACGGTCGGCATCAAGCCGACTTACGGTCGCTGCTCGCGCTGGGGCATCGTCGCCTTCGCTTCCTCGCTCGACCAAGCCGGGCCGATCGCGCGCGACGTGCGCGACGCCGCGATCCTGCTGAAGTCGATGGCCTCCGTCGATCCGAAGGACACAACCTCGGTCGACCGCCCGGTGCCGGACTATGAAGCGGCGATCGGCAAGCCGATCAAGGGCATGAAGGTCGGTATTCCGAAGGAGTATCGCGTCGACGGCATGCCGCAAGACATCGAGGCGCTCTGGCAGCGGGGCATCGCCTGGCTGAAGGATGCCGGCGCCGAGATCATCGACATCTCGCTGCCGCATACCAAATACGCCTTGCCGGCTTATTATATCGTGGCGCCTGCCGAGGCTTCGTCGAACCTCGCCCGCTATGATGGCGTGCGCTACGGCCTGCGCGTGCCCGGCAAGGACATCGTCGACATGTACGAGAAGACCCGCGCCGCCGGTTTCGGCCGCGAGGTCAAGCGGCGCATCATGATCGGCACCTATGTGCTGTCGGCCGGCTATTACGACGCCTACTATCTGCAGGCGCAGAAGGTGCGCACGCTGATCAAGCGCGACTTCGAGAATGTCTTTGCCGCCGGCGTCGACGTCATCCTGACGCCGGCGACCCCATCGGCCGCCTTCGGCATCGCCGACGAGGACATGGCCTCCGATCCGGTCAAGATGTATCTCAACGACATCTTCACGGTGACGGTGAACATGGCCGGCCTTCCCGGCATTTCCGTGCCGGCCGGCCTCGACGGCAAGGGCCTGCCRCTCGGCCTGCAGCTGATCGGCCGCCCGTTCGATGAGGAGACGCTGTTCCAGACCGCCAACGTCATCGAGCAGGCGGCGGGCAAATTTCAGCCGGAAAAGTGGTGGTAGGCTCATACCTCATCTGACAGAGGGTGAGGGATGTTCTACTTATTGTCGAAAGTCTTCTGGTTCTTCGGCCAACCGATCAACCTGGCGATCTTCCTGCTGCTCGCCGGCCTGCTGGCAGGGCTGTTCCGGYGCCGCCGGCTGGCAGCGACGGGCAGCATGYTCGGCATCGCGATCCTGGTTCTTTCGGCCTGGACGTCGGTCGGCGCGATGATGCTGACGCCGCTGGAAAAACGCTTTCCGAAGCCGCCATTGCCTGAAAAGGTGGACGGCATCATCGTGCTCGGCGGCGGCTTGGAGGGCGCCATCAATCTGGCGCGCGGCGGCTATGAATTGAACGCCAGCGGCGATCGCATGGTCGAGACGGCAATTCTCGCCAGGCGCTTCCCGCAGACCAAGATCGTCGTCTCAGGCGGCAGAGGTTCGTTCTTTCTTGATGGCGAAGGCGATGCCGACACGGCGCCGCGGCTGCTCGGCGCGCTCGGTGTTTCAGCCGATCGCCTGATCCTCGAGGACAAATCGCGCAACACCTATGAGAACGCGGTGTTCTCGCGAAAGCTTGTCGAGCCGAAACCGGGCGAGACCTGGCTGCTGGTCACGTCAGCGTTCCACATGCCGCGCGCCAAGGCGCTGTTCGACAAGGCGGGTTTTGCGACCATCCCGTGGCCGGTCGACTACCGCACCTCGGGCAAGGAAGGCGTCGGTTTCTACCGCGACAATCCGGTCGACTCGGTGCAGGCAACCACCATTGCCGTGCGGGAATGGATCGGGCTTTTCGCCTACCGGCTCTCCGGCAAGATCGATCAGTTCTTTCCCGGACCAGGCGGCTGACCGAGCACGGCCTGCCGCGCCGCCGAGAAGAACTGGCGGCGCACCAGTACCGCCAGGAGCACCAGGGTCGACATCACGAAGACGATCGGGTCGACGAACCAGCCGAGATAGCCGATCGAGAAGAAGACGGCGCGCAGGCCGGAGTTGAAGTGCTTGCCGGCGAGCACGTTCATGCGCGTCGCCCGCCACACCGCCGTTTCGCTGACCGGGTTGCGTGAAGCCGGGCCATGCGGTGTCGGCACCGCGCCGATCAGGATCGAGCAATAGTTGAACAGCCTGTAGGCCCAGCCGAACTTGAAGAAGGCGAAGGCGAGAATCAGCACCAGGCCGAACACCTTGGTCTGGAAGGCTTCACGCGACGAAGCCGCGCCGAAGGGCAGGTCGGCCAGAACCTGAAGCACGCGGTCGGAGGCGCCGAGCAGGGCAAAGCAGCCACCGAGCGCGATCAGGGAAGATGAGGCAAAGAAGGCGGTGCCTTGCTGCAGGYCGCCCATGATGGCGGTGTCGACGATRCGGATCTCGCGCTCGGCCATGTTGCGCATCCAGGCCTCGCGCTGGGCGTTCATGGCGGTCGTCAGCGAGACGCGGCTGATCAGCCTGCCGTCGGAGGCGAGCGTGTGCAGCACCCAGACCACCAGGAAAAAGGCCAAAGCCGCCAAATCTGCCATTGAAAGGTGGAGTGAGTCGCCCATGCGCTCTTGTAGCACGGGCCGGGCCGACGCTTCGACGGGCCCTCGAGGCGCCGATATTGCGATGTCGCTGGCGGAGCAAACAAGGTCGGCAGCCGCCGCGCCGCGCCACGCAAAACATCRGAAACATCGCGGGAATTCCTATATGTAAGTCTTGATCGGCCTCCAGGAGACAACGGTCCCGTGTTCCTTTCGGTTTTCGACCTGTTCAAGATCGGCATCGGCCCGTCGAGCTCGCACACGATGGGACCGATGACGGCCGCGCGCCGTTTCCTCGACGAGATCCTGGCCGGCGACTGGCCGAGGCCGGCGGGTGTGAAAGTAGACCGCATCGGCGCCAGCCTGCATGGCTCGCTCGCCTATACCGGCATCGGCCATGGCTCGGACCGCGCTGTCATCCTCGGCCTGGCCGGCCAGACGCCGCAGACGGTCGACCCCGACGAGGCCGACGGCATCGTTGCCCGCATCGGCGCGGAGAAGCGGATTTCACCGCCCGGGCACCCGACTTATCGCTTCGATCCCGCCAAAGACCTCGTGCTCGACCGAAAGACGCCGCTGACCGGCCACGCCAACGGCATGGCCTTCTATGCCTATGACGCATCCGACCGGCTGCTGCTCAAGCGCATCTATTATTCGATCGGCGGCGGCTTCGTCGTTTCCGAGGAAGAGCTGCAGCGCATGAAGGCCAAGGGCTCGGTGACGACCGAGGGCAAGAAGGTGCCGTACCCGTTCAAGAATGCCGTCGAGATGCTGGCGATGGCGGCAAAGAGCGGGCTCTCYATCGCCGAGATGAAGCGCGCCAATGAGGAAAAGCACATGGCGCGCGAGGAGCTCGATGCCGGCCTCGACGCGATCTGGGCCGCCATGAAGGGCTGCATCGACCGGGGCCTGTCACAGGACGGCATCATGCCGGGTGGGCTGAAGGTGCGCCGCCGTGCGCGGCAATTGCACGACAAGCTCCAGGAACAGTGGCAGCAGAACCGGCCCAATCCCTTGCTCGCCAATGACTGGCTGTCGATCTACGCCATGGCGGTCAACGAAGAGAATGCCGCCGGCGGGCGCGTGGTGACCGCGCCGACCAATGGTGCTGCCGGCACGCTGCCGGCGGTGCTGCGCTACTGGCTGCATTTCCATCCCGAGGCCGACCAGCCGAGCATCCGCGACTTCCTGCTGACGGCCGCCGCCGTCGGCGGCATCATCAAATCGAACGCCTCGATTTCGGGCGCCGAAGTCGGCTGCCAGGGCGAGGTGGGGTCCGCTTCGGCAATGGCGGCCGCCGGACTTTGCGCGGTCATGGGCGGCACGCCCGAGCAAGTGGAGAACRCAGCCGAGATCGCGCTCGAGCATCATCTCGGCATGACCTGCGATCYGGTCGGCGGCCTGGTGCAGGTGCCCTGCATCGAGCGCAACGCGCTGGGCGCGGTGAAGGCCGTGACTGCCGCGTCCTTGGCCATCAAGGGCGACGGCACGCATTTCGTGCCGCTCGACGCCGCGATCGAGACCATGCGCCAGACCGGCCTCGACATGAACGAGAAATACAAGGAAACCAGCCTCGGCGGGTTGGCGGTGAACGTGGTGGAGTGCTGAGGTCTCACGAGGACCCCGGACTGGCCCTGTGGAGAAGTCGCTCAAGGCGTTGACGCGCCGACCCTTGCGGCTAAATCTTGGGCCATGTCACTCAATCTCATCAAATTGTGCGTCGGCTGCGACAGCGTCGAGGATCTCGAAGAGTGGATCGCCTTCCGCCTCGACGAGCGGCGCCGCGCCGGCGAGCCGGCCGAGCATTGGCACACCACCCGCATGGTGCCGACGCGCGGCGCGGAGATCACCGATGGCGGCTCGCTTTACTGGGTGATCAAGGGCAGCGTACAGTGCCGGCAGCTGATCACAGAGATCAGGCCCTTTACCGACGATGAAGGCATCGRCCGCTGCCATCTGGTGCTCGATCCCGAAGTCGTGCGGACGGACTGGCAGCCTCGGCGCGCCTTCCAGGGCTGGCGCTACCTCAAGCCCGCCGATGYTCCGGCCGATCTCGGCAAAGGCAGGGCGRCACTCGCCGAGATGCCGCCGAAGCTCAGGCTGGAACTCGCCGAACTCGGTCTGCTCTAGCGCGTTTCACCGTTTCACGGAAACGGCGAACCGCCCTATCCGTTTGTTTTCGCAATTCCGGACGGAAAACCGCTCACACTTTTCCTGGAATTGCTCTGCGTGCTTTGCGGGTGTCCCGCCGCTGGCCCTTCGGCTCACCCGATGTGGGACTTGCAAGCGCCAGACCTTGGTCCCATCCTATTCCCATGCTCGGTCATCTCTATGGCGGTGCTAATCGATGGGTGTGATCCTCGCTTTGGCAGCGGTGCTCGTGGTGCTTTTCGGCGCTGCGTTGCTCTTTGTGCGCGCGGACGCGGCAAGGATGGCCGACAGTCTGAGATCGCTTGGGCCGGCCTTCCTTGGGCTGGTCGGCGCGCCCATGCTGATCTTCGGCCGCAGCCTTATCGGCGGATTGCTTTTGCTCGCGGCACTGGCCTGGGTCGGCTGGATACGAACGAGGCGGCCGGCGGCAAGGRCCGCGGCGTCCAAACACTCGACGGTGCGCACCGCCGCTCTCGAAATGGACCTCGACCATGACAGCGGCAAGCTCGAAGGTCTTGTTCTGGCCGGGCGTTATGAAGGCAAGATGCTTGGAGCCATGGGGCTGACGGACTTGCGCCAGCTTCATGGCGAGCTCAGCCCCGATCTGGAGAGCCGCCAGCTTTTAGAGACGTATCTTGACGGCCGTTTTCCCGTCTGGCGCAAGGACGCGCAGCCGCACGGTGGCGAAGGGCTGGGTGTTGCGCCAGGTGCGGGCGCCATGACTAAGGAGGAGGCCTACAAGGTCCTTGGTCTTGAAGCGGGGGCTGCCGCGGCGGATATCCGCAAGGCGCACCGCCGCCTGATGCAGCGCCTGAACGCCGATGTCGGCGGTACGTCTGTCCTGGCGGCGCGGATCAATGAAGCCAAGGACGTCTTGCTCTCCAATCACGATTAGTCTCCTTCGACGCCGGTACCTTCCGGGAGATTTCGACAACCGCCTACTGCTCGACGGCGTAGCACGAGATTTTCTTGCGTTTCAGCGCATCGCAGGCCTTCCAGGCGGCACTCTTCGAGTCGAAGCCGCCGAAGCGCGCGCGGTAGTAGGTGGTGCCGTCCTTGTCGAAAGCGACGGTGAAGCCGGAGGCGTCGGCCAGGATCTTCGGCGCCTGCTTGGCGGTCTGATCGAGCAGGCTCTGAGCGCCTGACTTCGTGGGCGAAGAGGCAACCTGAACCACCCAGCCGGACGGCACCGACGACGTCTYGACCGGATCGATCGCAGGCGCGGCAGGCGCCGGCTCGGCATAGGCGGCAACGCTGGTGTCCTCGGATTTGGGAGCCGGCGCCATGGCTGCTATCGCGACCGTCTTGACCTTCCGGGCCTTGAGCACCGGCTTGGTCTCTTCCGCGACCTGCTGGGTATCGTCCTGGACGTCATCGGCTGAAGCAACGACGGTGTCATCCGTTGCCGGCTTGGCGTCCGGCGTCGGCGCGTCATGCTTGGGCAAGAAGACCTTGGCCAGCGTCTTGATCGGATTGTCGTTGCCCTTGGCGATGAGATCACCGCCACCGCGCGTCGAGGCGCGCGGCAGATAGGTGGTGATCAGCGCGGCCATCTGGTTGTCGCGGCTGCGGCCGGAAGCGCCGCCCATCACCACAGCGACGAGGCGGCGGTCGCCGTCGGCGACGGAGGAGACGAGATTGTAGCCCGAGGCGCGGGTATAGCCGGTCTTGATGCCGTCGACGCCCTTGATGCGGCCAAGCAGACGGTTATGGCCGTTGATGCGCTGGCGGCCATACAGGAACGAGCGCTGCGAGAAATAGCCATAATATTGCGGGAAGTGCTCGCGCAGCGCGATGCCGAGCATCGCCATGTCGTGCGCCGTGGTGAACTGACCCGGATCGGGCAGGCCGTTGGCATTGCGGAAGACGGTGCCGTTCATGCCGAGCTGGCGCGCCTTGGCCGTCATCATGCGGGCGAAATTGTCCTCGCTGCCGCCGAGCAACTCGCCGAGCGCGGTGGCCGAGTCGTTGGCCGATTTCGTCACCATCGACAGGATCGCGGTCTCGACCGGAACCGAGCCACCGGCGCGCACGCCGAGCTTGGTCGGCGGCTCGGACGCGGCATGCGCCGAATACGGCACCGGCGTGTTCTTGCTGATCCTGCCCTTCGCCAGCGCCTCGAAGGTGAGGTAGAGCGTCATCATCTTGGTGAGCGATGCCGGATAGCGGCGGCCGTTGGCGTCGGCGGAATAGAGCACCTTGCCGGTCTTGGCATCGACCACGATGGCCGCAGACTTCGCGGCAAGAGCCGACGCGACATCGGCGGCGACAATCGTCACCGCGAGCGCGGCAACCATGATCGCCTTGAAGGAGAATGAAGATTTGGAGACGAAGCCCGACAACGCCTGACGCACCGTTATTTACCCTGAATTTTCGTTGCCCCGGAGGCGGCTAAGGGAGTGCCTGCCTCGCTTCCGGCCAAGCTATCGCGCTCAGCGTTACCAATCCGTTTATGGTAACCGCCGCGTTCACCATTTTTCGGCAAATCGAGCTTCTCTTTAATCGAATTTTACCGGCCACCGGCGCTGGAGCCCCTGCGCGCCAAGGGATTCTTGACTTTTGTGCATCGCACAATATATTGAGGTGCATTGCACAAGGGCGCCCGGGGCCAAAAGGGCGTTTCAACCAAAGGGAAGTATGAAATGACCCAGACCTATGAGGACTTCACGAAATACGGCAAGGAGTTTGCCGACACCGGGCTGAAGAGCTTTGCCTCGCTCACCAAGGGCGCGCAGGCGATCGCCACCGAGGCCGGCGAATACACCAAGAAGAGCTTCGAGGCCGGCAGCGCCGCCTTCGAGAAGCTGTTCTCGGCCAAGTCGATCGAGAAGGCCATCGAGATCCAGACCGATTACGCCAAGCAGAGCTATGAGAGCTTCGTGGCCGAGGCCAGCAAGATCGGCAATCTCTATGCCGAGCTCGCCAAGGAAGCCTACAAGCCGTTCGAATCGGTGGTCGCCAAGGCGAAGTAATTTCGCCCGATCACTGCCGATACGGTCAGCCGGCCTGCAAAAAGGACCCGGTCGCGGAAACGCGACCGGGTTTTTTCATGCGCGATCGCAACCCAACGCACCTTGCCGCATTCACGATTGAGAAATTCGCTGAGGTTTGCCCACCTAGCCATATTGTCAGCTAAACAGAAGGGCTTAAAATCGTCCATCGAGAACCTACATGTTGAACTCGCATGAGGATTCGAAAAGGYTGGACTGCGTGACGATCGGTTTGACTGCCACGGTGGACGTGGTGCGAATGCAAGGTGACGGAGACCGCAACGATCCCGGTCGCGGCACCGCTGTCATCACGCGCACCAAAACCAAGACCAAGAAGCCCAGCCTCTACCGGGTCCTCATCCTGAACGACGATTACACTCCGATGGAGTTCGTCGTTCACGTCCTGGAACGGTTTTTCCAAAAGGACCGCGAAGCCGCCACGCGCATCATGCTTCATGTTCACAATCATGGAGTGGGCGAGTGCGGCGTCTACACATTCGAGGTGGCCGAGACCAAAGTGTCCCAGGTCATGGATTTCGCCCGACAGAATCAGCATCCGCTGCAATGCGTGATGGAGAAGAAGTGAGGTAACATGCCGGCTTTCTCCCAAGGCCTGGAAAAGGCGCTACATCAGGCGCTGACATTCGCCAACGAGCGGCATCATGAGTATGYGACGCTCGAACATCTGCTGCTCGCGTTGATCGACGACACCGAGGCGGCCGCCGTCATGCGCGCCTGCAACGTCRATCTCGACGAGCTCAAGCACACCGTTCTCACCTATATCGACACCGAGCTCGACAACCTCGTCACCGGTTACGACGAGGATTCGAAGCCGACGGCCGGCTTCCAGCGCGTCATCCAGCGCRCCGTGATCCATGTGCAGTCGTCCGGCCGCGAGGAAGTGTCCGGCGCCAATGTGCTCGTCGCTATCTTCGCCGAGCGCGAGAGCCACGCCGCCTATTTCCTGCAGGAACAGCAGATGACCCGCTACGACGCGGTCAACTACATCTCGCATGGCATCRCCAAGCGTCCCGGCGCTTCGGAATCGCGCACGCCGCGCGGTGYCGAGGACGAGCAGGGCGGCCAGAACGGCGCCGAGCCGCAGGAAGAGGGTGGCAAGAAGAAGCAGCAGGACGCGCTGACGGCCTACTGCGTCAACCTCAACAACAAGGCGCGGGCCGGCAAGATCGACCCRCTGATCGGCCGCGACAGTGAGATCAACCGCACCATCCAGGTGCTGTGCCGCCGTTCCAAGAACAACCCGCTCTATGTCGGCGACCCGGGTGTCGGCAAGACGGCGATCGCCGAAGGGCTGGCCAAGCGCATCGTCGAAGGCGACGTGCCGGAAGTGCTGCAGGACGCCACCATCTTCGCGCTCGACATGGGCACGCTCTTGGCCGGCACCCGCTATCGCGGCGACTTCGAGGAGCGGCTGAAGCAGGTCGTGAAGGAACTCGAGGACTATCCGGGCGCGGTGCTGTTCATCGACGAGATCCACACAGTGATCGGGGCGGGCGCCACTTCGGGCGGCGCCATGGATGCATCGAACCTTCTGAAGCCGGCGCTCTCGTCCGGCGCCATCCGCTGCATCGGCTCGACCACCTATAAGGAGTTCCGCCAGTTCTTCGAGAAGGATCGTGCTTTGGTGCGGCGCTTCCAGAAGATCGACGTCAACGAGCCGACCGTCGAGGACGCCATCGAGATCATGAAGGGCCTGAAGCCCTACTTCGAGGAGTTCCACAAGGTTCGCTACACGAGCGAAGCCATCAAGGCTTCGGTCGAGCTGTCGGCCCGTTACATCAGCGACCGCAAGCTGCCGGACAAGGCGATCGACGTGATCGACGAGACCGGCGCCTCGCAGATGCTGGTGCCCGAGGCCAAGCGCAAGAAGACGATCGGCATCAGGGAGATCGAGGCGACGATCGCCACCATGGCGCGCATCCCGCCGAAGAYGGTCTCGGCCGACGACGAGAAGGTGCTGCAAGGCCTCGATGTCGAGCTGAAGCGCGTCGTCTACGGCCAGGACACCGCGATCACCGCGCTGACCTCGGCGATCAAGCTGGCGCGCGCCGGCCTGCGCGAACCGGAGAAGCCGATCGGCTCCTACCTGTTCTCAGGCCCGACCGGCGTCGGCAAGACGGAAGTGGCCAAGCAGCTTGCCGCCTCGCTCGGCGTCGAGCTGATCCGCTTCGACATGTCGGAATATATGGAACGCCACACCGTCTCGCGGTTGATCGGCGCGCCTCCCGGCTATGTCGGATTCGACCAGGGCGGTCTTCTGACCGACGGCGTCGACCAGCATCCGCATTGCGTGCTGCTGCTCGATGAGGTCGAGAAGGCGCATCCGGACCTGTTCAACATCCTGTTGCAGGTGATGGATCATGRCAAGCTGACCGACCACAACGGCAAGCAGATCGACTTCCGCAATGTGATCCTGATCATGACCACCAATGCAGGCGCCTCGGATGCACAGCGCGCGGCGATCGGCTTCGGCTCGACCAAGCGCGAGGGCGACGATGTCGAGGCGATAAACCGGCTGTTCACGCCGGAGTTCCGCAACCGTCTGGACGCTATCATCCCGTTCGGCTCGCTGCCGGTGCCGGTGATCCATCAGGTGGTGCAGAAGTTCGTCATGCAGCTGGAAGCGCAGCTCTCCGAGCGTGGCGTCACCTTCGACCTGTCGCCGGATGCGATCGCCTGGCTGGCCGACAAGGGCTATGACGAGCGCATGGGCGCGCGTCCGCTTGGCCGCGTCATCCAGGAGCACATCAAGAAGCCTCTGGCCGACGAAGTGCTGTTCGGCAAGCTCAAGAAGGGCGGCACGGTGCGCGTCACCGTCGAGAAGAAGGAAACCGGCGAGTCCGGCCTGAAGCTCGAGTCGCTCGCCGACGAGTCGCCGGTGCAACCGAAGAAGGAAGAGCCGGAAGACGCGCCGAAGCCGAAAAAGGCGGTGGCCAAGAAGCCGGCAGCCAAGAAGGCCGTGGCGCAGAAGCCGGAGCCGAAGGGCAAGGACGGCAACAAGCGCAGCCTTGTGCCGCAACTGCCGCGCAAGGGCTGACAAGCGCTCGCTTGAAATAAAGGCCCCGGAAACGGGGCCTTTGTCGTTGAAGGGAGCACCGCTTGGAAGCCGGACAGATCATCATCCTCAACGGCGCGCCGCGTTCGGGAAAGTCGAGCATCGCGGCGGCGATCCAGGAAACATTCGAGGGCGTCTGGATGGCCCTCGGCGTCGACGCCTGCGTCCATGTCACGCCGCCGCGGCTGCGTCCGGGGATCGGCCTGCGTCCCGGCGGCGAACGCCCGGACATCGAGGCTTTCGTGCCGCTGCTCTACGCGGCGCTTTACGACGCAATCGCGGCCCATAGCCGGCTGGGGCTCAATGTCGTCGTCGATGTCGGCCACCACGATGCCTATTCCCGACCGCTGAACGTCCTTCCCGAATGTGCCCGGCGCCTGGCCGGCCTGCCGGTGCTGTTCGTCGGCATCCGCTGTCCGATCGACGTGATTTTGCGGAGGCGCGCCGCAAGCGGGGCTGGTACGCCCTATGTCATCGGGACGGACGACGATCCTATGCCGCTGCCCGTCCGCCTGTGGCAGGAGGAGGTGCACAAGCCTGGTGTCTACGATCTCGAAGTCGACACGTCGGCGGTGAGCCCGGAAGCCTGCGCCGCGAAGATCCGGCAGCGCCTTATCGACGGGCCAGAGCCGACAGCCTTCCAGATCCTCGCGGGCAAGTAGGCCTACGGCTGAGCCCCGGGGAGTTYAGCGTCCCAATGCCGCCCGGATCTTGCCGGCGTTCTCGGCCAGGACCTCCGGCTTCTCCATCTCGCCGGAATGCGGCTTCAAGGGTACACCCTCGAAACGCGGGATGACGTGGACATGGAGATGGTAGACGGTTTGGCCGGAAGCCGGCTCGTTGAACTGCATGATGGTGACGCCGTCGGCCTTGAAGGCCTTTTTCACCGCGACCGCAACTTTCTGCACGACGCCAAACAATGGTCCGAACGTTGCCGGATCGGCGTCGAGCATGTTGCGCGACGGCGCCTTGGGCACCACCAGCGTGTGYCCCGTGCCTTGCGGCATCACATCCATGAAGGCGACGACCGCGTCGTCCTCATAGACGCGGTGCGAGGGAATCTCGCCGCGCAGGATTTTCGCGAAGATGTTGCCGGGATCATAGGCTTCGGCCATGGGTGACACTCCCAATTGCATTCGCCGTCCGGTGTAGCGAAGGCGCCAATGGGCGRCAAGGCGTTCAGGCGAGATCGACCATGCCGGCTTCGACAAGAGCCCGGTGGAAGCGTTTCTTGCGCACAGACTCGCTCGCGAAATAGGGCGCTGCACAATCCGCCAGAAGGGCCGTCCTGGTCGCGAATACCGGGTCGAGCGGCAGACACGCGGCGGACATGGTCAATGTCGACAGGAATGCCGCGTCGAGCATGGCCGGAGCGACCAGATCGCCGGGCAACGCGCCGTTGATCGACTCGATCGCATAGAAGGTCTTGTGCAAGGCCCTGTCGGAAGGTGGCAGGCCGGTGAGGGCGGCCGTGAATGAGGGCTGGTGATCGCCGTAACGCACGATGATGGCAGGCCGGCCCTTCAGCGCGGTTTCGAGTTTCTCGCGAAACGCGGCATAGGCCTCGACGCTCTCAGCCAGTCGCACGGCGTATTCGCCGTAATTCTCATCGCCTGTCAGCGCGACGGCTTCACGGCGGACATCGGCCCGAAGCTCGGGAGGAAAAATGCGGCGACGATGATCGCCGTGATTCATCAGCGTCATTATCGAGAGGAAACAGGGCTTCTCGTTTTCCAAGCGGTCCGCAATCCGGCCCAGTGCATGGCTGTAAAGCTGTTCGTCATGACGTTCCCGACGCCAGCGTTCAAGATCGAAGGGCGGCGGCAAGGTCGGGGCATAGGTGACCTCCTCGAACCCGATCGATTTATAGAAACGATCGCAATTGACGAAGTTGGGACGGTCGCAGCTCACATGCGACACATGATAGCCCATGCCTGAAAGCACCGAGGGCAGCGAGTGGCGCACCCGCCCGGCGAGCAGATGAAAGACGAAACGGCTGTCGTTTCCAAAGGAAAGCGAGGACAGGCCGGTCAGCACCGAAAATTCGGTCTGCAGCGTGCTGCCGCCGAAAACATCGACATGCAGAGCCCCTGACAGACCGTTCGCGGGTGAGAAGAACTGTTCGAAAGAGCGGTCGATCGGCACACCGTGATGTCTGGGATCGAAGGTCGATTCATGCAGGATCATGAAGATGTGCGGCCGAACCTCGCCGTTCTCCCRCTTTGCCGGCACAGGCGGCAAAAGCGGCAGCGGATCGGGAGTGATGTCGACGAAGCCCGGCCGTCGCGAAGGCCCCGCGCCGAGCCATGACGCCACGAAGGCGGAAAGATGCSCGCGATCCCTGGTGAGCAGGTCGAAGCGGAAACGGGGCGCTCCGCCGCTCAGCCGGTAGACTGCGATATAGATCAGGACCGCCGCGACGAACAATGCAAGACGCAGCGAGAGCGGCGTCGCCTGTTCCACCAGGGTCATGTCGATAAGCATGCCGACTGCAACGATCGCCGCCCCGCCGAAGAGGGCAGGGATCGCCATGCGGGCGTTGTCGACAAAGACGCTGCGCCAGCTGCTCGCGGCCAGATGATAGAGATCTCCGGCCAGGAGATTGAAGCCGAGATAGCGATATTTCAGCTTCGAGGCGATGCCGATGATGGCCGTCAGCATGAGCGTCATCCAGAGCGCGACGACCGCGCCCGGAAAAAGCAGATGCAGGAAAGCAAACAGAAGAAAGAAGGTGGAAAAGCCGATAGGCCATGTTCCCGGCTTGCCTTCGAGCCGGACAGTCAACAGCAGCGCGGCCACGAGCCCCGCCACACCGAGCCATTGCCCGACGCCCCAAGATGCCAAAGACAGCATGCCAACCCCGCGGTGCGTGCGCACCAATACCCCTGGGGATGACTTAGCGGATTCCACCAATCCGGTAAACGGTAGGCGTTGAGCCGGCTTTGTTGCTTGGCCAATATTAAACCCAGCTTTCGACGGCACGCCCTGCTATTGCAAGAGAGCCGGTATTTGTCGTCTGATGCGGTGATCTCGAGCGTTTCGCCGTTTCACAGAAACGGCGAAACGCTCTCTCTTTTGTTTTCACGCAATTCCGGACGGAAAACCGCTCACACTTTTCCTGGAATTGCTCGCGAACGGAGCAATCATGAAGTGGGTCGTCGCCGGTTGGCTGCTGTTCATCGTGTCGGCGCTGTTTTTCATCGCCGCGGCATGGCGAGCGGGTGATTTGCTGGCGCTCGCCGGCGCCGTGTTGTTCCTGGTCGCCTGCTTTTCGTTCCTGGTTCCGATCGCCGCCGGAAAGCCGCACTGACCGCCAGACCCGACGGCTCCTCCTATTCCTCCAGGTCCTTGCGGAAGGGCGTGTGCTCTTCGAGATATTCGCCCATGCGTTCGACCTCGCGCCGCTCGCGCCTGAGATAGTCGGCGACGGCATTGCGCAGACCGGGATGCGAAATGTAATGCGCCGAATGCATGGTCACCGGCCGGTAGCCGCGCGCCAGCTTATGCTCGCCCTGCGCGCCGGCCTCCACCACCTTGAGCTTGCGCTCGATGGCGAAATCGATCGCCTGATGGTAGCAGACCTCGAAATGCAGGAAGGGATGGTCCTCGATGCAGCCCCAGTTGCGKCCGTAGAGCGCGTCGGAACCGATGAAGTTGATGGCGCCGGCGATGTAGCGGCCGTTGCGCTTTGCCATCACCAGAAGAATGTCGTCGGCCATGCGCTCGCCGATCAGCGAGAAGAACTGCCGGTTGAGATAGGGCCGGCCCCATTTGCGGCCGCCGGTATCCATGTAGAAGGTGAAGAAATCGTCCCAGGCGCTTTCGGTGATGTCCTTGCCGGTCAGCCAGTCGATTGAGATGCCGTCGACCAGCGCCTCGCGGCGCTCCTTCTTCATCGCCTTGCGCTTGCGCGAGGCGAGCGTGGCGAGGAAGTCGTCATAGGTCGAAAAGCCGTCGTTGAAGAAGTGGAACTGCTGGTCGGTGCGGTGAAGAAAGCCGGCCGCTTCCAGCGTCGCGACATCGGGCTCGGTGGCGAAGGTGACATGCGCGGAAGAGACGCCGAGCTTGTCGGTCACGAGTTTCAGGCCTTCGGCGAGGCCGGCCTTCACGGCACCTTCATTCTCGCCTTTGCTGACCAACAGGCGAGGGCCGGTGACCGGTGTGAACGGCACCGAGCATTGCAGCTTGGGATAGTAGCGCCCGCCGGCGCGCTCGAAGGCGTCCGACCAGCCATGGTCGAAGACATATTCGCCCTGGCTGTGCGACTTCAGATAACAAGGGACGGTGCCGAGAAGCCTGCCTTGCGCCGTTTCCAGTCGCAGGTGATGGCCCTGCCAGCCGGTGCGCCGGACAGCGCAGCCGGAGTCTTCCAAGGCGCTTAGAAAAGCGAAGGAAACCAGCGGGTTATAGCCGTTTTCTTTGTCGCCGCGCGTGGTTCCGCCAAAGCCGTCCCATTCCTCGCAGGTGAAAGCGCCGATGCCCGCCGCCACGCGGATCGCATAATCCGCGTTCGCTGCCCGTCCATCGTCATCGTCGCCTTGATCCATGCGGCTTATTTAAGCGTCCTCAAGGTGGCTACAAGTCACGTTTTGGGCATTCCTCAGGCGACCTTGACCAGATCCGGCTCGAAGCCCTCGAACGTCATCTGGTCGGCATATTTGAAGGTGAGGTCGACCGCCGGCTGGTCATGCACGGTCCAGGTGATGACAGGCATCTTGAGCYTTTCGCGCACGAAGCTGACGAAGGGGTTGGGCAGGTCGCCGGCGGCGTAGGAGGTGAAGGCGAGGTCGTGCGCGAGCATGGCGRAATGCGCTTCGATCAACTGGTTGTCCCTGCCATAGGCGGTCAGCCCGCCGGGGATGCCCGGCGCATCCTTGGCGAAGTCGCGGATCAGCCAGTGATCGAACGACATGATCGCCACCTTGCCCTTGTAGCGCTTGAGCAGCCGGCCGAYGCTCGCCACCAGCCCCGCATCATGGCCGGGAACGCCTTTCAGCTCGACCACCAGCGGCACGCGGCCGTCGATCAGGTCGAGCGCTTCCTTGAGCGTCGGCACATGATCCTTCGTGCCGCCGACCCTGAGYGTCGCCAGCTCGGCCGCGGTGCGCTGCCAGACGAACCCGTCCTGGCCGGTCAGCCGTTTCAGGTCGCCGTCATGGATGATGACCGGGACGCCGTCGGACGAGATATGCACGTCGCATTCGATGGCGTAGCCGCGCTCGGCCGCCGCGGCGAAAGCCGACAGCGTGTTCTCCCAGCGGGTCTTGTTCATGTCGTGAAGGCCGCGATGCGCGACAGGCCGCGCGATCAGCCAGGAAAGGTCGGTCATCGTGAACCTCACTCGACTTCGAAGATCGCTTCGATCTCGACCGCGGCGTTGAGCGGCAGCGAGGCGGTGCCGACGGCGGAGCGGGCGTGCCTGCCGCGCTCGCCGAGCGCGGCGACCAGGAAGTCGGAGGCGCCGTTGGCGACCAGATGCTGTTCGACGAAGTCCGGCGCCGAAGCCACGAAGACGGTGATCTTGACCAGGCGGCGGATCTTTTCGAGATCGCCAAGGGCCGCCTTGGCCTGCGCCAGGATGTTGRTGGCGCAGAATTTCGCGCCTTCCTTGCCGCCGGCGGTGTCGATGTCGCGGCCAAGCAGCCCGCTTGCCTGCAGCTTGCCGTCCTTCAACGGCAACTGGCCGGCGGTGAACAGCGTGTTGCCGGTACGGCAATAGGGCACGTAGTTGGCGGCGGGCGCGGCGGCGGCCGGGATGGTGACGCCAAGATCGCTTAGCCGCTTTTCGATTGTTTCGCTCATTGGTTTTCCCTATTGCTGGAAGACGCCGCGTTGGCCGGGCCGAAATTGCTATTTTTGCCTCGCTTCCGCCACGACTTTTTTTAAGCTGGACCATCTTTCCCTGCGGCCTGCCCCCCAGCCGCGACGATCGGAGCAACGCATGCGCGCAACGCGCCTTTTTCTTGCCGCCGCCTGTCTTTCGGCCGCATTCCCGATGGCGCCGGCCTTTGCGGTGCCTGCGCTGCAGGCGCATCGCGCCGTCTACGATCTGACGCTCAACAAGGCCTCCGACCGGTCAGGCATAACCGGCATCACCGGCCGCATGGTCTACGAGTTCAACGGCTCCGCCTGCGAAGGCTACACGGTCAAGTTCCGCTTCGTCACCCAGATCGTCACCAACGACAACACCAGGCTGACCGACCAGCAGACGACCACTTTCGAGGACGCCGAAGGCAAGACCTTTTCCTTCGTGACGAAATCCTTTGTCGACCAGAACCTCGACAAGGAGGTCAAAGGCACGGCCACCAGGGAAGCGAAGGGCCTCAAGGTCGATATCGACAAGCCGGAGAAGAGCAGCCTCGAGCTCGCCGCCACGCAGTTTCCGACCCAGCATCTGGTCGAACTGATCGGCAAGGCCGAGAAGGGCGAGAATTTCTACCAGACCAACCTGTTCGACGGCTCCGAGGACGCCAACAAGGTGATGACCACCACCGTCATCGTCGGCAAGAAGGCTGAATCCGACAAGACGGATCCGGAAGCGCCGGCGCTGGCCAAGCTCGCCTCCGACAAATACTGGCCGGTCGACATCGCCTATTTCGACGACACCGACAAAAGCGGCGAGGAGGTGCCGGAATACCGGATCAGCTTCAAGCTGCACGAGAACGGCATCACCCGCGACCTCGTCATGGACTATGGCGACTTCTCGATGACCGGCAAGCTGGTGAACCTGTCGCTGTTCGACCAGACCAAGCCTTGTCCCGCTTCGAAATAGCGGTTTCCGACGACAGCCGATCCGGATTGCAGGCTTGGCTCTCGAACGCCATGTGTGAGGCTTACCAAATGCGGCGGGCCTGATGGCGGTCTATGTCGATGCGGCGATCTGGAAATGGGCCGGCCACCGCTGGTGCCACCTGCTTGCCGACGACACGGATGAGCTGCATCGTTTCGCCACCGAGCTGGGCCTCAAGCTTTCCTCCTATCAAGGGCCGCCCAAAACGTCGGCACCGCATTACGATATCACCGGCTTCGAGCGCGACCGGGCGGTCCGGCTCGGCGCGATCGAATGCAGCCGCGAGGAAATCGTCGCGATCTTTCGCCGCGTCAGGGTGCCGAACGGCAAAGTAAAACGCTGAGAATTGGGCGGATCGCCGCAGGTCCGGGCGTTTTCCGGCGCCTGGCTTGCGTTTATGGGACTTCCCCTCTATATGCGCGCTCATTCCACACACGGACTTTGGTGTCTGCCCGGGAGAAATCCGGCTGAGACCTCCGGTGGCATCAGGACATCCCGTCCGAAATGCCTGTGTCCGTGGAGGCCAACCGGAAAGGAACTCAAGAATGGCTCTGCCAGATTTCAGCATGCGCCAGCTTTTGGAAGCTGGTGTTCACTTCGGCCACCAGACCCACCGCTGGAACCCGAAGATGGCGCCTTACATCTATGGCGCCCGCAACAACATCCACATCATCGACCTGTCGCAGACGGTGCCGCTGCTGCACCAGGCGCTGAAGCAGGTGTCCGACACCGTCGCCAAGGGCGGCCGCGTGCTGTTCGTCGRCACCAAGCGCCAGGCGTCCGACATCGTCGCCGACGCAGCGCAGCGTTCGGCCMAGTACTATGTCAACTCGCGCTGGCTGGGCGGCATGCTCACCAACTGGAAGACGATCTCGAACTCGATCCAGCGCTTGCGCAAGCTCGATGAGACGCTCGCCGGCGAGGCCCAGGGCCTCACCAAGAAGGAGCGCCTGAACCTCGACCGCGAACGCGAGAAGCTCAATAAGGCTCTCGGCGGCATCAAGGACATGGGCTCGACGCCGGACCTGATGTTCGTCATCGACACCAACAAGGAAGCGATCGCCATCCTCGAGGCCAAGCGCCTCGGCATCCCGGTCGTGGCCATCATCGATTCGAACTGCGACCCGGACAAGATCGACTTCCCGATTCCCGGCAATGATGACGCGGCCCGCGCCATCCAGCTCTATTGCGACCTGATCGCCAAGGCGGCCATCGACGGCATCGCCCGCCAGCAGGGCGCGCTCGGCATGGATATCGGCGCGTCCGCCGAGGCTCCGGTCGAACCGGCGCTCGACGCCCCGGCCACTGAAGCTCCGGAAGCTTGAAAAGCCAAGGCCGGTTCCGGCCTTCATCTTTCCAATAAGTTGGCGCGCTAAAGCGCTTTTGCCGGGCGCATCATCGAGATTCGATGGTGCGTCGGCGCATTTGAAACAAAGAGGCGACAATGACGATTTCGGCTGCACAGGTCAAAGAACTCCGCGACTTGACCGGCGCGGGCATGATGGACTGCAAGGCGGCGTTGAACGAAACCAACGGCGACATGGAAGCGGCCGTCGACTGGCTGCGCAAGAAGGGCATCTCCAAGGCAGACAAGAAGGCCGGCCGCACCGCGGCGGAAGGCCTGATCGGCGTCGATGCCGGCGTGCGTGAAGCCGCTGTCGTCGAAGTCAACTCCGAGACCGACTTCGTCGCCCGCAATGCGGCCTTCCAGGAAATCGTCGCCAACGTAGCCAAGGTCGCGCTGRCCTACGGCACGACCGAGGCCGTCGCCGCCGCCAAGTATCCGGGCTCCGACAAGTCAGTTACCGACACCATCAAGGATGCTGTCGGCACAATCGGCGAGAACATGGGCTTCCGCCGTTCGGCCAAGCTCACCGTGCCGCATGGTGTGGTGGCCACCTATGTCCACAACGCGGTTGCCGACGGCCTCGGCAAGCTCGGCGTGCTGGTGGCGATCGAGACCACCGGCAACGAGCATGCGGCCAACGCCTTTGCACGCCWGGTGGCGATGCATGTCGCCGCCAGCAACCCGGTCGCGCTGACCGCCGAGGAAGTCGACCCCGCGCTGGTCGAGCGCGAGAAGGCGATCTTCTCCGACCAGGCTCGCCAGTCCGGCAAGCCGGAAGCCATCATCGAGAAGATGGTCGAGGGCCGCCTGCGCAAGTTCTATGAAGAGGTCGTGCTTTTGAAGCAGGCCTTCGTGCTCAATCCCGACATCACCGTGGAGAAGGCTCTGAAGGATGCGGAGAAGGAGATCGGCGCCCCGGCGAAGATCGTCGCCTACCTGCGCTACGCGCTGGGCGAGGGCATCGAGAAGGAAACGACCGATTTCGCGGCGGAAGTCGCGGCCGCGGTCAAGAAATAGCTCTGATCCGGGGGAGCGCGCAGCGTTTCCCTTGAGGTGAAGAGTTCACGAGCTCAGGCAACTCGGCCGGGTGTCCGCATGGATGCCCGGCCRATTTCTTGTGCGGTGTCGATAAAGGCCCTGAGCTTCGGCGCCATCGACGCGCGGCGCGGGAAGTAAAGGAAAAGGCCGGGTTCCTCGATCGCCGTCTGCGGCAGGATCTGGACGAGGCGGCCGGCGGCAAGGTCGGCGCGCACCAGCGGCTCGAAGACGTAGGCGAGCCCGACGCCGGCCAGCGCCAGATCGATGGCGCCAAGCGAATCCGTGACGATGGCCGTGCCGCGCGTTTCGACGACGACATCCTTGCCGTTGTCGTTCAGGTCCCAGCGGTAGAGCGCACCGGACCGGACCAGCCGGTAGCCGATGCAGTTGTGGTTGGCGAGACCGGCCACGGCGCGCGGACGGCCATGCTTTCCTACGTAGGCGGGAGAGGCGACGATCACGGCCTTGAACGGCGGCGTCATCCTGACGGTGACCATGTCCTGCGCGATCATTTCACCCAGCCGGATGCCGGCGTCAAAGCCTTCGCCGACGATATCGATAAGCCCCTGGTCGGCGACGATCTCCACCGTCACCTCGGGATAGCGTTCGGCCATGGCAGCGACCACCGGCGTCACCGCCAGGGGGATCGCTATGTTGGAGGCGTTGATCCTGAGCAGGCCGGCCGGCCTTCCCTTGACGCCGCGGATGCGGTCCATCCGCTCGGCAATGTCCTGCAGGGCAGGGGCCGCCGTCTCCACCAGCGCTTTGCCGGCTTCCGTCAGCGAGACGCTGCGCGTCGTGCGGGCAAACAGYGGCTGGCCGATGCGCTCTTCCACCAACCGCACCGCATGGCTGACGGCAGACGGRCTCATGCCGAGCTCGGCCGYGGCAAGCGCGAAACCGCCGCGGCGCGCCACAGCGACAATGACCGGCAAATGTGTAAGCAGATCGCGATCCATTCATGAATGGTATCGCACAGTCTTTGCGAACAATGCAATCTTATCGATGCTTCCGGACCAGCTCATATTGTCGTCAACACATCGGCGGCGGGCTGATGCTCAAGGAGAGACGAAATGAACGCGTTGAGACATGTAACCTTTGCCGCGGGCATCGCGCTGGCGCCGGTCGATGCCGGCGGCGCCGAACCGGCCGGCTGGCAGGCGCTTGCCGACGAGCGCGCCGTCATCCGCATCGCCGACGCTATCGACCGGGCGGTGGATGCGCAGGACTGGACGCTGGCGCGCAGCTATTTCGCGGACCGCGTCACCGCCGATTTCAGCAGCCTATCCGGGCAGCCTGCGGCGAACATCGCGTCCGACGACCTGATCGGCGCCTGGGCGGGCAACCTCAAGGGCAGCAAGACCAGCCTGCATCTGCGCACCAACCATCAGGTCGCGCTCGAAGCCGACGCCGCGACCGTCCGTTCCAACGGCTATGCCTGGAACCGGATGGAAGGCAATGGCGATCCGCTCTGGGAAGTCTGGGGCACGTACGAGCACCACCTGACGCGCTCGGCTGCCGGCTGGAAGGTCGACGGCTTCACATTCCGCATGACGCATGAGCGCGGCAATCCCTGGGTCAAGGCAACCCCCGGCCAGTGACCGGCAGCAAATCAGTTCAGAATTGGAAGACCACCATGACCATGACCTATTACACGCTTGGCAACAGCGGCCTGCGCGTCAGCCGGCTGGCTCTCGGCACCATGACCTTCGGCACCGAGTGGGGCTGGGGCGCGGACAGGGACACCGCCCGCGCGATGTTCGACGCCTATGTCGAAGCGGGCGGCAATTTCTTCGACACGGCCGACCTTTACACGGGCGGCACGGCTGAGACCTGGCTTGGCGAATTCGTCGCCGAGCGCGGCTTGCGCGACAAGGCGGTCATCGCCACCAAGTTCACCTTCAATTCGGAACCGGGCAATCCCAACACCGGCGGCAATGGCCGCAAGAACATCATGCGGGCGGTCGAGGCTTCGCTGAAGCGGCTCGGCACCGACTATATCGACCTTTATCTTCTGCACGTCTGGGACAGGATCACCCCGGCCGAGGAGGTGCTGCGCACGCTGGACGACCTCGTTCGCGCCGGCAAGGTGCGCCATATCGGCCTCTCCGACGTGCCGGCCTGGTATGCCGGCCGCGCCCAGGCGATCGCCGAACTGCGCGGCTACGAGCTGGTCTCGGCGCTGCAGCTCGAATATTCGCTCGCCGAGCGCGCCATCGAACATGAATATGTGCCTTTCGCCACCCGTCATGGCACGGGCWTCATGGTTTGGAGTCCTTTGGCCAGCGGCCTGCTCAGCGGCAAATACAGGCCGACRCAAGCCGGAAATGCCGGTAGGCTCGACGGTTTCCGCAACACCACGCATCCCGGCTTCCAGAAGTTCAGCGACCGCAACTGGGCGATCGTGGCGGAACTTGAGAAGGTGGCGGCCGAGCTTGGCCGCAGCATGGCGCAGGTCGCGCTCAACTGGGTGGCGACGCAACCCGGCATCGCTTCCGTGATCCTTGGGGCGACGAAGCTCAACCAGCTCGAGGATAATCTTGGCGCCCTCGATTTTTCGATTCCCGCAGAGCTTCGCGCGCGGCTGGAAAAGGTCAGCGCCACGCCGGCGCCGTTCCCGCATTCCTATTTCGGACCCGAGATCCAGGTCCGGGTGACCGGTGGCGCGGTGACCGGCGACAAGCCGGCCGGTTATTCGCCTGCGGTCATGATCGAGGGCGAAGCGGTCAGCATCTCGAGCAGCTGATCAAAAGACGGCAACTGATCAGAAGGCGGCTACCGGTCCGAAAAAGCCTGGAAATTTGCACGAGGGCGCGGCGTGACATCGCCGCGCCCTTCGTGTATCGGGTCAACCCGTCATGACAGCATCGCCGGATGAAGCGGGGGCGGTTTTGCCTCCAAATTTGCCGCGCCGAGATTTCGAGGAATGAGATGACGGTGAAGCCCCTCTATCGACGTGTCGTGCTGAAAGCGTCCGGCGAAGCGTTGATGGGCGAGCAGCATTTCGGCATCGATGTCTCGGTGGTCGACCGCATCGCCGCCGACATTGCCGAGGCGCGCGCGCTGGGCGTCGAAGTCGGCGTCGTCATCGGCGGCGGCAACATCTTTCGCGGCGTGGCCGTCGCCTCGAAGGGCGGCGATCGCGTCACCGGCGATCACATGGGCATGCTTGCCACTGTCATCAATTCGCTGGCGCTGCGCACTTCGCTGAACAAGATCGGCGTCGACGCCGTCGTGCTTTCGGCGATCGCCATGCCGGAGCTTTGCGAGAGTTTTTCGCAGCGCCAGGCGACCGCCTATATGAACCAGGGCAAGGTAGTCATCTTCGCCGGCGGCACCGGCAATCCGTTCTTCACCACCGATTCGGCCGCGGCTCTTCGCGCCGCCGAGATCGGCGCCGATGCGCTGTTCAAGGGCACGCAGGTCGACGGCGTCTATTCGGCCGATCCCAAGAAGGACCCGAACGCGGTCCGCTTCGACCGCATCAGCCACGCCGAAGTCATCAAACGCGGGCTTGCGATCATGGATACGGCAGCGATTGCACTTGCGCGCGAAAACAACATTCCGATAATCGTCTATTCGATCCACGAAAAAGGTGGTTTCGGCGATATTCTGAGGGGCGGCGGCCATTGCACGGTCGTCACGGACAAGTAACAGGCGCCAGGATCCGTCAAACGACTGCGGAACCGCGAACCGAATAACGATAGAAACAGTGAAACCCGGCGAACGGGTCGAGGAGATGATCATGAGTGGCGAGTACGAAGACCTGAAGCGACGCATGGACGGGGCGATCGCCGCCTTCAAGCACGACCTCGCTTCGCTGCGCACCGGCCGGGCCTCCAGCAACCTGCTCGACGCCGTCCAGGTGCAGGCCTACGGCACGGCGATGCCGATCAACCAGGTCGCCAACGTCTCGGTGCCGGAGCCGCGGATGATTTCGGTGTCGGTCTGGGACAAGTCGATGGTCAGCGCGGTCGACCGCGCCATCCGCGAAGCCAATCTGGGCTTCAACCCGATCGTCGACGGCACCACGCTGAGGATCCCGCTACCCGAGCTCAACGAGCAGCGCCGCAAGGAACTGGTCAAGATCTCGCATGGTTACGCCGAGAACGCGCGCGTCGCGGTGCRCCATGTCCGCCGCGACGGCATGGATTTCCTCAAGAAGGCCGAGAAGGATGGCACCATCGGCGAGGACGACCAGCGCAAGCGGTCCGACCAGGTCCAGAAGCTGACCGACGAGATGATCAGCACCATCGATCACCTGCTTTCCGATAAGGAAGCTGAAATCATGCAGGTTTAGGGTCGGGTTTTCCGGCTCGAAAGCGAGACTATGGCAACGCCCGCGCATGTCGCGATCATCATGGATGGAAACGGACGCTGGGCCAAGGCGCGCGGTCTGCCGCGGCTTGCCGGGCACCGCGCCGGGGTCGAGGCCTTGYGCAAGACGGTCCGCGCCGCGCCCGAGCTCGGCATCTCCTATCTGACTGTCTACGCCTTTTCGTCGGAGAACTGGTCGCGGCCGAAATCCGAGGTCAGCGACCTCATGGGACTTTTGAAGCTGTTCATCCGCCGCGATCTTGYCGAACTGCATCAGAACGGGGTGCGGGTGAGGGTGATCGGCGACAAGGAGGGGCTGCAGCCCGACATCCGGGGCCTGCTGCAGGAGGCCGAATCGCTGACCGCCGGCAACGAGGCGCTGACGCTGGTGATCGCCTTCAACTATGGCGGCCGCGACGAGATCGTGCGCACGGCGCGCAAGCTGGCGGATGCGGTCGCGCGCGGCGACATGGCGAGCGAGGCGATCACGGCGGAAAGTTTTACCGCGTCGCTCGACACAAAGGGCATTCCCGATCCCGAACTGGTGATCCGGACCAGCGGCGAGCTCAGGCTGTCGAATTTCCTTCTCTGGCAGGCCGCCTATAGCGAGCTCGTCTTCCTGCCTTGCTATTGGCCGGATTTCAGTCGCGAGCATCTGGCAGACGCCTTGCGCGACTTTGCCGGCCGTGAACGACGCTTCGGCGGGCTCGCCGCCCGCGATGTCGCGCTTTAGGCGACGCCGCGCATGAGCAACCTTCAGCAGCGCGTCATCTCGGCAATCGTGATGGCGGCTCTGACGCTTGCGCTCACCTGGCTCGGCGGATTGCCGTTCCGGGTGTTCTGCGGGGCAATCGCGGCGCTGATCTTCTATGAATGGACGCGCATGGCCCGCCCCGGCAACGGCGCGGCTCTCGGCTTCCTGCCCGAGGCACTGATTCTGATCTTCATCGGCGCGCTGATCGCCGGCCTGCCGGCCTTGTGGCTGCTTTTCCTTGTCGCGATCCTTGTGGCGGTCGCGGCCATCGCCGCCCGGATCAAGGGGGCAGCGCCCTGGGACGCCTCCGGGGTGGCCTACGCGGCGCTGTCCGGCTTTTCACTCGCCTATCTCCGTGACGACAATCATTCCGGGCTGATTGCGATTCTCTTCCTGTTCGCAGTGGTCTGGGCGACCGACATAGCGGCCTATTTCGTCGGCCGCGCCGTCGGTGGCCCGAAGCTCGCGCCGTCGATCTCGCCCGGCAAGACGCAGAGCGGCGCACTGGGCGGCGCGGCCGGCGGCGTTATCGCCGGAGTTTTGCTCGCAATCGCGGCCGGCGCCGGCAATCTCGTCCAGCTCGGCCTCGTCGCGCTGGCGCTTTCGATCGTTTCGCAGATCGGCGACCTGTTCGAATCCTGGGTCAAGCGCCGGCACGGCGCCAAGGATTCCAGCAATCTCATTCCCGGCCATGGCGGCGTCATGGACAGGGTGGATGGGCTTGTCGCGGCCGCGTTCGCGCTGTACGTCATGGGCTGGATCGCGGCGGGCGCCGAGCATCCGGCACTGGGGCTGTTTCCGAACTGAACGACGCAGCAGTAAGGCGAAAAATGGCGCACGCCACGGATTCGCCCGGATTGATGCCACAGTCGCGGTGGAATGTCGCGCGTGGGCGAATTTGAGGGCATGACTTGAACGACATCTTTCACGCGGTCTTCAGCACACAAGGCTTCGTCCTTGGCACGCTCGTGCCGTTTCTGTTCGTGCTGACCGTGGTCGTGTTCGTCCACGAGATGGGTCACTACCTGATCGGCCGCTGGTGCGGCATCGGCGTGAAGGCTTTTTCCATCGGCTTCGGCCCCGAGCTTTTCGGATTCAACGATCGCCAYGGCACGCGCTGGAAACTTTGCGCCATTCCGCTGGGCGGCTACGTCAAATTCGTCGGCGACATGAATGCGACGTCGAGCCAGCCGAGCACGGAAGAGCTCGAATCGCTGACGGACGCCGAGCGCGAGGTCGCCTTTCACACGCAACCCATCTGGAAGCGCGCCGCTACCGTCGTCGCGGGGCCGCTGTTCAATTTCCTGCTGACGATCGCTGTGTTCGCGGTGCTGTTTTCCCTCTATGGCCGCCCGGTCTTGGAGCCGACGGTGGCCGAAGTCACCGCCGGCAGCCCTGCGCAGAAAGCCGGAATCCAGCCAGGCGACCGATTCGTCAAAGTCGACGGCTCCAAGGTGGAGACCTTCGCCGATGTGCAGCGGCTGGTTTCGGGCCGGGCAGGCGACGCCATCACCTTCACCATGCTGCGTGACGGCAAGGAAATCGACGTCACGGCGACCCCGGAGCCCATGGAGCAGCAGGATGCGCTGGGCAACAAGGTCAAAGTCGCGGTGATCGGCGTCGTCAACAATGCCGAGCTCGGCCAGCCACGCCTGATTTCCTACACACCGGCCGGCGCCTTGGCAGCGGCGGTCGAGGAAACCGGGCATGTGATCGAACGCACCGGCCAGTTCCTGCAGCGCTTTGCGCTCGGACGCGAGGACAAATGCCAGTTGGGCGGTCCGATCAAGATCGCGAAGATGTCGGGCCAGGCAGCAAAGCTCGGCTTCGAATGGCTGGTGCAGCTTGTTGCATTTCTGTCAGTCGGAATAGGATTTCTCAATCTCCTGCCGATTCCCCCTCTCGACGGCGGCCACCTGTTGTTCTACGGCGTGGAGGCCGTCATAAGGCGGCCGGTTTCGGAGCGGATGATGGAGATGGCCTATCGAACCGGRCTGTTCCTGGTGCTCGGATTCATGGGCTTCGTGTTTTGGAACGATCTGTTTGGGTGCTGAAATCATGAAGAAATTTGGCTTCAGCGCCGGTCATATTGAGATGCCGTTTACCATGCGTGGGGATATGCGTGACGCGAAAGCCACGCGGTACGGTTAAGTAAATACAAATTAACCGGGAGCCTTGCGTGTAGGGAAAATCCGGTTAATACGGTAAGGGAAAATACCGCACGTCCGGTTTTCTCGCCGTGGGGACTACGAGAAAAAGGTACAAAAGCCCGATGAAGGCAGCATCCAAGTTTCTGAGCGCCGCTTCCGCGGCGGCTTTGTCCGCCGCTCTGGTCGTGCCAGGCGCGCTCGCAGTGCAGTTGGCCGCCACATCCGTGGCCGAGGCCGCGGTCATTTCGCGGGTCGAGGTCAGCGGCAACCAGCGCGTCGACGCCGAGACCATCCGCAATTACATCTCGATCAAGCCGGGCAAGCCTTTCTCCAGTTCCGATATCGACGACGCCGTCAAGGCGCTGTTCGGCACCGGGCTGTTCTCGGACGTCCAGATCAACCAGGTCGGTTCGAGCCTGGTCGTCAAGGTTTCCGAATACAAGGTCGTCAACCAGGTCCTGTTCCAGGGCAACAAGAAGCTGAAGGACAACGCGCTGCAGGCCGCTATCCAGCTGAAGCCGCGCGCGACCTTCTCGCAGCAGGCGCTCGACGCCGATGTCGAGGCGGTCAAGACGGCCTATAAGCGCATTGGCCGTGACGACGCCGCCGTGACCACCCAGATCATGGATCTCGGCGACAACCGCGTGAACGTGGTCTTCAACATCAACGAAGGCGGCCGCACCCAGATYGCGGCGATCAATTTCGTCGGCAACCACGCCTATTCCAGCCGCCGCCTGTCGGACGTCATCAACACCAAGCGCTCGTCCTGGCTGTCCTTCGTGCTGCGCGACGACGTCTACGACGAGGACAAGCTGCGCGCCGACCAGGAGCTGCTGCGCCGCTTCTACTACAATCACGGCTATGCCGACTTCCAGGTCGTTTCCGCCGTCGGCGAGCTTGACGACACCACCAACAAATACACGGTCACCATCACCGTGCAGGAAGGCGACCGCTACACGTTCGGCGACGTCAGCGTGGAAAGCACCATTCCCGAAGTCGATTCGAAGGCGCTGCAATCGGTCGTCGAAACCCATAAGGGCGACGTCTACAACGCCAAGGACGTCGAGGATTCGATCGTCGCGTTGACCGAGAAGGTCGCGGGCTCGGGCTATGCCTTCGCCCAGGTGACGCCGCGCGGCGACCGCAACTTCGAGAACCACACCATCTCGGTCGTCTACACCATCGACCAGGGCACCAAGGCCTATATCGAGCGCATCGAAATCCGCGGCAACGACCGCACGCGCGACTATGTCATCCGCCGCGAATTCGATGTCAGCGAGGGCGACGCCTTCAACCAGGTTCTCATCCAGCGCGCGAAGAAGCGGCTGGAAAACCTTGACTACTTCCAGTCCGTCGAAATTTCGACCGTTCCTGGCTCGGCGCCCGACCAGGTCGTGCTGGTGGTCAATGTGGTCGAGAAGTCGACCGGCGAGTTCTCGGTCGGCGCCGGCTATTCGACCGGCGGCGACACGCCCGGACCCTCGATCGAGGGCTCGATCACGGAGCGCAACTTCCTCGGCCGCGGCCAGTACATCAAGCTGTCGGCCGGCGGCGGCAAGCATTCGCGCGACTTCGCCCTGTCCTTCACCGAGCCTTACTTCCTCGGCCGGCGCATCGCGGCAGGCTTCGATATCTACAAGTCGACCCGCGAATACGATCACTACGACACGGACACCACCGGCGCGACTATTCGCTTCGGCCTGCCGATCACGGACAGCGTTTCAACGCAGCTGGCGTATAACATCTCGCAGGAAAAGTATGACTACCCAGACCATTGCTTGACTGACGGTTCGCTAGACCCTGCGAAGTGTGATGTTTCGGACGCAATTCAAGCTGGTATCGCAGAAAGCCCTTGGCTGAAGTCATCGGTCAGCCTGGGCCTTGTCTACAACACGATCGACGACATGAAGAACCCGCATGAGGGTCTCTACATCACCGGTACCACCGAATTTGCCGGCCTCGGCGGCGATGCCAAGTGGGTGAAGGTGACTGGGCGAGCGAGCGTCTATGAGACCTTGTCGGAGCAGCTTGACCTTGTCGGTCTCGTTTCGGGCGGCGCCGGTTACATTGCTGGCTACGGCAATGGTGATCTGCGCATCTTTGATCACTTCCAGAGCAATGACCGCATGATCCGCGGTTTCGAATACGGCGGTATCGGTCCAGTAGACAGCAACGGGGCAGGCGATCATCTCGGTGGTACGACCTATTTCAATGCTTCGGCGGAGGCCCAGTTCCCGCTTCCAGTCATTCCGGAGAGCTTCGGCTTGCGCGGTGCGGTATTTGCCGATGCGGCAACCCTTTATGGCAACAAGCTTGATCCGAGCCTGGTCGATCAGTCGTCTGTGGGCATGAAGCTACGGGCCTCGGTCGGTGTCGGTCTGATGTGGGCTTCGCCGTTCGGCCCGATCCGCATCGACTACGCGATCCCGGTCAAGAAAGAGCCGACCGACAAAACGCAGGAATTCAACTTCGGTATCGCGACCCGCTTCTGATGTCGTGGTTGCGATCGTTCCGGGCCGGTTGACGGCCCGGAGTGGACTGATCCGACCCAGCTGGATATTGCTTCTGGAATGACCGATCCGGTGTTCTTCGCGCCTTCACGCCGGTATACAGCTGGCGAGGTCGCGAATCTGACCGGCGCCAGCCTGCTCGATTCCGCGCAGGCCGAAATTGCCATCGAGGCGCTGGCTCCAGCAAATGAGGGTGGCGACGGCGCGCTCGTCTTTGTCGACGGCAAGCGCAATTTCGCGCTTATGCCGTCGCTCAGGGCGGCCGCGGTTCTGTGCCCCGCCGATTTTGCCGGCAAGGCGCCGCCGGGCATCGCCGTGCTCATGCATCCACGTCCGCAACAGGCTTTCGCCATGGTCGGACGCCTGTTGTTTCCGCAAGCCGCCACGCCGGCGCCAATGACCGGAGAAACCGGCATATCGGCGCATGCGTTTATCGATCCATCCGCGCATATCGAGGACGGGGCGATCGTGGAGGCCGGCGCGGTGATCGGCCCCGGCGTGTCCGTCGGCAGCGGCACGGTCGTAGCGCCCCACGCCGTTGTCGGCCGCTCCTGCCAGATCGGCCGCGACGGCTTCATCGGCCCCGGCGCCAGCATTCAATATGCGCTTGTCGGCAATCGCGTCATCATCCATGGCGGCGCACGGATCGGCCAGGATGGTTTCGGCTTCGTCGGCGGCGCCAAAGGGCCTGAACGGGTGCCGCAGATCGGCCGCGTCATCATCCAGGACGATGTCGAGATCGGCTCCAATTCGACCGTCGACCGCGGCGCGATGTCCGACACAATCATCGGCCAAGGCACCAAGATCGACAATCTGGTGCAGATCGCCCACAATGTTCGCATCGGCCGCAATTGCATTATAGCCGGGCTTTCGGGTATTTCCGGTTCCGTCGTTGTCGGCGACAACGTCACCATGGGTGGCGGTGTCGGCCTCGCCGATCATTTGACCATCGGGCCGGGAGCCAAGCTTGCTGCGAGAAGCGGATTCATGAACAACGTGCCGGCAGGCGAGGTCTGGGGAGGTTACCCGGCGCAGCCCATGGCGGAAGCCATGCGCGAGATAGCGATGCTGCGCAAGATGGCCAGGACGCGCAAGCAAGGCGACGGAAATGGCTGACATGGTGGCAACGACACTCGAAGCGGTCGACATCATGGGGCTCATGAAGCTCCTGCCGCACCGCTATCCGTTCCTGCTGATCGATCGCATCGTCGATATCGACGGCGACGACTCCGCCGTCGGCATCAAGAACGTGACCATCAACGAGCCGCATTTCCAGGGCCATTTTCCCCAGCAGCCGGTCATGCCCGGCGTGCTCATCATCGAGGCCATGGCCCAGACCGCGGGCGCGATCTGCATTCGCAGCCTCAATACGGAAAAACCCTCGCTGGTTTATTTCATGACCATCGACAACGCGAAGTTCCGCAAACCGGTGGTTCCGGGCGATCAGCTCAGGATCCATGTCAAGAAGATCAAGAAGCGCGGCAATCTGCTGAAATTCGCCTGCGAGGCGATGGTCGATGGCGCGAAGGCCGCCGAAGCCGAGGTTTCGGCCATGATGGTTACCGGCTAACGGTTCGAAATGCTTATGAAAGTCGAGATATCCATTCATCCTTCCTCGGTCGTCGAAGAAGGGGCCCGGCTCGGCAAAGGCGTCCGCATCGGACCCTTCTGCCATGTCAGCGCCGACGCAATTCTCGCCGACCGCGTCGAACTGGTCAGCCATGTGTCGGTGATGGGGGCCACGACCATCGGAGCAGRCACGAAGGTCTATCCGATGGCGACGCTCGGCGCGCCGCCGCAGAACACCAAGCACAAGGGCGGGCGCACCACGCTCGTCGTCGGTGAGAACTGCACCATCCGCGAAGGCGTCACCATGCATGTCGGCACGGATTCCAGCCGTGGCGAAACGACTGTCGGCGACAATGGCAATTTCCTCGCCTATGCCCACATCGCTCACGATTGCGTCGTCGGCAAGAACGCCACCTTCGCCAATGGCGCGACGCTCGGCGGCCACTGCGAGATCGGCGACAACGTCTATATCGGTGGCCTGACCGCCGTTCACCAGTTCGTGCGCGTCGGCGACAACGCCTTCATCGGCGGTTGCTCGGCGGTGGTCGGTGACATCATTCCCTACGCGATCGCCGCCGGCAATCGCGCCAAGCTGCGTGGCCTGAACATCATCGGGCTCAAGCGTTCCGGCCTGCCGCGCTCGGAGATTTATCTGCTGCGCAAGGTTTACCGGACGATTTTCGACCGTTCCCGCAGCGTCGCCGAGAATATCGAGCTCGCCAGGGCGGAATTCGCCTCCTCGTCTCCTGCCGCCATGAAGATGATCGACTTCATCGCCAGCGGCGGCAAGCGGCACTATGCCATGCCGCCGCTGAAGGGCGGTGACGGCGACGACAATGATGGCGATGACGAGGGCTGAGCCCGCCGAGACGCGGCTTTTGCTCACGCCCGGCTCCAAGGTCGGCATCATCGCCGGTGGCGGCAGCCTGCCGGTCGAGGTAGCGGAGGGCCTTGCACGGCAGGGACATTCGCCTTTCATCATCATGGCCGAAGGCGAGGTCGATCGCGAGGCGGACTTTGCGGGGTACGAGCAGGCGACGCTCGCGCTGGAAGATGTCGGCTCCCTGGTTCCGTTGCTGAAACGCCGGGATATCAGCCATCTGGTTCTGGCCGGCGAGATCCGGCGCAGGCCACGGTTGGCCAGGATACGTCCGACCCTTGGCCTGCTGGCGATAATCCCTTCCGTGGTCATGGCGCTGGCGCGCGGCGACGACGGGCTTTTGAAAGTGATCACGCGTGGATTGGAGAAGCGCGGCATCACGGTCATCGGTGCGCATGAGGTCGTGCCGGAACTTGCCGCCGGCAAGGGCACGCTGACGGTCACGGCGCCAAGGCAATCGGATTGGCGCGACATCAAGGCCGGCCGCGCGGCGGCCAAGGCCATCGGCGCCCTGGATATCGGACAGGCGGCGATCGCGATAGGCGGGCGGGCGATAGCGCTCGAGGGGGTGGAGGGCACCGCGGCGCTGCTCGAGCGGACAAGGGAATTGCGCGGCCACGGCAGGCTCGCCGGCAAGACGCGCGGCGTCCTTGTCAAATGCGCCAAGCCCGGTCAGGAACTGCGTGCGGACCTGCCCTCCATCGGCCCGCAGACGGTCGAGGCCGCGCATGCCGCCGGACTGGCCGGCATCGCGCTGGAAGCTGGCCGCTCGCTTATTCTCGAAGGCCCGGAGACGCTGGCGCGCGCCAATACGCTTGGCTTGTTCATCGTCGGCCTGCCGGCAACGGAGTTGGCCGATGAGGAGCCGGCTAATGGTCGCTGACAGGCCGCTCAAGCTCGCTATCGTCGCCGGGGAGGAATCCGGCGATCTGCTTGGCGCCGACATCGTGCGGGCGCTGGAGCGCACGGCCGGCCGCAAGGTTCAGCTTGTCGGCATCGGCGRCCGGCATCTGCAGCAGCTGGGGCTGACGCCGCTTTTCGACGGCAGCGAGATCGCGCTGATGGGCTTCAGCGCGGTGCTGCGTGACCTGCCACGGCTGATRCGCCGGATCGGCCAGACGGCGGCGGCGATCGCAGCCGAGCGGCCCGATTGCCTCGTCACCATCGACAGTCCGGACTTTTCACTGCGTGTCGCGAAGAAGGTTCGCGCGGCAGCACCAGGCATCCCGATCGTCCACTATGTCTGCCCGAGCGTATGGGCCTGGCGGCCGGGCAGGGCGGTGGCCATGAAGCCGTATGTCGACCATATCCTGTGCATCCTGCCGTTCGAGGTGAAGGCGCTTGCCCGTCTCGGCGGACCGCCGGGCACTTATGTCGGTCACCGGCTGACGCGGGATCCGGGCGTGCTTGGCGCCGCCAAGGCGCAGAGCCAGCCGCGCGATCTCGCCGCCGACCGCGTCAAGACGGTGCTGGTGCTGCCCGGCTCGCGCCGCGGCGAGATCCGCCGGCTGATGGAGCCCTTCGGCAAGGCGATGTCGGCGCTTCGCCAACGCRGCCATAGCCTGCGCCTGCTCTTACCGACGGTGCCGCATGTCGCGGAGCTGGTGAAGGCCTCTGTTGCCAGTTGGGATGACAAGCCGGAAATCATCACCGAGCCGGAGCGCAAATGGCAGGCCTTCGGCAAGGCCGATGCGGCGTTGATCGCGTCTGGAACGGTTTCGCTCGAGTTGGCGCTTGCCGGCGTTCCGATGGTGTCCTGCTACAAGCTCGACCCGATCGCGCGCCAGCTCCTACAGCATATGGTGACGACATGGTCGGCGCTGCTGCCCAACCTCATTTCCGACCGCGCGCTGGTTCCAGAGTTTTATGACCAGTATGTCCGTCCGGAAAATCTCGCCAGGCAGCTGGAAGCGCTGTTCRCCGATACCGGCATGCGCGCCTGGCAAAAGGCGGGCTTCGCGGAGATCGCCCGGCGCATGGCGACCGAGCGGCCCTCGGGCGAGATCGCCGCGGAAGTGGTGATGGGGTGCATCAAGAGAGCGAATAGGGAGTAGTCAGTAGTGAGTAGTTTGGAGCGATAGCTCACTACTCACTACTGACCTTTTCACTACTCACTCAACGCTTCGCAATCGGCACGTAATCGCGTTCCGTGGCGCCGGTATAGAGCTGGCGCGGGCGGCCGATCTTCTGGTGCGGGTCCTCGATCATTTCCTTCCACTGGGCGATCCAGCCGACGGTACGCGCGACCGCGAACAGCACGGTGAACATGGTGGTGGGGAAGCCGAGCGCCTTCAGCGTGATGYCGGAATAGAAATCGACATTCGGATAAAGCTTCTTGGCGATGAAGTATTCGTCGGTCAGCGCGATCTTCTCCAGCTCCATCGCGATGTCGAGCAGCGGATCGTCCTTGATGCCGAGCTCGCCCAGCACCTCATGCGCGGTCTTCTGCATGATCTTGGCGCGAGGATCGTAGTTCTTGTAGACGCGATGGCCGAAGCCCATCAGCCGGAACGGGTCGTTCTTGTCCTTGGCGCGGGCGATGAACTCCGGAATGTGATCGACGTGGCCGATCTCGCCCAGCATGTTCAGCGCCGCTTCGTTGGYGCCGCCATGCGCCGGACCCCACAGGCAGGYGATGCCGGCGGCGATGCAGGCGAAGGGGTTGGCTCCGGAAGAGCCGGCGAGGCGAACCGTCGAGGTCGAGGCGTTCTGCTCGTGGTCGGCGTGCAGGATGAAGATGCGCTCCATCGCGCGCGCCAGCACCGGATTGATCTTGTACTCCTCGCACGGCACGGCAAAGCACATGTGCAGGAAATTGGCCGCGAAGTTCAGCTCGTTCTTCGGGTAAATGAAGGGCTGGCCGATATGGTACTTGTAGGCCATCGCCGCAATGGTCGGCATCTTGGCGATCAGGCGCATCGAGGCGACCATGCGCTGGTAGGGATCCGAGATATCGGTTGAGTCGTGATAGAAGGCCGACAGCGCGCCGACCACGCCGCACATCACGGCCATCGGATGCGCGTCGCGGCGGAAGCCGGTGAAGAAGCGCGACATCTGCTCGTGCACCATGGTGTGGCGCGTCACGCGATAGTCGAAATCCTCCTTCTGCGCCTTGGTCGGCAATTCACCGTAGAGCAGCAGGTAGCAGACCTCGAGAAAGTCGCCATGCTCGGCGAGCTGGTCGATCGGATAGCCGCGATGCAGCAGGATGCCGGCATYGCCGTCGATGAAGGTGATCGCCGACTCGCAGCTTGCCGTCGACGTGAAGCCGGGGTCGTAGGTGAAGGCGCCGGTAGTGCTGTAGAGCGCGCCGATGTCGATGACGTCAGGCCCGGTCGACCCGCTTCGCACCTTGAATTCATGCGTCTTGCCGGCGAGTTCGAGCCTGGCGGTCGACTCGTGCGCCTTGCCGCCCGGTTCCAGTTTTGTCGCAGCTTCGCTCATTCCCAAACTCCTTTATGTTTCCTCATGCCGGCAAGGCAATTCCTGCAAACGACACGTCGAAATCACCGGAATGCGCGAACTTGCCAATCGCATTTTAGGAGGTGCGTGCCAGATTGGGCCAAGGCCTAATGTTGCACTGCGAAACACACCTTTCAATGCCAATCTTCTTGGGCCAGTTCGCTCCTAATCGATTTGATCTCCGATGCGAGCCAGGCTTTCCTGGCGGCCCAGAACGGCCAGCACGTCGAACACGCCGGGCGAGGTGCTGCGGCCGGTCAGCGCGGCTCTGAGCGGCTGGGCCACAGCGCCGAGCTTGTATCCGCCCGCCTGCGCGAACTCGCGGATCGAAGCCTCCGCCGAAGCGGCGCTCCAGTCGCCCTCTATGGAAGACAATGCGCCATGCGCGCCGCGCAGAATCGCGCGCGCATCCGCGTTGAGCAAGCCCGCCGCCTTCTCGTCGAGCGGCAAGGGCCGCTCGGCGAACAGGAAACCCGCGCCGTCGACCAGCTCGACCAGGGTCTTGGCCCGCTCCTTGAGGCCGGGCATGGCGGCAAGCAGTTGCGCCTTGCGCTTGTCATCGAGCTTCGCGGCAAGCGCCGGGCCGCCTTCGAGATAGGGCAGGGTGGCGACGAAGATGTCGAACAACGCCTGGTCGTCCATCTTGCGCATATGGACGCCATTCAGCGCCTCGAGCTTGGCGAAGTCGAAGCGGGCAGCGCCCTTGTTGACGTCGCCGATGTCGAACCAGGCGATCATGTCCTTGATCGACATCACCTCGTCATCGCCATGGCTCCAGCCAAGTCGCGCCAGATAGTTGAGCAGGGCCTCGGGCAGATAGCCCATGGCGCGATAGGCCTCGACGCCGAGCGCGCCGTGGCGCTTCGACAGCTTGGCGCCGTCCGCGCCATGGATCAGCGGGATGTGCGACATCGACGGCACCGCCCAGCCCATGGCGTTGTAGATCACCGTCTGGCGCGCGGCGTTGGTCAGGTGATCGTCGCCGCGGATAATATGCGTGACGCCCATGTCGTGATCGTCGACGACGACGGCGTGCATATAGGTCGGGTTGCCGTCCGAACGCAGGATGATGAAGTCGTCGAGATCCTTGTTGGGAAAGCGCACCTCGCCCTGCACGCGGTCCTGCACGACCGTCTCGCCTTCGGTCGGTGCCTTGATGCGGATGGCGCCCTTGACGCCGGCCGGCGCCTCGGAGGGATCGCGGTCGCGCCACTGGCCGTTGTACCGCGGCGGCAGGCCTTTGGCTCTAGCTGCCTCGCGCATCGCCTCCAGCTCCGCGGGTGTCTCATAGCTGTAATAGGCCTTGCCCATGCGCACGAGCTCCTCGGCCACCTCGCGATGGCGCGGCGCGCGCTCGAACTGTGAGACGGCGTCGCCATCCCAGGAAAGGCCAAGCCAGGTCAGTCCGTCGAGAATGGCGGCCGTGGCGGCTTCGGTGGAGCGCTCGCGATCGGTGTCCTCGATACGCAAAAGCATCGTGCCGCCAGTGTGCTTGGCATAGAGCCAGTTGAACAGCGCCGTGCGCGCCCCGCCAATGTGCAGGTAGCCGGTGGGCGAGGGGGCAAAACGGGTGACGACCTTGTCGGACATGGAACTCTCGAAGAAGCACTGAAAAATGCATGTTTCGCGCAGACTTCCACGCGACCGGCGTTCATGTACCATAGGCGGTCTGGGGCGCAAGGGGCAGACCCGATGGCTGGGCGTGGCCGGGGTGCGGAGGAGGGCGGGGAAACGACAGCTGGCGTCAGCGAGCGCCTGATGTTTGCCCGTGCCGAGCCCACCGCAGAAGCGCCGCTTTCGCTTCCGGAACTCCGTCCACCCGCCGAACGACCGCCGCCCGGTGGCGGTGCGCTGCAGCCAGCCTTGCCAACAGCCACCGTCGGCAGGATCCGCAAACAGCTTGGCCGCGTTTCGCTTCCTGCGCTGCGCCGAAGCGTTGCGGTCGCTGCCGCCACCGAGCTCGACCGCGGCGTCGGCTTCCTGCTGGTGCCGGTGTTCCTGGCCGCCGGCGTGATCTATTACTTTTCGCTGAGCACCGAGCCGGATCTCTACAGGCCGCTTGCGGCGGTGGCTCTGATGGCTGTCTGCGCKGCGGCATCGCGCTCCTGGCAGAGAACGCATCTTGTCTTCATGGCATCGTTTTTCTGCGCGCTCGGCTTTCTGGCGGCCAAGGTGGAGACCTGGCGGATGGCGACCCCGATGCTCGGGTCCGAAATCCAGACACGGCTGACGGGCCGCCTCGTCACCGCCGAGGCGATGGCCAACGGCCGTGTCCGGTTGACCATCGATATGATTTCGACGGAGCATCCGAAGCTGCGCTACGCGCCGGACCGCGTCAGGCTGTCGGCGCGCAGGATCCCGCCCGGCATGACGGCGGGGTCGATGCTGACGGGCTATGCCAAGTTGCTGCCGCCGACCGGGCCGGTTCGGCCGGACAGCTACGATTTTTCCTTCGACAGCTACTTTGCCGGCATCGGCGGCAGCGGGTTTTTCCTGGGCGATCCGAAGCTGATTGCGCCAGTGGAGGCGCCCTTTGGCGCGCGCGTCGCATCGGCAGTCGAAAACGCGCGCGAAGGGATCGCCGATCACATCAGGAGCAGCATCGGCGGATCCGAGGGCGAGATCGCGGCGGCGCTGATCGTCGGCGTGCGCGCCGGCATTCCGGAAGCAATCAACGAGTCGATGCGGCGCACCGGCATCTACCACATCATCTCGATCTCCGGCCTGCACATGGCGCTGGTCGCCGGCACGATCATGGTGCTTTTGCGCRGCGCCTTCGCGCTGTTTCCCGATTTCTCGTCGCGCCGGCCGGTGAAGAAATATGCCGCCGGGATCGCGCTCATCTCGATCGCGGCATACCTCGTGATCTCCGGCATCGTGGTGGCGGYCGAGCGAAGCTTCATTATGCTCGCCGTGATGCTCGCCGCCGTGCTCTTCGACCGCGCGGCGCTCACCATGCGCAACCTGGCGATCTCGGCAATCGCGGTGATCCTCGTCTCGCCGCACGAAGTGGTCGGCCCGAGCTTCCAGATGTCCTTCGCCGCCACCGCCGCCCTGGTCGGCGCCTATGCCGGCTTTGCCGACTATCGCGCCGGCAAAACGACCGCGCCGCCGGCAAAACGTTCGTTGCTCGGGTTCCTGTCGCGAAAACTGGCGGTCGGTGTGGGTGGCGCCGCCGTGACGTCGCTCATCGCGGGCAGCGCGACATTACTGTTTGCGATCTGGCATTTCCAGCGCGTGTCGCCGCTCAGCCTGCTCGCCAACCTGGCGGTCATGCCGATCGTCTCGCTGATCGTCATGCCGTTCGCCGTGCTGAGCGCACTGGCCATGCCCTTCGGCTTCGACGGTCCGTTCCTCTTTGTCATGGGCAAGGGGCTGACGGCGATGATCGCCATTTCGTCGTGGATCTCCGAGCGCTCACCGGTCGACGCCGTCGGGCTGATCTCGATCCAGTCGGTGCTGCTGGCGACGGTCGCGCTGGTGATCGCGACGATGGCCACCACCTGGCTGAGGCTTGCCGCCGTTCCCTTTGCGCTCGCCGCGCTGCTGGCCATTCCGCATGTCCGCACGCCGGATGTACTCATTTCCGAGGACGCGCATCTGGTGGCGATGCCGATCGGCGGCGGCGAGCTTGCCGTCAATCGCGAACGTTCCAACGAGTTCACCACCGACAACTGGAAACGGGCGCTGAAAGCCGAGACAATCGTGCCGCCGGAGACGTTTGCCAAAGATGCGCTGGACATCGCCGATCCCGTCGACCTGCCGCCCGGCTCGCCGTTCTACTGTACGGGTGATCTCTGCATCGGCCGGCATCCATCCGGCGCCATCGTCGCACTCGCTGAAAACCGCGACAGTGCCCGGCCTGCCTGCGGCTTCGCTGATCTCATCGTCATCAACGACGCCACCGCCTACAATCCTTGCTACGATCCGCGCGTGCTTGTCGTCACCAAGCGGCAGCTGGCGCGCGACGGCAGCGCCGCCGTCTTCTTCGATCCGCAATCGGCAACCGCGCGGCCGGCCGTCCGCTATGCTGTGGAAGAGCCATATCGGCCCTGGCACGAGCAGCGGAAATATACTCGCGAGGCGAGAGGACTGCCGCCTTATCAAAAGCCTGAGCGGGCGGATGCGAAACCTTCGCAACCGGATCAGTAGCGGCGGATCAACCCAACAAGCTTGCCCTGCACCTTGACCCGGTCCGGCCCGAAGATGCGGGTCTCGTAGGCCGGGTTGGCGGCCTCCAACGCGATCGAGGCGCCCTTGCGGCGGAAGCGCTTGAGCGTCGCTTCCTCGTCATCGACCAGCGCGACCACGATCTCGCCCGGGCTTGCCGTGTTGGCGTTGCGGATGATGACGGTGTCGCCGTCGAAGATGCCGGCTTCTATCATCGAGTCGCCCTTGACCTCCAGCGCGTAATGCTCGCCGCCGGCGATCATGTCCGGCGGCACTGTGATCGAATGCGTCTGGTGCTGGATGGCGTCGATCGGCACGCCGGCGGCGATGCGGCCCATCACCGGAATGGATACGGCGGACCCGGCATCGTCGTCATTGCTTGGCGTCGGGGCGCGCGATGGCGCAGCCGGCTTGATCTGACGGTTGAGATTGTTCTGACCCAGGCTTCCCTGGATGACGCTCGGCGAAAACTTCTTCGCTGCATTGAGGCCGGGGGCGATCGAGTCGGGCAGCCGCAACACTTCCAGCGCTCGCGCCCGGTTCGGTAGCCGGCGAATGAAGCCGCGTTCCTCCAGCGCCGTGATCAGCCGGTGGATGCCGGACTTGGAGGCGAGGTCGAGCGCTTCCTTCATCTCGTCGAAAGACGGCGGAATCCCGCTTTCCTTCAGCCTTTCGTGGATGAACATCAGAAGTTCATGTTGTTTGCGCGTCAGCATGGCGGCCCCCACGGGTTCTGAAACCAGAATCAGAAAAACAAACCCAGAACAAACACTATCTGTTCCAGTTGTGTTCCGCAACCGTTTAAAGTTTAGTGAATTTGTTGACGTTTTGTTTAGCGTAACATCAGAACGCTGCATTCGGCGCCGGTTTCGGCTGCCGGCGCGAAAGGCTCGCGCACGATCAGGCCGTTGGCGTCGGCGAGCATTCTGAGCATCGAGGAGTCCTGGATGCTGAAGGGAGTCGCAATCAGCGTGCCGGCGTCCTCGCGCACGACGGCGCGCACATAGTCCTGCCTGAGGTCGTTGGCCTGCATCGCGGCGCCCAGCCGGGCCACCCGCACGTCCTGCCTGTGGTCGCGGCCGCCGAGCCGGGCAAGCAGAGGCTTCAGGAAAAGCTGCGAGCAGACGATGCTGGCCACCGGGTTGCCGGGCAGGCCGATGCAGCGGACATTGCCAAGCCGGCCGAACATCAGAGGTTTGCCGGGGCGCATGGCGATCTTCCAGAAGTCGAGCTGCATGCCTTCGCCGGTCAGCACGTCATGGATCAGGTCGTGGTCGCCGACGGAGGCGCCGCCGAGCGTGACGATGACATCGGCATTCGCCTCGACCGCTTTCCTGACCAACGCGGCGATCGCCTCCTTGCGGTCGGCGGCGATGCCGAGATCGAGCGCACGTGCGCCGACCGACTGGGCGGCGGCGGCGACGCCATATGCATTCGACGAAATGATCTGATCGGGGCCGAGCGCGCTGCCCGGGGGCAGCAGTTCATCGCCGGTGGCGATGATTGCGACCAGCGGCCGGCGTACGACATTCAGGGCGGGATGGTTGGCCGAGGCGGCCAGCGAAAGGGCTGCCGCATCGAGCACGCGGCCCTTTTCGAGCAGCACGTCGCCCTCACCGAAGTCGAGCCCGCGGCGGCGTACGTTGCGTGCTTTCGCGGTCGGTTCCGTGACCTCGATCCTGCCATTGCCGCGATCGCGGACGTTTTCCTGAATGACGATGGTGTCGGCGCCTTCAGGCAGCGGCGCGCCGGTGAAGATGCGCACGGCCTGGCCTTCGCCGACGGTCCCGGAAAAGCCGCGGCCGGCAGGCGCCGTGCCTATGACTTCGAGTTGCGCCGGCGCCGAAGCGACGTCGGCGGCGCGCGCGGCGTAGCCGTCCATGGCGGAGGCGTTGAAGGGCGGCTGCGTGCGCAGCGCCACGACCGGTTCCGCCAGGACCCGCGCGGCTGCATCCGCCAGCGGAATGCTTTCGCCCGGCAAAGGTGCTGCGCCATCGAGCAGGCGTTCGAGCGCTTCGGCGACCGGAACCAAAGCCATCAGGCATCCACCTTGTAATCGCCCGACTTGCCGCCGGTCTTCTCGACCAGCCGGATACCGGAAATCACCATGCCGCGGTCCGCCGCCTTGGCCATGTCGTAAATGGTGAGGCAAGCGACCGAGGCGGCGGTCAGCGCCTCCATCTCCACGCCGGTCTTGCCGGTGACACGGGCGAGCGCGGTGACCCTGAGGCCGGGCAGCGTGCGGTCCGGCTCGATCTCGACGGCCACTTTGGTGAGAAGCAGCGGATGGCAAAGCGGGATCAGCTCATGCGTCTTCTTCGCGGCCATGATGCCGGCGATACGCGCTGTGCCCAGCACGTCGCCTTTCTTGGCGTCGCCAGCAAGAATCATCTCCAGCGTTTCAGGTTGCATGGAGACAACGCCTTCGGCGATCGCCGTGCGCGTCGTCTCGGCCTTGTCGCCGACATCGACCATGTTGGCTTCGCCCTTGGCGCCGAGATGGGTGAGGGCCATATCAGACGGCCTCGGCCGCTGCCTTGCCCGTCAGCAGAAGCTCGGTTGCCGCGGCCACATCGGCCTGTCGCATCAGGCTCTCGCCGACCAGGAAGGTGCCGATCTTGCTCTTCTCCAGCCGGCGGCAATCCTGATGCGTGAAGATGCCGCTTTCGCCGACCAGCAGCCGGTTCGCCGGCACCATCGGCGCCAACCGTTCGGAAGTCTCAAGGCTGGTCTCGAAGGTCCGCAGATTGCGGTTGTTGATGCCGATCAGCCGCGACGACAATTTTAGCGCACGCTCCATTTCAGCCTCGTCATGCACCTCGATCAGAGCGTCCATGCCGAGCTCGAAGGCGGTCGCTTCGAGGTCCCTGGCCAGCGTGTCGTCGACGCTCGCCATGATGATCAGGATCGCGTCGGCGCCCCAGGCGCGCGCTTCGTAGACCTGGTAGGGATCGAACAGGAAATCCTTGCGCAGGGCCGGCAAGCGTACCGCTGCCCGCGCCGCCGTCAGGAATTCCGGCGCGCCCTGAAAGGACGGAGCATCGGTCAGCACCGAAAGACAGGCTGCGCCACCTTTCTGATAAGCCCCGGCGAGCGCCGGCGGATCGAAATCGGCGCGGATCAGGCCTTTGGAAGGGCTGGCCTTCTTGATCTCGGCGATCAGCGCGAAGTTGCCGGCCCGGCGCTTGGCGTCGAGCGCCGCGAGGAAGCCGCGCGTCGCACCGGCATCCTTTGCCCGCGCCTTGATCTCGGCGAACGGTACCTTCGCTTTCGCCGCGGCGATCTCGTCGCGCTTGTAGGCTTCGATCTTGCGCAGGATATCCGACAAGGCCTTATCCGTTCGAAATCTCGACAAGCTTGTCCAGCACGCCAAGCGCGCGGCCGCTGTCGATCGCTTGCRCCGCCGCCGCGATGCCGTCGGCCAAAGTCGTCACCTTGCCGGCCACGACCAACCCGGCGCCGGCATTCATCAGCACCGTATCGCGATAAGCGCCGGGCGCTCCGCCCAGCATATCGCGTAACTCCTTGGCGTTGTAGGCCGCATCGCCGCCGCGCAGCTCTTCCCTGGTGTGCCGCTTCAACCCGGCGGCTTCCGGCGTCAGGGTAAAGCTGCGGATCTCGCCGCCGGCAAGCTCCGCCACCTGGGTCTCGCCCGTGGTGGTGATCTCATCATAGCCGTCGCCATGGACGACCCAGGCGTGCTCGGCGCCCAGCGCCTTCAAAGTCTCGGCCACCGGCATGATCCATTCCGGCAGGAAAACGCCGACCATCTGGCGGCTGACGCCGGCGGGATTCGACAGCGGTCCGAGCAGGTTGAAGATGGTGCGGGTGCCGAGCTCGACGCGAGTCGGCCCGACATGCTTCATCGCCGGATGATGCGCCGGCGCGAACATGAAGCCGACACCGGCCTCGTGGATGCAGCGGCCGATCATTTCGGGCGAGATGTCGATCTTGACGCCCAGCGCCGTCAGCACGTCGGCGGAGCCGGTCAGCGAGGACAGRCCGCGATTGCCATGCTTGGCGACCGGCACGCCGGCGGCGGCGATGACGAAGGCCGAAGCGGTCGAGATGTTGACCGAGTGCGAATTGTCGCCGCCGGTGCCGACGATGTCGATGGCGCCGTGCGGCGCCTCGACGCGCAGCATCTTGGCGCGCATCGTCGCCACCGCGCCGGATATTTCGCTCACGGTCTCGCCGCGCACGCGCAGCGCCATCAGGAAGCCGCCGATCTGGCCGGGCGTCGCATCGCCCGACATGATGATGTCGAACGCCTCGCGTGCTTCCTCGAAGGAAAGCGCGGTGCCGGTGGCGACCTTGGCTATGTGTGTTTTCAGAGCGCTCATCGTGTCTGTGCTTGCGAAACGGCGTTCGGATCGATGCGAACGTCATATTGCGATTGCAGCTGCGCCACCAGCTGGTCGAGCAGGTCGTCTGACATGCCGGCRCCGAAGGATTTCTGCGCGTCGTCCGGCACCGTGCTGCCGTCGGCGCCTGCCGGCTCGAAGACCTCGGCGACCTTGAACAGGATCTGGCCGTCGCCGGTGGGCGAGGGGATCAAACCGGTACCGCCTTCGCCGACGCCGAACATCGCCGCCGCACCCTCCTTGCCGAAATCGGCATCGTCGGCTTCGCGCTTCAGGCCGCGCTTGGTCTGTTTGTCGAGCTTGAGCTCGCCGGCGATGACGTCGAGCGTGGTGCCGGCCTTGAGGCGCTTCTCCAGCTCCTTGGCCTTCGCGTCGAGCCGCTTGTCCGTCTCGGCCTCCGTCCAGTCGGCCACGACCTTCTTGCGGACTTCATCCAGCGTGCGGTCGCGCGCCGGCGTGACCGACTGCACCTCGTAGAAGACAAAGCCGTTGTCCGCGGTGGTCAGGCCCTCGTTCTCGGTGTTGGGCTCTGCCGCRAACACCGACTTGATCAGCGCGGCCGATTCCGGCAGGTCGTTGACGATCGTGCCGTCCGGCCGCTGGCCGGTACGGTCGATGGCGTCGATGGTGACGACCTTGAGCTTCAGCTTCTCGGCGGCCTGGGCAAGCGAGGCGCCCGAGGCGCGGGTGTCCTCATAGCTGTCATGGAYGTCGAGCAGGATGCGGCTTGCTTCGCCGAGCGCCAGGTCCTTGCGGATCTGGGCGGACACTTCCGAAAGCGGCTTCACCACTTGCGGCTTGATCTCGGTGACGCGCAAGAGYACGGGACCGAAAGCGCCCTGGACGACCTGGCTGACCTCATTGGCATTGAGCGAGAAGGCCGCATCGGCGACCGCCTTGTCGGCGATCTTGTCCTTCGACAGCGTGCCCAGCAGCGTGTCGGCCGGCGTCTTGCCCTCGGCGGTGATGAGCTTATCGAACGTGGCGCCCGCCTTCAGYGAATCCAAAGCCGCCTTGGCCGCATCCGGTGTCTTGAACACCAGCTGCTCGATGGTGCGCATCTCGGGCGTCRTGTAGCGCGCGATATTCTTGTTGTAGTCCTCGCTGACCTGRCTGTCGGTCACCGCGGACGGATCCGCGATGTCCTGCGGCTCCAGCCGGGCATAGGAGAATTTGCGGTATTCCGRCGCGGCATAGGTCTTCTTGTTGGCATCGAAATAGGCGTTGATGGCGCTGTCGGACGGCGCCTCGATCGGCTGCACCAGCGTCTTCGGCAGCACGAGATAGTCGATCGTGCGATCCTCGCCGCGATAGAGAGAGACCGCCTTCAGGAAGGTCTGCGGCACCTTCAGGCCGTCGGAGATCGCCTCGACGATCTGCTGACGCACAGCCACCTGCGCGCGGTTCTTGWGATAGTCCTCGGGCCGCATGCCGAGCTGGCGCAGGAGATATTCGAAGGTCCGGCGATCGAACTGGCCGCTGGGGCCCTTGAAAGCCGGATCCTCACGCGTCAGGTCGGCCAGCCTGTCCTTGGATAGGCCGAGCCCGAGCTTGCGCGCCTGCTCGTCGAGCACGGCGCCTGAAACAAGCTGGGCCAGCACCTGGTTGTCGACGCCGAGCAGCTTGGCCTGCTCCTGGGTGATGCGCTGGCCATATTGCTGCGACAGAAGGCTGAGCTGGCGGTCATAAGCGAGGCGGTACTCGTTGATCGAGACCTCGGTGCCGCCGGCGGTGATCACCGCGTGATGGCCGCCCAGAACGCCACCCACCATGCGGGTGGTGATGCCCCAAGCGGCGAAACTGATCACCAGCAAGGACAGCAACGCCTTCGCGACCCAGGTGCCCGCCGCGCTTCTCAATATACCAAGCATACATACTTCCGATTTTTGCGCATTTTCGCATGCGCCGAGTCTGAAACAAGCGCAATAGCGCCCTTCCGGTCCACTGTCGATTGCTTTGTGACCTGATTTTGGTAGTGAGGGCGCTGCTTAATGTCGCTCGGAGAACACGCCCCATGACCCCTGGAATCCGCCCGCTTGTCGCCGGCAACTGGAAAATGAACGGCACCAGCGCCTCGCTCAACGAGCTGCGGTCGATCGGCAACGGGTTCATGAGCGGACTCGACGCTGAGACCGAAGCCCTGGTGTGCGTGCCGGCGACCTTGCTGCAGCGCGCCGCCGAGATCCTGTCGCGCACGCCGGTGCGGGCCGGCGGAGAAGATTGCCATCCCAAGGAGAGCGGGGCCTTCACCGGCGAGATATCGGCGGAGATGCTCAAGGATGCCGGCGCAAGCCACGTGATCGTCGGCCATTCGGAGCGTCGCGAACTGTTCGGCGACAACGATGCGACGGTCCATGCCAAGGCATCGGCCGCCTGGCGGGCAGGGCTGGTGGCCATCATCTGCATCGGAGAGACGCGCGCCGAGCGCGAGGCGGGCGCCACGCTCGATGTCCTGTCGCGCCAGCTCGAAGGGTCGGTTCCGACCAGCGCGACCGCGGCGAACAGCATCATCGCCTATGAACCGGTCTGGGCGATCGGCACCGGCCTGACCCCGACCGCGGCCGACGTCGCCGAGGCGCACGCGCATATCCGTGGCAAGCTGACCGGGTTGCTCGGTGATGCCGCGGCCAGGATGCGTATTCTTTACGGCGGCTCGGTCAAGCCTTCCAATGCGGTGGAGCTGCTCGGCGTCGAGAATGTCGACGGCGCCCTGGTCGGCGGCGCCAGCCTGAAGGCTGCCGACTTCCTGGCTATCGCGGAAGCCTACATGAACATCTCCTAAAGCACGTCGCGATCTTTCAGATTCGCTCCATGCGCTTTGGTTTTTTGATCTTGCGCATGTCTTTGTCCCGAAACCGGTTCCCACTTTCGGGAGACATGCTTTGGAGGCCGTCTGCCAGGCTCGCGCGGCATAAATCGTTGTATTGGCCCCATTGCTTCCCATATTCCCGGCCACGGGCTTGGAAATGCCGCCAAAGCATTGTAAGGAGCCGCCTCCAAAACACCGGTCGTATGCGCGGCAGCGCAAGGCCTCGCCAGGATGAATTATGGAAACCGTACTGATCGTCATCCACCTTATGGTCGTGCTCGCGCTTGTCGGCGTGGTGCTGCTGCAGCGCTCCGAAGGCGGCGGCCTGGGCATCGGCGGCGGTTCCGGCTTCATGACGGCGCGCGGCGCCGCCAACGCGCTGACCCGCGCCACCGCAATCCTGGCGGCGGCCTTCTTCGTAACCTCGCTAGCGCTGTCGATCCTTGCCCGCTACGGCGAGAAGCCGATCGACATTCTCGATCGTCCGGCGACGTCCAGCCAGGGCAACGGCGTGCTCAACCAACTGCCGGGTTCCAATGGACCGGTAGGCACCTCCAAGCCCGCGGCTCCGGCCGGCACGGCTCCCGCGGCTCCGTCTGGCGGCRCGACAACCACCACGCCGCTCGCCAATGGCGCGACCGCGCCGGCCCCGGCAGCGACGCCCGCTCCGGCGCCCGCGAATCCGGCCACGCCGCCGGCAAACAATGGCGTCACTCTGCCTGTCACCCCGCAGGTTCCGAACCAATAGCCGCACAAGCACCGGGCCGCGATCTGTTGTTCTTTGAACACAGTCGCGGCAAATGCGCGCCCGATCACGAAGATTCAACCGGGCGTAGCGCCTGCCTCAGCTTGAGGCGATGACGGCTAATCGATTATAGGTTGCGCGCGGYACTATTCGGCGTCCTTGGGGGGCGCCGGGCGACGCCGTGGGCAACTTGCTTTGAACAATCGGATCTTCGCCATGCAGCTTCGCAGCTTCATCCTCCTGGGATTCTGTGCCGTCCTCGGCATGGGTTCCGCGGCCTTTGCCGGACCRGCAAATCTGGCCACTTCCCCGTCGGTTGAGAAGACCGACGCAATTCCTGTCGCCGCCAAGAGCGACGCATCGCAGCTGAGGCTTCTCAAGAAGAAGAAAAACCCGACCTCGGACGATCTTGCGCAGATCAGCAAGCTCGAGGCGAAGATCGCGGCCGACAAGGAAGCCGCCAAGCAGAAGGCGCTCGAGGCTCGCAAGATGGCGATGCGCGAAGCAGCCAAGGCCAAGGCGGACGCCGCGCGCCAGGAATGGCTGGCCAAGAAGAACGGTGGCGCGACCGCTCCGGCTGAAGTCGCCGACGCCAAGTCGGCCAAGAAGAAGACCATCAAGGTGATCGAGCCGCTGACACCGGTTGCGCCGATCCAGACCGCCGAGCCGATCCCGGCCGAGGCAATGAACATCACGGCCACGGGCAACAATGGCGAGTTGCGCAGCGAAACCCCCGGCCAGAAGCAGACGAGCAGCGGTGGGCTGTTTGCCGGCCTCTTCGGCGGCGCCCAGGCGGCGACCTCCATCAACTATCTGCCGGAAACCCGTGCGCTGGATTCGGCGCTGGCCAAGAAGGACGCCAAGCGGCCCTTCAAGGTGAAGCCGGAATTCGTGCCGCAGGACGTCACCTTCACCGGCTATGAGCCGGGCACCATCGTCATCGACACCAGCGCGCGCCGCCTCTACCTCGTCGAGTCGTTTTCCACCGCCCGCCGCTATGCCATCGCTGTCGGCCGCGAAGGCCTGCAGTTCAAGGGCACGGTGGCTGTCGGCGACAAGCAGGAATGGCCGCGCTGGATCCCGACGCTCGACATGCAGAAGCGCGAGCCGAAGCATTATGGCCAGTACAAGGACGGCATGCCCGGCGGCGGCGAGAATCCGCTCGGCGCGCGCGCCATCTACCTCTATGACGGCAAGAAGGACACGCATCTGCGCATCCACGGCACGATTGCTCCCCAGTCGATCGGAACCAGCGCCTCCAACGGCTGCTTCCGCATGATCAACGAGCACGTCATGGACCTCTACAGCCGCGTCAAGATCGGTACCAAGGTCGTTATTATCTAACGAATTCCATCAAACTGCCGAAAGGGCCGGCACCGCCGGCCCTTTTGTTTTGAATAGTGAAAACGCCGATCTCAGGCGCCGGCGCCATTTTGGGAAAAAGCCTTCGCGGCGGTTTTTTCTCTGGCGGAATCAATCAGGCCGCGTTAAGCGATGACTCCCATGGCGCGATATGTATTCATCACAGGCGGCGTGGTTTCCTCACTCGGAAAAGGCATCGCCGCAGCAGCTCTTGGGGCTCTCCTGCAGGCGCGAGGCTATCGCGCGCGGATCAAGAAGCTCGATCCTTATCTCAATGTCGACCCCGGAACGATGTCGCCTTACCAGCATGGCGAAGTGTTCGTCACCGACGACGGCGCCGAGACCGATCTCGATCTCGGCCACTACGAGCGCTTCACCGGCCGTTCCGCCAACCAGCAGGACAACATCACCACCGGCCGCATCTACAAGAACATCATCGAGCGCGAGCGGCGCGGCGACTATCTCGGCGCGACCGTGCAGGTGATCCCGCACGTCACCGACGAGATCAAGCATTTCGTTCTCGACGGCAATGACGATTACGACTTCGTGCTGTGCGAGATCGGCGGCACGGTCGGCGATATCGAGGCGATGCCGTTCCTGGAGGCGATCCGCCAGCTCGGCAACGATCTGCCGCGCAACAACGCGGTCTATGTGCATCTGACGCTGATGCCCTACATCCCGACGGCCGGCGAATTGAAGACCAAGCCGACCCAGCATTCGGTCAAGGAACTGCGCGGCATCGGCATCGCGCCCGACATCCTTCTGGTGCGCGCCGACCGGCCGATCCCGAAGGAAGAGCGCCGCAAGCTGTCGCTGTTCTGCAACGTGCGCGAAAGCGCCGTCATCCAGGCGCTCGACGTGCCGCATATCTACGACGTGCCGATGGCCTATCACCAGGAAGGGCTCGATTCGGAAGTGCTCGCCGCTTTCGGCATCGACCCGGCGCCGAAGCCGCGCATGGAACCCTGGCAGGCGCTTTCCAAGCGCATCCACAATCCGGAAGGCGAAGTGACGATCGCCGTCGTCGGCAAATACACTGGCCTCAAGGATGCCTACAAATCGCTGATCGAGGCGCTTTCGCACGGTGGCCTCGCCAACCGGGTCAAGGTCAAGCTCGACTGGATCGAAAGCGAGATCTTCGAGAAGGAAGATCCGGCGCCGTGGCTGGAGAAGGTGCACGGCATCCTCGTTCCCGGCGGTTTCGGCGAGCGCGGTTCGGAAGGCAAGATCCTGGCGGCGAAGTTCGCGCGCGAGCGCAAGGTGYCTTACTTCGGCATCTGCTTCGGCATGCAGATGGCCTGCATCGAGGCGGCCCGCTCGCTGGCCGGCGTCGACCATGCGTCGTCGACCGAATTCGGCCCGACCGATGAGCCGGTCGTCGGYCTCATGACCGAGTGGCTTAAGGGCAATATGCTCGAGAAGCGCAGAGCCACCGGCGATCTCGGCGGCACGATGCGGCTCGGCGCCTACCAGGCCGAACTCGCCAAGGGCTCGAAGATTGCGGACATCTATGGCGACACGCAGATTTCCGAGCGCCACCGGCATCGCTACGAGGTCAACATCGATTACAAGCAGCGGCTCGAGGATTGCGGCCTGGTGTTTGCCGGAATGTCGCCCGACGGCGTGCTGCCGGAGACGGTCGAGTATCCCGACCATCCCTGGTTCATCGGCGTGCAATATCACCCCGAGTTGAAGAGCCGGCCGCTCGACCCGCATCCGCTGTTCGCCAGCTTTATCTCGGCGGCGGTGGACCAGTCGCGCCTGGTTTGATGCAGACTTACGTCGCGCTGCTCTATAGCATCATCCTGGGCGAGGGGCGGCGCGTGGTTATGGCCGACCTCAAGGCCATGGCCGAGGAACAGGGGCTGAAAAACGTCCGCACACTGGTCGCGACCGGCAATCTGGTGTTCGAGGCGCGGGCGGGCGAAATCTCAAAGCTCGAGCAGCGGCTGGAACGGGCCTTCGAAAAGACCTTCGGCCGCCATGTCGACATCATCGTGCGCGGCGCCGATGACTGGCTGAAGCTCGCCGCCGCCAATCCGTTTCCCGGCGAATCCGCCGCTACGGCCGATCAGGTCGCGGTACGCGTGATGCRCGAGCCGGTGCCGGCGGATGCCGTTGAAGCGCTCCAGGCCCATGCCGCTGACGATGAGAGAGTGCTTTGGGTCGATGGCGATATCTGGCTTGTCTTCTCGCGCGAGCGGCCGGGCTCGCGACTGCTGGCCGCCGCCAATCACAAGCGCTTCGGCGTCGGCACGTCGCGCAACTGGAACACGGTGCGGCGTCTGGCGGAGATGGTAGGCAGTAGGCAGTAGGCAGTAGGCAGTAGGCAGTAGGCAAGCCTTCTATTGCCTACTGCCTAGTTCCTACTGCCTCACTTTCAGGCCTTCGCCATCTTCGCCCCGGCGCCGAGCGCCATTGTGCGCAGGACGTAGTAGACGGCGCCCGCGATGGCCACGCCGAAGAACCAGCCATAAACGCCCCACCAGGACGGCAGCCAGTTGGTGAAGTTGGGCAGGAGCGAGGAGAAGATTGCGCCGATGCCGGCGGCGATGAAGGCGTTGACATGCCAGCCGCTCTGGAAACGGAACTCGCCGTCCTCCCGGTAGAGCGCTTGGACGTCGACCTCGCTTTTGCGGATCAGATAATAGTCGACCATCATCACGCCGAAGATCGGTCCCATCGTCGCGCCGATGATGTTGACGAAGGAAGCGGCGCTGCCTTCCCATGGCGCGAACGGATAGAGCACAAGTGCGATAAGGGCTGCGATGTAGCCGCCCTTCTTGAAGTCGATCTGGCGCGGGAAGACGTTGGAGAAGTCGAAGGCCGGCGAGACGAAATTCGCCACGACGTTGATGCCGAGCGTCGCCACCGCGAAGGTCAGCGCGGCAAGCGCGGCGAGGAACCAGCTGTCGAACTTGGCCGAGATCTGGTCGGGATGGAGCAGCACCTCATGGTAGACGTCGTAAGCGGCGATCGTGGTGACGCCGGCGACCAGCGAGAACAGGATGAGGTTGACGGGCAGGCCCCAGATGTTGCCCTTGCGCAGTGCCGCATTGTCCGGCGCGTAGCGGGCGAAATCGCAGAAGTTGAGATAGAGCGCCGAGAAGTAGGTGACCCAGATCGCCGCCACCGCGAACAGGGCGGTCCAGGACCCGGGCTCGCCCGGCACGCCGGCGTCCTTGGTCTTGTCCAGCAGCACATCCATCGGGATGTCGCTGGTGAAGGCGAAAGTGCCGGACTTCACGCAAAGATAGATGGCCAGGATCAGCATCATGATCCAGACGGCCGGGCCGGCCCAATCCTGGAAGCGGCGCACGGTTTCCATGCCCTTCTGGATGATCAGCAGCTGCAGCGCCCAGATGACGACGAAGCAGATCACCTCCAGGGTGGAATGGCCAAGCATATGCGAGCTCTTGTTGAACTCGTCGAACCATTGCAGGCGCGTCAGCAGCGCGACGATCGCGCCTGATGCGGCGGCCGTCTGGGCGCCGTACCAGAAGCAGGCGACGACGGCACGCACCAGAGCCGGGACGTTGGCGCCCCAGATGCCGAAGGAAGCGCGGGCAAGCACCGGGTAGGGCACGCCGGTCTTCACGCCGGCATAGCCGACCAGGTTCATCAGGCCGTAGATGATCAGCGAGCCGATGCCGATAGCGATGATGAAGTTGACGAAGCCGCCGCAGAACAGAAACAGGCTGGCCGCCAGGTAGTAGCCCCAGAGGCTGTGGACGTCCGAGGTCCAGACGTTGAAGATCGAAAACGGTCCCCAGTTCCTGACCGTTGCGGGAGCCAGATCCTCGTTGTAGAGGTCGGGCGAGGCGCCTTGAATGGTCATTGYGAGTATTCCCCTTTTTGCAAAACGCGCCCTCACGCGTTTGATCGGAGAGGTTAAGCCTGACGCCGGGGAACCGGCAAGCAATCCATTTGCCGGCTTTCGCCTTAAAGATATTCAACGAGAATCGCCGTTATCCGATGGCTCAGGCCTGCTGCGAGCCCGAGTCGTCAGATGTTTTCCCGCATGCCGCAGCCTGACGGTTCCAGATTTTTTCCATCGGCAATCAAATTTGTTTGGAACCGACCGGCGAGACGTGCGTTTAGTGGGGTTCGACCGCTCTGCGGCCGACCGGGAGGATAATCATGGATCGCTTGCATTTCTTTACCCCAGTGCGAATTGCGCGTGGGCAGGGATACCCTGTGGAGGAAGTCRATAGCGTCTCCGAGGCGATGGTGTTCCTGCGGAAATGGCCTACGGGACGGCGCGGCCCGGTTTACCAATGCGCGCTGAATTGCTGCGCGGCGGCTATGTCGGGCAAGATGTCGGCCGAGGAAGCGCGGAAAGCCTTTGTCGGCTTTGCCCGCATCACCCGACTCCTTGACGACGACATGGCGCTGCCGCTGGGTGGCGCGCCGATGGACAATGTCTACGCCTTGAGGCGGTAGCATAGCAATCGGGCGGCTTCCCGATTGCTACCGCCAGAAGCGCACGATCGGCGCGGTCCACAGTCGCGCCTGCACTCCTTTGCCTTCGCTGGAGAGGCTTCGCGTTGCTTGCTCGCTTGCTTATGGACACTACGTGGTGCTCGATGCTCCGTCCCTTCCACACCGTCATTCACGAAGGGCACGACCCATCGCAGCATAGACGGGAGCGCTGAGGTACTCCCAGGCTGATCTTGTGCCAGTGTTGATCATTACCTGTGTGCTCATCCCGGCTTGCAACGCCACAGGCATCGCCTTCAAGGACTCTGRTGTCAGGACAATTCGAGCCGAATAGTAAGCTTGCCCCGTCCGAGAATCTATCAGCCGGTCGGCTGAGAGGGTTTGGATATCGCCGCTCATCGGCTGCTGATAGCGCTTGCTCACGGCGCTAAGCCAAATTGTAGCGTGCAAGCCCGCAGTCACTTGGTCGACATCCAACGGATCGACGTTTGCCAGCACAACAAAACTATCATTCAAAGGAACGATATCCATCAGTGGATCGCCAGCGGCTATCACCCCACCAATGGTATGCACCTTCAGTCCTACCACGGTTCCACCAATGGGTGCTCGGATTTCGGTCCGGGTCAGCACGTCATTGGCAGCCGCCATCTTTTGAGCCGATTCGTATATCTTGGCGCGAGTCAGCCCGAGCTGTTCGACGATATCGGTTGCTGTAGACGCTTTAAGTTCAGCGATCTTAAATTTTGTCTCCTCCATCTTTTGTTTGGCGACGCCGATTGATGCAACATAACCGCTGAGGGCTCCGCTTACATCCGCCTGCTCTGTCTCCAAATCTGTGAGGCGCGTCCTTACAATCAGCTTCTTCTCGTACAGCGCCCGGACATCGCTAAGCTGGTCCTCGATGACTTTGAGCTTCTGGGTCGCAGCGGCTACTTGACCTTCGTAACCCTCCATTTCCTTCTGCAGGCTGACAATTATCTGCTGCAGCACCGAGAGACTTTCGCGCAAAAGGGCCTGCCGAGAGCGAAAAATACTCTCTTGTCCGGTGATTGCATCCGCTGCCTGTTTGCCGGYCTGCTTTAGGTCCGGCGGGATTTCGATGGTGTCTTTTCCATCTCTTTCCGCGACCAGCCGCGCCTCGGTAGCCTTRGCCTCATACCATTGGGCGCTGATTTCGTTCGCTGCGGCCGTCGAAGCGGTGCCCTGCAATCTTATCAAAGCTTGACCTGCCGATACCCGGTCGCCCTCTTTGACCAAGATTTCGGAAATGATCCCTCCCTCAAGGTGCTGAATGGTTTTCACGTTCGACGCCACATCCACCACACCAGGTGCCAAGACTGCGCCTTGGATTGGCGCCGCAACCAGCCACGTCCCTGCGACGGCGGAGAAGGCTGCGATTATTGCAAAACCCGAGGTAACCRAGCGTTTGCCGAACGGCCCAGGATCCTCTGTTGGCGGAATATCCGAGTCTTTGTTACGGAGGTCCAGCGATCCTTTCACTTGACGCTCCGTAACTCAGGTTTGCTGGGGCGCACCGGCCTTTCGCTGTGATCGGTGAACTCCGGCTTCTGGCCGCCTAAGATTAGCGATTTGTCGATCATTCCGATAAATCGCTTGGAACGCCCGGACATGGTGACAACTATCGAGCATCCGGAGTCCTTCATAAACTTCACGGCCGCTTCAAGGTTTCTCCTAGAAGAGCTGTCCAAATTCGCGAAAGGCTCATCAAGCACGATCAATCTCGGCGAACGAAAGAAAGCTCTCGCAAGGGCTAGTCGCTTCCTTTCGCTACCGGATAGCCYGACGGAGTCGTCAAGAAGGGTGTCATACCCTTGGCTTAACCGGAGAATGGATTCGTGAATGCCCGCTATCTTCGCTGCGGAAACCACGTCATCCATGCTGGTCTGCTGAAACCGGGCAATGTTCTGCGCAACGGTTCCTTCGAACAGTTCGATGTGCTGGGGCAGATAGCCGATGACCTCAGCCCTAACGTAATCTGGAAGTCGCGTGACGTTCATGTCGCCCAACCGGATTTGTCCGGTTCGCGGCCTGAGCAGCCCGATCAAAAGACGCGAAAGCGTCGTCTTGCCGGTTGCGGCTCGCCCCATCACCAACAGCAACTCTCCTGGTGCCAGGGAGAGTGACAGCTTCCGGAACAAGTCTCCACGCGCGCCGCCGTRCTTGAACGAGACTTCGTCGAGAGTCAAAGCGCCATCAGGTGTCCCAGGGAGCAGGTTCGGTATTTCACTCGCCGGCTTGGCAAGCTCCGCCTTGATCTTCGAGTACCCCTCGCGCGCCTCTCGCAGGCTTCTGAATTCCCGAACCGCCTTGTCGACCATCTTATAGGCAAAGTTGGCAACAAGGCGGCCTGYGAACAACCCCCCGAGCGTGGCATGGTTGTTCAGAAACAACCAGATGCCGGACGCCAGGAGCACGATGTAAAAGGCGCGGCCCAAAACGCGGATGGCGGAGTCGATGCTCACCCCCCTAGCGTTCAGCCGATCCCGCTGGAGAAAGCCGTCTATCTTGTTTTTACCCCAGCGACCGGCGATTGCGTCAGCCATCGCAAAGGCGCCAACCACGTCCTTGTGCCTATCTGCTGACGCCAGGACTTCCTTGGCCTGCCTGGCAGCATCACGTTCCGCCTGACGGGGTTCTCGCGTCAGCTTGTCCTTGAGCACGCTCAGGYCTATCAGCAAGGCAATGCCARCCGAAGCGATCATGCAGAGAACCGGATGGATGAAGTATACACACAATAGGAAAATCGGGGCCCAGACCACATCCATCCAGGGCGCAAGTCCGCGCTCGACGAAGCTGGACACCTTCTCGATGTTCGCCAGAACCGGCGGGTTAGCGACACCGGCAGTCAATCCGGCTCTCACGGATTGAGTGGTCAACTGATGCTCTATCCAAACACTCCATCGCGAGAGCATCCGTCGACGGACAGTTTCAAGCGCAGCGCCCGTGACAAGCGCGAACAAAGCCGCGGCAGTTAGGACAACAAGGGTTTCGATGCTGCGGCTCGAAATGACACGATCGAAGATCTGTATGAGATACAGGGGGCCTGAGAAACGGAGCAGATTGATAAAGATACCGAAAATCACGACAGCAGCGAGGCCCGCCCTTGACCGTCGCCACATCTCGCTCAGAGGAGGACTGAATCTCTTACTTCGTATGCTCATCGATCACCGCTGGTTATGCTCGCCCGATTACGTTGCGGTGTTCAGTGTCGCTGAAAGCTCCTGAGAAGTTCATGATTGCGGCGTCCGGCTCATCCGGCGCGTCGGCTGAGATCGGTTGCCCCATGGCGTTGGGCAATTTCTGATTTCCGGGTTCGCTCCTGCGATCCCTCTCAAGCATCGGCCAAATGTCCTTTACAAGCGCTTCCATTTGGTCGTCGGCCAGAGCAGAGCAACCGAGCGCTTGAACAAGGTTGGACAAAGACGACTTTAGCGCGGCGCGGGTTTTGGCCAGCACCGCGGCCTCTACCATCTCCACGGGAGCGTGAGCCGAGATAAAGACGGGGATGGCGATCCGTGATGACAGCTTAGGTAGCGTGAGGGTGATGTTCCCGTAGGGAGTTGGCCACGAGGCAAACCTATTGCCATCGGCAGAGGCCTGGGTGAGCATAGCAAACTCAGCCGCAACGAGCCCTTGCGCAACCTTCCCTAAAAATTCAATGCGCAATTGGGAGGCCTGTGCACTGTGATTGTCCGGGGCCAATCCATCCGCGGATTCTGCGATGCGGCGGAAAAAGGGATTGTTGCTCTGGCCATTGGCGAGCTTCGCAGAAGCGCGAGCCCTCATGACGGGGTTGAGCGCTCCTTCCTGGATCTCCCATGGAGAGTAGACGTGCAGTCCGGTGGCTTCCTCCGCTTCTCTCACAGCGAGCGGAGATCGACCAATTCGTCCGCTGATGGCAAGCACGTTGTGGCCGGCGGCGCGAAGGCTATCGACGCCGCATTTTGCTCCCATGGCATCGTACGACGCGAAGATCGTCCCAAGAGCCATACTCCGCAGCGACTCGGCCCAGATGAGTTCCGATGTTTCCCTTTGCTGCAATCCGTCGGCGATCTCGATGACCGCAACATCACATCCGTTTTCGGTTGCATGGTTCAACAGGCGGAAGGCGCCTTTCTCGATCAACTCCACTGAAGCCAGATAAGTCGTTGCAAAACCCGCGTCGGTGAAATCCAGAACCATGTCCGCCCCGGCGTCCCGGACGATCCACATGTCGCCGCCGGACCCGGTACCGGTAATCTTCATCGCCGCAACCTTCAGCCCCGCTTTCTTGAAGCCTCTGACCAACGATGTCGCCGTCAGGGTTTTCCCGGCGTTCATCGATGTGCCGAGCGACAGAACAATGGGTAGCGAAGGACGGAGATCGTCTGAGCTTACCTTATAATCCCAGACATTCAGCCGGCGACCAAACTTGTCCCCGACCAGCCCGATTGGCGTAATCTTTGTCGGCGGCGCCATTCGATCATGTCTCGAAAGCTCCTGCGCCGCGATCCCCCCTCCAGCCACTAGGTCGCACGGGCCTAAATCCGGACCGATCACTGCTTCGAATTGGTCGGGGGCATATCTGTTTCCGTAGCAGACAATGATCTCGTCGCCGGGAAACATAATGGCCTTTCTTCCGCCGATAAGCTCCAATCTGCTGTGATTGCCAAGCTCATCGACACGCGCCAGCACGAGATCGCCTGCCATGGGCTGTATTGGGCCTGTAATCAGCGTCCGCATGTGCGACGCCGCRACTCTGCGCGTGGAAAAAGCGCGCTTGGCCCTTTTCATGCGCCCGCGTTGTATCCTTGAAATCGGCATAACAACTCCCCCAACTGAACTCAGTTACACTTAGATATTTAAGTTTTTATCTGTTTTTTATTTATGACGTTCCCTTTGACTTCCCCTTTCTTTTGTGCTTTTTACCATTAGATAACCATAATATAACCGGTAATTGCATGCAATGGGACCTGCAGGGGACTTTAGAATCGGACCTTAGTCCCATGTTTCGCCTCTTAAATTAGCGATTTGATAATAATATCAAGGGGAGGCGAGATACCTGTCGGAAGTCAGAATCGACCGTGACGAGAGTCATCTTCGTTCTGAGAACGAAAAATATATATTGGTGCGGTGCGAAGAAAGGGGAAAGCTCAGCCGCACGGTTGGCGGATCTCGTTTGAGTATCGAGTACTTAGCGTTGGGGGCAACGGCGTCGTGGAAACTCTTCTTCAAAAACCGAATCCGATCGCGGTGGTCGGGCTCCGAACGTTGTTGGGGACAAACGTCTACAGCGTAAATACGGTGATTAAGCTTGCGTTGGAGATATCGCCGTCTGTGAAGGCTCGCGTTTGCGATTTCATTCCGGAGGCGCGCTCGGCACTCTCCAGTCTGTTTCCCAAGTGCCCGCAGGACACGCCAGTTGCGCAATACATCGCGGACGCGATTCAATTCGCCGATCGGGAACTGTGCCGGGAGATGAACTTCTATTCATCCCCTACAGCGGCCGTGGTGGGTGATGCAGCCCCGCTGTCCTTTTCTGTCGTGTGGGAGACGGACGATCCCCAAATGTCGCGCGCGGCCGCATTGGCCGTCGTTGACGCGATCAGCGAGGCCGCCCGAGGAGGGAATCCTACTGAGAACTATACCCTTGCACAAAATACGAACCTGGAAAGAGCCAAGAAGCGGYGGCTTTCAAATTCCACCGCAGTGTTGGTGGCTGCGGCCAAGAGAAAGTGCATTCCGTTCGAGTTCGTCGCCCGCAACCATCTTCGCCTTGGGCACGGCAAGCACCAGAAGCAATTATTCTCGACGATCTCCGGTTCGACCTCGTTCGCTTCAGCGAAGACGGCTTTGGACAAGAGGCTGAGCAACAGATTACTGGCTCAAGCCGGGATGACAGTTCCCCGGCAGATAACGGTTCGCACAAAGGCCGAGGCGGTTTCGGCGGCCAAGCAGCTAGGCAAGAGCGTAGTAGTTAAACCGGCCCAGGCAAATCAAGGGCGAGGCGTGTCGGTCAAGCTACGGGGACGGCTTGCGGTCGAAGAGGCGTTTGAGAGGGCATACGCGCTGCGAAATAGAAAGCACACGGAAAATAGTGGAGTGCTGGTGGAGCAATATGTGGCGGGATCGGAGTATCGTGCAACGGTCGTCGATTATCGCCTTGTCGCGGCGGTCATATGTCGCCCGCCCGAAGTAATTGGCGACGGCGAAAAAACCTTACGCAACCTTATAGAAGAGTTGAACGGGGAACCCGACCGTGACGGCCGACAGCTGTCTCGCGTGGAGATAGACGATGAGCTTCTGCGGCACATCCGGCAGCACCGGCTCTCATTGGAGTCTGTCCCCGCTGACGGAAAGCGCGTGATCCTACGTCCCACCGGTCACTTGGCCCGGGGAGGTGTGCCCGTAGACGTTACGGACGAAGTTCACCCGGAAAATCAGCAGCTGTGTGAACGCATTGCCAGGGCGTTTGGCCTTAGCATCGCCGGGATCGACCTGATCATGCCCGATATTGCGATCTCCCATAAGGAGGTTGGATGCGCCGTACTTGAGGTGAATGCACGCCCGGGCATCGAATTTCATCTTTCGCCGCGAGGCGGCTCGTCGAGAGACGTTAGCGAGCTGATTCTTGCAAACTTGTACAAGGCTCCGGAATCATCGGCAGTCGCAACATTGCTCGTTGTGGGCGATCTTCACACGAGCATGGTGGCGCAAGCTATCAACCGGCGCCTTCAGGCCGAAGGGCGAAGAACCGGCCTCCTCTCCAAGAGAGGAGCATACATCGATGGTGTCCCCCAGGAACTCGGCCAGCGACCCACTCCGCCAATGCTGGCTAGAGATCCGTTCTTGGAGGCTCTGATTTACGCTGCCTCGCCGGAACGAATTTGGGCAAAAGGTCTCGGGCTGGGCGTTTGCCATGCGGTTTCCGTGACACCATCGAGCGCGGAGAATGGCGAGATACTTGACGATCTCTTTGGCAAGGTGCTGCAACGAGTCAGCCGGGGATATTTCATCGTTGACAGGGAAGATATCGTATCTCGTCGAGCCCTGTCGGCACTGCCGCCTCCTAAGCTGATACTAGTCAGCGCCGGCACCGATCTCGATCCTGATCTGCGCAGGCATCTTCAAGGCGGCGGGCTGGCGCTGTTCATGAGATGGAGCTCCGATGGGTCAGGAGCAAGGATGTTTCTTGCTTCGGCCTCGGAAGAACTGGCGACGGAATCGATTCCGTCCAGGTGCCTTGCGCGTCCGCCACTGATTAGGGCTGAGATGCATGSAATGGCGGTGTCGTGTTTGGCCGAAAGAAATGGCTGGTTTGGCGATATGGATGTGCGGGCGGCGCCGGCTCCAAGCCAGCAAGAAATGGGGGCAGATCTAGCCAATAGCTAGAGAGGCTGTTGGCTAGTGGAAGCCAACATCAAAGCGGTAAAAATGCAATACTTTTGCCGGAGATTGAAGCGATGCTGAATCGTGTAAACGTCCTCAACAACTACGAGAATGCCGAGGAATTCAACAGTAGAAAACTTATGTCTTCCGAATTTATAAAGCTTGGGTTTCGCACTAAGACGTTAGGGCCGCTGCTAATCGTCTCTGCAGAGGGCGAGAAATGCATCCTTCGCGAAGGCGACACCAGCTTTACTGCTGTTACGGCGTATCACATGCTGAAAGACAAAAGGCTGTCACGAGCGATATTCAGGCGGGCTGGAGTCAGCTTTGCCGAAGGCAGAACCTTCAAAATATCCAACAAGGAAGCTGCACGCGAAAAAGTCTCCGAATTCGGAAATGCGGTTTTGAAGCCGTTCGATGGGAGAAAAGGTAGCGGTGTTTCCGTCAATGTGACCCCCGCGACCTTTGAAGCAGCATGGGACGCTGCGTTGCGGCGCACCGGTCGACGTATCCTCGTGGAGAAGTATTTTGCTCAGGGAGACGAGGCACGGTATCTGGTCGTCGACTCCCAGTGCATTGCTGTTGCTATGCGTGTTCCACCCACAGTGCTTGGCAATGGAAAGGGGACCGTAAGGCAGCTCATCGATGCTAAGAACGAACTTCGCGCGAACAACCCGCATCTAGGGAAGCGGCCAATTTTCGTAGATGACTACAGGAGACTTATACTCGCTTCGCAAGGGTTTGACTTGGATTCTATCCCTGCTAAAGGGCAAACTGTCGTGATCGACTGGAAGAGCAATGCGTCAACCGGCGGTGAAACAAGGGGGATCACCGACCTAGTTCACCCTAGCATGAAACGTATCGCGGAGCGAGTTGCGCGCGCTATTCCCGGCCTTCATGTCGGYGGCGTCGACATATTATCTCGGGACCACACCAGCAAAGCAGATCCTCAAAATTACATCGTGATTGAGGCCAATACCCTCCCTGATCTTGGACTGCATCTCTTCCCGATGTATGGCCGACCCGTCAACGTATGCCGGCTCATCGCGGAGAGTTGCGCCAGAAGAATGGGCTTCGAGGCTGGCCGCCTTGGCAATGCGGACGCCCGACCCAACGGAACCACTGCCGTGGCCTGACCGATCTCAAAGCGTCTGAGATCTGGCGTGATTTGTGCCGTCGCCCGGGCGCATCAATCAAGGTAATTGAACCGGCGCCGACCAAGGAGGGGCGTCGRCTCGGTCCCAGGGGTCCATGCGAAACCAACTCTTTACCGCACCAGCGGATTCGATTTGTTTAGCATTAGCTAATGTCTTATATCTTTCATGTAGCTTTAGCTTTAGGAGCGGCTGATGCGTTTCCCGATGCGTCTCGCAGCTGCAGCCATTTTGGCTTGCGGTCTAGTGTATTCGAGTTCGGCCAGTGCTTGGAAAGTCGGCGACGGCTCGACATCGGTAACCATCAATGGAACAAAGTTCACTATATATACATACCATCCGAAATACTGCAGCAACCCGTCAATTTTATTTGTTTTTCATGGCCTCAATAGGACGGCCTCGTCATATAGAGACTATGCAGAGCCGTTAGCTGACCGAAATTGTATGATTGTAATGGCGCCGCTTTTTGACCAGGAGCGATTTCCCACCTGGAGCTACCAGCTAGGTGGCATTGTGCACGACGGCTCCATTCAACCTCGGGACCGATGGACAGTCTGGTATATTAAGGGCCTCGTGGCGTGGGYGCGGAAGCGAGAAGGATTRCCGACGGCGAGATATTACCTTTTCGGACACTCGGCCGGTGCACAATTCATGTCTCGCGTCGCGGCATTTGCCTTGGCGGATGCCAAAAGGATTGTGGTAGCCAATCCATCCACGTACGTATTGCCCTCCCTGTCGGAAGCGGTCGCATACGGGTTGGGATGTCTGCCCTCAGGTTGCGTGTACACTACGGATCAGGCCACACAAGAGTTGAAAGCCTATCTGGCGCTCCCTCTGACAATTTATCTCGGAGAAGAGGATACGGGCGAAACTGACCTAGGTGTAAGCGCGGCCGCATTGCGTCAGGGCGCCACGCGCTTGGAGCGGGGGGAATTCACGTTTGAGCTAGCGCAAGCCGTCGCGACGGCTAATGGCTGGCCCTTGAACTGGCGGTTATTGATTCTTCCCGGTGTGGGACATTCGTCCATCGATATGCTGCAATCGGACCAGGTCGACCAAGCTTTCGGGTTAAAGTAGCGCCCTACTTAAAGCTAGGCGTGCTAATTGTTATCCCGAGAAAGTGATTTCGATGCGCAGGCTTGCCAAGCTATTGCGTAATGAACGCGGAAATTTAGCAGTAGCGGCCGCACTGTTGGCGGTGCCACTCGGGTTGGTCTTGGGGTTGAGCGTCGACCTCACCAACGCCATTTTCTGGAAATCCAGATTGCAGGAGATAGCCGACACGGCAGCGCTTACTGCTGTTGAATCCGACCGGGAAAACGAAGACGCCGTCAAGTCAGCGAAGGACTGGGCGCTTGCTAACGGGGACTTTGCGACCAACCTCATCGTCGATGCCGATATCACAAAGACTGATAGTGCTCTGAGAGAGGCGAACGTTGAGATCTCGGCCAGAATGCCGACGTTTTTTATGGGTCTCGCTGGGATTCAGACAATAGACCTTCACGTCAAAGCGATGGYGCGAAAAACCGCTCCGGATTATTGTGTCTATGCCCTTGACCCAGAATCCAGCGGAGCTTTGACGGTGACAGGGGCCGGTGGAGTATCGGCTCAAAACTGCGGCATTCAAGTGAACTCTTCCAGCACGACCGCGCTGAGGCACGTTGGCGGGGGAAAAATTGCCGCAAGCAAGATCTCGGTCGCGGGCGGCTATCAGGGGGGTGGCTACAGCGTTAAGCCAATTCCGAACCAGCCCCAACTCGCAGATCCGCTTATCGAAATACCGGAGCCAGTTCTTCCGACCGGTTGTGACTACAACAATGAGGCGCTTGCCGATGTTTCAATGCCCGCCGGCCGCACCTTCTGCGGGAGTATCAGCTTTGACGGAAACGCAACCTTTTCCCCAGGAATTTACTACTTCCACAACGCGGTCGTCGGCATCGGCAGCGACGCGAATTTGAAGGGGAATGGTGTTACCCTCTTCCTCGATGCGGGCTCCAGCATCATTCAATCGCCAGGGAACGGTTCAGTGCGACTTTCCGCGCCTAAGGACGGGGTCTATTCAGGGCTTGCGATATTCGGTTCTCGCGAAAAGTCGGATAGGATTGCGACCATATCGTTCTCAGGGAATAAGAATTATTCGGTAAACGGAACTATTTACCTGCCGCATCATCGCCTTCGGATGAAGGGAACGCATGATCTAAAGACGATCGTAAAATCTGGATGGGTTGTCGCGTGGCAAATACTCTACAGCGGCGATTCCAGCCTGAGCATAGATGCCGACCGACCTTTTGCCGCCAAGGGTTTCCCGAATGCGGCCGTGGTACTGCTTCGATAACCGTAGGCCAAACAGGATTGCCCGCCAAACGTCTTCTTACGTGTCTTGGGTGCTTGGTCCGGCGCTGAACAAGGCTATCGAAACGCCAAATTTAACTGATAGGGTAGGATCGTGCGTATGTGCTCCATGAGCATTGTGTCGTGACGAAAAACCGAGACGCACGGGATCCAACCGTTCAGCTACAAAAGAATGAAGAAATACCCGAACCTTAGAATCGCCATAGCACCTATGATGGATTGGACAGACCGGCATTGCCGGTTCTTCCATCGCCAGTTGACGCGTCGGGCTCTGCTCTACWCCGAGATGGTGGTGGCGGATGCGGTCATCCATGGCGCGCGCGAGCGACTGCTCGGATTCGACAATGTCGAGCATCCGGTGGCATTGCAGCTTGGCGGATCGGATCCGGCAAAACTTGCCGAGGCGGCGCGGATCGGCGAGGCCTTCGGTTACGACGAGATCAACCTCAATGTCGGCTGCCCGTCCGACCGCGTCCAGTCGGGGACGTTCGGCGCCTGCCTGATGAAGACGCCGGCTCTGGTCGCCGAATGCGTCGCGGCGATGAAGGCTTCCGTGAAGATCCCCGTCACGGTCAAATGCCGCATCGGCGTCGACGATCAGGACCCGGAGCCCGCCCTCGACACGCTCGCCGACGGCGTGCTCGCCGCCGGCGCCGATGCGCTCTGGGTGCATGCCCGCAAGGCTTGGCTGGAGGGGCTGAGCCCCAAGGAGAATCGCGACATCCCACCGCTCGACTATCCGCGCGTCTACCGGCTGAAGGCCAGGAAGCCGAATGAATTCATCGGCATCAATGGCGGTATCCAATCACTCGGCGAGGCGTCGGTGCATCTTTCCCATGTCGACGGCGTGATGCTCGGCCGCGCCGCCTACCATACGCCGGGGATCCTCACCGGGGTCGATGCCGCTTTCTACGGCGAGGCGGCCGCCGCCTTCGACTATCCGGCGCTGATCGACGCCATGGCCGGCTATGCCGCGCGCCATATCGAGAAGGGGGGACGGCTCGGCCACATCACCCGCCATATGGTCGGACTGTTCCACGGTCTCCCCGGCGCGCGCCGCTTCCGGCAGATTCTTTCCACCGACGCGAACAAACCAGGTGCCGGGCCTGAGGTTTTGAGGACTGCGTTCACTGCGATCGATTTTGCGGCGGCGGAGGCCGAGGCAGCCTGACTCGATCGATTAATCCCGCAAAATCATGYGGTCGCCGCGCACGTCGAAACCCGACAAGGAGCCGATGAAGTTCATGCCGAGCAGGCTCTGGTCCAGCATGCCGGGCGCGGCGACCATCACAGACATGTCCTTGCGCACGATGCCGCCGATGGCCACCTCGTCGGTCCTGACCGTCGCCGCGCGCGCCATGCCGTTGGCGGTGGAGACATCCACGCTGTAGCTGAGCGCCGCCGGGTTGAACCCCGCGGCCTGGGCATCTTCGGACGTCAGCACCGTGCTGGTCGCGCCGGTGTCGACCACGGCCCGCACCGGGGTGCCGTTGACCAGGATGCGGGCCTCGAAATGGCCGTTGTCGGCCTTGTCGAGCGTGACGGTCGGGCGGCCATTCTCCACGCCGAGCGCCAGCGGACTGCCCGGGACAAGGCCGGYGGTCACGCGGCTTGCGACGTCCTGCAACTCGTAGCGATACTGGTAGCCGGCGATCAGCACGAGGATCAGCGCGGCCCAGACGCCGATATTGCGCGCCATGTCGCCCAGCGGCCGGCCCGAGCGGAGCAGGCTCGCGCCGATCACCATCACCAGCACGCCGACCCAGATCAGCCGGCTGAAATCGTTGTTGTTCATGCCGAAGGTGTGGCCGGCCGAATTGTTGAGCATGAGCAGCACGACCCCGGCGCCGATCACCGCCATGACAATCCAGAACAGCCGATTCATCGGTTTCTTCTCACAAAACGCCGCGCTCGCGCGCCATGCGGGCACGCCTTGTCTCGCGGCGCGGCCGCCGCTCGACCGTGTCGAGCCGTGCCGGCAGTTCGGCCATCACCGCCCGGCGCGTTTCGGGGGTCATCGTCAGCCAGCCGGAAATCTCGTCGCGCGTGCGGCCGCAACCGAAGCAGAACCCGGTTTTCATATCGATCGAACAGACCAGGATGCAGGGGGATTCGATGGCGGTCATGCTGTTCTCTTGGCTTTATTCCACATGGTGCAACCGCCGGAGCAATGCAAGCCCTCCGCGATGCGTCGCAAGGCGACGCGTTCGCGGCATCGTCAGGCGGTTGTGCCGGCGGGAGAAGGCGGCTATGCCGCTTGCGATTTTCGCAACCAACCGCGACCGACATAAATGCCTGCTCAGCCCTTCGACGATTTCCGAAGCCTCCTCGCGGCGCTGCCGCTGGCCGATGACGCGGCGGGCGGCCGCGTCCGGGCACTGTTCGCCAAGGCGGACAAGCCGAAAGGATCGCTGGGACGAATCGAGGACATCGCGGCCTGGACTGCCACCTGGAGCGGGCGCGCACCGCCGGCGATCAATCGGCCGCTGATGGCGATCTTCGCCGGCAATCACGGCGCGGTCAGGCACGGCATCTCGCCGCGGCCGGTGGCGGCGACCGCCAACGAGGTCGAGCTCTGCGCTGCCGGCGGGGCTGCGATCAACCAGGTCTGCATCGCCAACGATCTCGGCCTGAAGGTCTTCGACCTCGCGTTGGATATTCCCACGGGCGACATCACCGAGGAGGATGCGCTCGATGAACGCGGCTGCGCCGCGACCATGGCCTTCGGCATGGAGGCGGTCGCGGGCGGCGCCGATCTTCTGTGCCTGGGCGATCTCGGAGTCGGCAATTCGACGATCGCCGCCGCGCTTTGYGCAGCGCTGTTCGGCGGCGAGGGGGCCGACTGGGTCGGCCCCGGAGCGGGCGCCGATGCAATGATGATCGCGCGCAAGGCCGAGGTCGTCGATCGGGCGCTGGCATTCCATGGCCCGGGTCTGAGCGATCCGCTCGAGGCCTTGCGCCGGGTCGGCGGACGCGAGTTCGCGGCGATCTGCGGCGCCATTCTCGCGGCACGCATGGAAAAGATTCCCGTGCTGCTCGACGGATTCGTAGCGACGGCGGCGGCCGCTGCCCTGCATGCGGCCAACCCAGGCACGCTCGATCACTGCCTGCTCGCCAGCCTCTCGCCCGAGCCCGGCCATGCCAAGGTGGCCGAACAGCTCGGATTGCGGCCGCTGCTCGATTTCGGCATCGGCCATGGCGAAGGGGTAGGGGCCGCTCTGGCCGCCGGTATCGTCAAGGCCGCGGCGTTGACGAGTTCGGGCATGGCGGTGGCTATCCGCCGTTAAAGGTTCCAAGAGCCGCACTATCTCTTTGTTTTTACGCAATTCCGGACGGAAACAGCTCACACTTCTCCTGGAATTGCCCTACCGGCGTCCACGTGTCGCCGCGACAGCCTTGGTCGGCAAGGCCGGCAATTCCTCCATCACCCGGCTCAGCGGGAAGATGGCGATCGCCTCGGTGCCTTCGCGTAGCTTGGAATGAAGCTCGAACGTGCCGCCATGCATGGCGAGCAGCCCCTGCACGATCGGCAGGCCGAGGCCGGTGCCCTGTTCGGCGCTCTTGATGGCGATCGAGCCTTGGCCGAAAGCGGAAAGCACCACCGGGATTTCCTCCTCCGGTATGCCCGGGCCGTTGTCCTTGACTGCAATGTACTGGCCGCCGCCGGCGGTCCAGCCGACGCGCACGCGCACTTCGCCGCCGGATGGGGTGAACTTGATCGAATTGGACAGAAGGTTGAGGGTAATCTGCCGGACGGCGCGCTCGTCGGCGAAGAGGCGCGGCAAGGTCTCCTCGAACTCCTGGATGATGCGGATGTCCTTGTTACGGGCGCGCAGCTCCATCATGTGACAGCAATCTTCGACGATGGTCACCAGCATGACCGGTTCCTCGTTGAGCTGGTAGCGGCCGGCCTCGATGCGCGACAGGTCGAGGATCTCGTTGATCAGGTCGAGCAGGTGCTGTCCGGACTCGTGCACGTCATGGGCATAATCGCGATAGGTCGGATTGTTCATCGGACCCAGCACTTCATTGGCCATCACTTCGGAGAAGCCAAGGATGGCGTTGAGCGGCGTCCTGAGCTCGTGGCTCATCGAGGCGAGAAAACGCGATTTCRCCAGATTGGCGTCCTCGGCGCRCCGCCTTGCCTCGTCCGACATTGATTTCGCCGTCTCGACTTCGGCGATCAGCGCGTCCTTCTCCGAACGGAAGGACAGCACCATCAGCGACGCCCGGTTGAGGTGGCGCGCGACGTAACCGAAGAACGGAAGCGCCGCGATGAGCAGTGCCGCCATCGTGGCTTCGATCGGCGTCCACAGACGCATGATGGTGTAGACATAAACGGCAACGGGAATGGCGAAAGTCGCGAACAGGGCGCCACCAAGCGAGGAGGCCAAGACAGCCGTCATCGCCATCGCGACCAGGATCACCATGGCCTTGGCCACATGGAACTGGTCGATCTGGCATGTGTCGCAACCGATCCAGGCAAACCATGCCCAGCCAAGGCCGCACAGGAAATGGCCGATCAGGAAGTCGCGGCGCGTCTGCACCGGGTCGAGTTCGGCCGCTTCGGTCCGCTCCACACGACGCGCCATGAAAGCGACGATCGTGTAGCAAAGCAGCGTCGACAATGCCCAGATGGTGATTGGGCCGTCCATGCCCGCCAGCCGGCCTGTCGCCGCCACCGCGAGCACGAGCAGGGGAATCGCGATCGCGCTGACCACCATGGTGCGCGCATGCAGCTTCAGCAGTTCACGGTCGAAGTCGAGGCTGCCCGCCTGCTGCGAAAGGCGGTCGCGCGTCTTGCGCACCGCGCGCGCCACATCGCTGTTGCGGTGCGGTTTACGGCGGTCCACAATAAATTTATCCGCTGTGTTCGAGCGTTGCAAAGGCATACAGACTTCAATTTCTGCGCGCAGCGACTGTCAGTTCGTTAAGCTACGTTCGAATGATTAAGAGACTGTTTGCCATATGAGCTGTTTCGGGCCGCGAGGACCGCGCCGACGCTACGCGGCGAGCCCGCCGCGCAGCCTCGGGCGCAAGCTGCTGGACTATGGGCTGGCCTTCCTCTTGCTCGGGTTGCTCATCCTGGTGGCGGCGCGGCTCGATCGCTTCGAGACACGCAAGGAGCAAGGTACGGCAATCGTCAATGACGGCGATTCGATCACGCTCGGGAGCGAACGCATCCGCATGCGCGGCATCGACGCTCCGGAATATCAGCAGACCTGCCAGAAGGCCGGCGCTGACTATCCCTGCGGCAAGCTGGCGCGGCAGTCGCTGGTGCGCCTGATCGCCGGCAGGCCGGTTTCCTGCAGCGGCTGGCAGCGCGACCGCTACGGCCGCCTGCTCGGAGATTGCAGGGCGGGCGACACCGACCTGAACAAGGCCCAGGTGCAGGCCGGATGGGCGGTTGCCTTCGGCGGCTTCGAAACCGAGGAAGCGGTGGCGAGAGCGGCCAAGGTTGGCATCTGGGCAGGCGCTTTCGAGGAGCCGCAGCAATGGCGCGACAGCCATCATGACGCGCCGGTCGAGAGAAAGCATGGCATGCTGGCCTCGTTCGGCGATGCGTTGCGCGAATTTGTTCGCTTCTGGTGATGGGCGGACCCGCGCCCTATGATCCGGTGGAGAAGCTGGAGGTTCGAATGAAGCTGTTCGACGGTGGCCGCGCGCCCAATCCCCGACGCGTGCGCGTCTTCCTTGCCGAGAAGGGGCTGACGGTGCCGCTGGTGCCCGTCGACATGGGCGCGCTGGAACATCGCGGCGAAGAGGTGGCTGGGCGCAATCCGCTGCGGCGCCTGCCGGTGCTCGAGCTCGACGACGGCACCATCATCACCGAATCGATCGCCATCTGCCGCTATTTCGAGGAGCTCCATCCCGAGCCCGCGCTGTTCGGCACGGGCGCGCTCGGCAGGGCAAAAGTCGAGATGTGGCAAAGGCGCATGGAACTGAACCTGATGGCCAGCGTCGCCGCGGCGTTCCGGCATATCCATCCGGCGATGAAGGAATGGGAGGTGCCGCAAATTCCGGAATGGGGCGAGGCCAACAAGCCGAAAGCGATCGAATTCCTGCATCTGCTCGACCATGAATTGGCGGAGCGCGAATTCGCCGCCGGCGACGCCTATTCGGTCGCCGACATCACCGGCATGATCGCCATCGATTTCATGAAACCGGCCCGCATCAAGGTGCCGGAGGAATGCACGAACGTGCTGCGCTGGTACGCGGCGCTTACAAGCCGGCCGAGCGCGACGGCCTGAGYGACCGAAATTGGATAATCCGCCCGATATGAGCCAAGCGCTGGAGCGCCTTACCGAAAGGGTGCGGGCCTGTCGTATTTGCATCGATGAGCCCCGTGGCCAGCCTTTGCCGCATGAGCCGCGGCCGGTGCTGCAGCCGTCCTCGACGGCGCGGATCCTGCTTGCCGGCCAGGCGCCGGGCACCAAGGTGCATCTGTCGGGCATGCCGTTCACCGATGCCTCGGGGGACCGGCTGAGAAACTGGCTCGGCGTCAGCGCGCAGGAATTCTACGACACGGAAAAGTTCGCCATCGTGCCGATGGGCTTTTGCTTTCCCGGCCAGGACGCCARGGGCGGCGACCTGCCGCCGCGCCGCGAATGCGCGCCCGCCTGGCGCTCGGACCTGATGGCGCTGATGCCCCAGATCGACCTGGTGCTGACCATCGGTGGTTATGCGCAGGCATGGCATATGGGCACGACACGCCTGCCGTCGCTGACCGAGACGGYCAGGAACTGGCGCGCCATATGGGATGGACCGTCCATTCCGAGAGTGCTGCCGCTGCCGCATCCGTCATGGCGAAACACCGGCTGGCTGAAGAAGAATCCCTGGTTTGAAATGGATTTGCTGCCCTTCCTGAGATCGGAAATCCGCTATCGCATCGATTAGGCATTCTGCAAGATATCACTCGCTTTTCGTGCCTTTGGCAGAATTTCTTTCTTGTTAAAGGCCTCGATAAAAGGGATTATGGCGAAACTATTCCCCTGGAGCTTCCCATGGATCGCCTCGACAGAAAAATTCTCCGCCTCCTGCAGGAGGACGCGACGCTCGCGGTCGCCGATGTCGCCAAGAAAGTCGGCTTGTCGACCACGCCGTGCTGGCGGCGCATCCAAAAGCTCGAGGAGGAGGGGGTCATCAAGCGGCGCGTCGCCATCCTCGACCATGAGAAGGTCAATGTGCGCGTCACCGTCTTCGTGTCGATCCGCACCAATTCGCACAGCCATGAATGGCTGCGGCGCTTCTCCGAGGTGATCCAGGAATTCCCTGAGGTGGTCGAGTTCTACCGCATGAGCGGCGACGTCGATTACCTGCTGCGCGTGGTGGTGCCCGATATCGCCGCCTACGATGCATTCTATAAGCGGCTGATCGCCAAGATCGAGATCCGCGACGTCTCGTCGTCCTTCGCCATGGAGCAGATCAAGTACACGACGGAAATCCCGCTCGACTACATGGTGCTGGACAAGGAATCGGGCGCGAACGCGGCATGACACTGGTTGCGCCGACCGGCCTTAATTCTTCTTTTTGTTGAGGAAATTCCACGGCGAGTTGACCGGCAGCGTGACCGCGTCCGGCACGCTGTCGACGCTCGTCACCTCGGCCTTGCGCACGGTGTATCCGGACTGGACGATCGAGACGCCGTCGAGGATGAAGAGCTGRCTTTTCTCCATGCCGGGCTGCAGCACGCCGGTGGCGGCGACCGGCTCATAAGCCTCTTTCATCTTGTAGGGATGCGCCGGCGTCACCAGCACGATCTGGTTCGGCGGCGGCGTCGGCATATGGCTGCAGGCGCCGGTCCACGGCACCAGCAGGAATTGGTAGACGAGGTCACCCTCGCGGTCGACCGGCAGTGCATAGCCGRCTAGTTGTATCGTCTTGTCCCGCAGATCGAACGACAAGGTCTCGCCGTGGTCGGGCAGTTTTGCCGCGATCATCGGCAGGTTCGCGTCCTCGGCTATCGCTTGCGTGGCCGGACGGAGATCCTTCCAGAAGATATGCGCGACATCGGCCGAGGCATGGGTTCCCGAGGCAACGAGCAGGAGCACCGCCGCCAACGTCGCGCATGATCTGAAACGCTTGTTCATGGTCGCTCCATCCTCCGCGAGTGGATTTGCGGAATCGAGTAAAAGCATCRTGACCGGTCAGGGCTCAACGGTTCAGCCGCATGACATGCCGGCGCGTGCCGGCGGTTCCGGTCTCTTGGAAGCCTCGCGCGACGAACATGTCGCGAAAACCCATGAAGCGATAGCTGGGTGCTGYCTCGTGGACGGGATAGGCCTCGACGATGTGCGCGCCTTTGGCGAAGGCATGGTCGATCGCCGCATCGAGCAAGGCGGAAGCCAGCCCGCCGCCGCGCAAGGCCCTCGGCACGTAGAAGCAGACGATCGACCAGATGCCGGTCTCGGAGTCGTCCTGCTGCTTTGAAAGTCTTCGGTAGGTTTCGCGCGGCGCGACCGAGCACCAGCCGACCGGTCCCCCGTCCAACTCGGCGAGGATGCCCACGGGAGTGTCGGCATCGATCAGCGCCATCATCATGCGTTTCTTCTCGTCGTTCTCAATGTGCTCGCGGCTGGAATGGCGCCAGGCCATGCACCAGCAATATTTCGGAGCGCCGGGCTGCTCGAACAGCGATTCGAAACGACCGCGCGTTTCTTGCGTCACCTCGACAAAACGGAGGCCGGAAAGGTCAGGTTTTTGCGGCTGCGAGCCTTGCGAGCTGTTTGGCATCCGTCAGTTCCTTCACCGCATCCTTGCCGATCCAGCGCGCCGTCCTGTCCGACGATGCCGCCAGTTTTTCCGCCAGCGCAAGGGCAGGGGCGTGCAGGCTCATCGACCGCTTGCCGATCTGCCGCAGCGCCCAATTCACCGCCTTGCGGACGAAATTACGCGGGTCGCCGGCATGTTTCTCGATCAGCAGCAGATAGGCAAGGAAGGTCGCGTCCGGTTCCTTCTTGAGATGCACCGCGCTCCAGGCAAGCATGGCAAAGGCGGTGCGGCGGACGAATTCGCGGTCGTCTTCGGCGAACTCGTCGACCAGTTCGCGCCAGAACGGCGTTTCGGCGAACAGGTCGGCGACAGTGTCGACGATCTCCCAGCTGTCGAAATCGGCGGCCCAGCGCCGGCATTGACCGATGTCGAGCTTCTTCGGCTCGCCCGTGAAGGCGGCCATCAGCCGCGCCTCGCGAATGCCGCTCTTCCACAGCAGCAGCGCGTTCATGGTTCTTCCTGACCTTGCGCGCCAGCGGCCGCAATTCGGAATTGCCGATGCCAAGCGCGGTCGCGGTGTTGATGCCGAAGCGCGCCATGCCGGTCAGGTTTTCCGCCACACCGATCGAGCGCAGATGAGCGACGATGTCGTCGGCGCTCCAGGTCGGATCGGGCAGGGGCATTGCGACGCCTAGCGCTCCAGGCGCGCCAGCAGCGAGGACGTGTCCCAGCGCTTGCCGCCCATGTCCTGCACATCCTTGTAGAACTGGTCGATCAGCGCGGTCACCGGCAGCTTGGCGCCGTTGCGGTTGGCCTCCGCCAGGCAGATGCCGAGGTCCTTGCGCATCCAGTCGACGGCGAAGCCGAAATCATATTTGCCGGCATTCATCGTTTTGTGGCGGTTTTCCATCTGCCAGGAGCCGGCTGCCCCCTTCGAGATCACCTCGACCACCTTCTCGATATCGAGGCCTGCCTTCTTGCCGAAATGAATGCCCTCGGCCAGTCCCTGGACGAGGCCGGCAATGGCGATCTGGTTGATCATTTTCGTCAGCTGRCCGGCGCCGGTCGAGCCCATCAGGCCGATCATGCGGGCGTAGGCGTCAATGACGGGCCGCGCCTTGTCAAAGGCGGCCTCATCGCCGCCGACCATGACGGTCARCACGCCGTTCTCGGCGCCGGCCTGGCCGCCGGACACCGGCGCGTCGAGAAAGGAGAAGCCCGCCTGGCGCGCCGCTTCGTCAAGCTCGCGCGCCACCTCGGCCGAGGCGGTGGTGTTGTCGATGAAGACGGAACCCTTCTTCATGGCCGCGAAGGCGCCGTTCGGGCCGGTCGTCACCGAACGCAGATCATCGTCATTGCCGACGCAGGAGAAGACGAAGTCCTTGCCCTCGGCAGCCTCTGCCGGCGTCAGCGCCAGTTTGCCGCCATGCTGGGCCACCCACTGCTCGGCCTTTGCCTTGGTGCGGTTATAGACGGTGACGTCATGCCCGCCCTTGTTCCTGAGGTGCCCGGCCATCGGATAGCCCATGACGCCAAGACCGAGAAATGCAACCGATGCCATAAGCCTGCCTTCCAACAAAACACGGTTTCCAGTGGCCGAAGGTCTAGGYCATGCGAAAAATTCGTCAAGGCACGCAGCGCCGCATCGACTGGTGCAGGCCTGAACGGTTTGATCTAGCGATGCAAATGGACGGTGATCCGGCGCTCGATCCATTCGACGCCGTGGCGCAGGATCTCGACCATCACCAGATAGACGATCGCCACCCAGATATAGGCCTGGATGTCGAAGGATTTCGCGTAGGCGAGCTTGGCGTTGCCCATCAGATCGTAGACGGTGATGATGGCGACGATCGCCGAGGCCTTGATCATCAGGATGAGCTCGTTGCCGTAGGGCCTGAGCGCGACGATGATCGCCTGCGGCAGCACCACCTTGCGCAACGTCTGCAATTTGTGCAGGCCGAGCGAGGCCGCACCTTCCCATTGGCCGCGCGGCACACTTTCGATGGCGCCGCGCAGGATTTCCGCCTGGTAGGCGGCGGTGTTGAGCGAAAAAGCAAAGACGCCGCAATAGAAGGCTTCACGGAAAAACCACCACAGCCCGACCGTCTCAAGCTCCGGCCGGAACGAGCCGATGCCGTAATAGACCAGGTAGGTCTGCACGAGCAGCGGCGTGCCGCGGAAGAAATAGACGTAGCAATAGGCAAGCCCGGACAGGATCGGGTCCTTGGACATGCGGCCATAGGCGACCGGAAGCGACAGGATGGCGCCGAGGACCATGGAGATCGCCACCAGCGACAGGGTGGTTCCCAAGCCTTGAAGATAGGCCGGCGCGTATCTGGCGAAGAACTCGGGATTCCAGGCGTAGACCAGGTAGGCCACGATGCCGGCGCCGAAGAGAATCCAGATGCCGACCAGCGCATAGCCGAGGATGCGGGCTCGCGGCCAGCCGCGCGCTTGCGGCGGCGGCTTGTCGATGGCGATAGCCTGGCTGACGCTCATCGCGCTTCCCTCCGCCCGAGGTAGCGCAGGATGTAGCTCGTGGCGATCGACGACAGGACGGCCAGCGCCAGGAAGATCAGCGCCGCGACGCTGTAGAACAGGAAGGAATGCTTGGTGACGCGCGCCGCGACGCCGGACTGGCGCAATGTCTCGGCGAGGTTGACCACTGAGACCAGCGAAGTGTCCTTGAGCAGGCTCAGCCAGCAATTCTCGAGACCCGGAAAAGCGATGCGTATCAGCTGCGGCAGGATCACCAGCCGCATCGTCTGCCATTTCGACAGGCCAATGGCGTAGCCTCCCTCATATTGGCCTTTCGGAATGGCGCGGAACGCGGAGAGGAAGACCTCGCTGGCGTAGGAGGAGAAGATCAGCGCCAGCACGATCATGCCGGCGACGAAGCTGTTGACGTCGATGGTGGCATCCGGATTGAACAGCCGCACGACATACTGCAACAGAAGCGGCATGCCGAAAAAAAACAGGAACAGCGTCACCAGTTCGGGCAGGCCGCGAAAGACCGTGGTGTAGATGTTGCCGGCGAGCCTGAGCGACGGCTCTTCGTGCTGCTTGGCGAAAGCGACGAAGAACCCGATCACCAGGCCGATCGGCAATGTGGCGAGCGCCAGTGCAATGGTGACCAGAACGCCAGACGCAATGTCGTCACTCCAGCCGTCCGGTCCCCAGCTGAGAAGCGTCCAAATGCTTTGGGCCGGCATTGACGGGTCGTGTCTCCGTGGCGATCCCGGGAGAAGAGAAGGGCGGCGAGGGATGCCTCACCGCCCTGGCTAACTTATCAGGATTCGGCGCCGTAGACGTCGAACTTGAAGTACTTGTCGTTGATTTCCTTGTATTTTCCGTTCTTGCGGATGGCGTCGATCGCGGCATTCAGCTTGTTGACCAGATCGGTCTCGCCCTTGYGCACGGCAATGCCGGCGCCCGGTCCGAAGATTTCGACCGGCTGCGGCGAGGGCTGGCCGAGGATCTTGCAGCAGGCGCCGTCCGGCGAATCCAGCCATTGCTGCAGCACGACGATGTCGTCCTCGATGGCATCGAGACGGCCATTGGYGAGGTCGGCTTGCTCCTCTGGGCTGCTCGGATAGCCCTTGATGGTGCTGTCCGTGTAGGTCTTGGAAGCGTAGTTGTAGTGCGTGGTCGTGGTGGCGACGCCGATGTTCTTGCCGGCGAGGTCTTCCTTGGTCACGCCCTTGAGCGGCGAATCCTTCGGCACGGCGATGGCCGAGGGGGTGTTGTAATATTTGTGGGTGAAGTCGACCTTTTCCTGGCGCTMGGGCGTGATCGACATCGAGGCGACGATGGCGTCGAACTTGCCGGCTTGGAGCGCCGGGATGATGCCGTCCCAGTCCTGCGCGACAAAGGTGCACTTCACCTTCATCTCGTCGCAAAGAGCCTTGGCGATATCGATGTYGAAGCCGACCAGTTGGCCGTCCGAGGTCAGGTTGTTGAAGGGCGGGTACGCGCCTTCGGTGCCGATCCTCAGGGTCTTTTCCTGAGCCTGGGCGACGCCAAGTGTCAGCAGCGCGGCCGAAGCGGCAAGCGCGATACGCAGTGCAATACGCATGATAATCCTCTCATATTGTCATGGCCGCTGTCCCGTGCGGCTCTTGTGGGCGGAGCTTCTTTACCGCCCGCTGGGGCGGATACTCCCACTCTTTCCAAGAAAAAAGCAACTGCAAATCAACGGCAAACGACAATCAGGATGTGCCGTTGCGTTACTTGGTTCGAGCAACGAGACCTGTGCTGCGCTCGACAAAGTCGGCTATCGATTTGGTGTCGTCGAGGTCGAAAACCGGCAGGTCTTCGCCTTCGACTGTAAAGTCGGCGGCGACCGCGACGATGTTGGGATCGTTCGCCGACAGCGGCGTCCGATCCTTGGCTTCGAGCCGCCTTGCCTCGATCTTCTTGTGCGCTTCGCGCTTGTAGCCTTCGACCAGCAYGATGTCCGAGGGCGACAGCCGCGCCAGGATGTCGTCCAGCGTCGGTTCGTCCTCGCTCCGCAATTCGTGCATCAGCGCCCAGCGCCGGCCGGAAACGATGGCAACCTCCGTGGCGCCCGCCTGCCGATGGCGGAAAGAGTCGGCGCCCGGCTTGTCGATGTCGAAGTCATGGTGGGCGTGCTTCACCGTCGAAACCGTCCAGCCGCGCGCCACCAGCTCGGTGACGAGCTTTTCCGTCAGGGTCGTCTTGCCGGAGTTCTTCCAGCCGGTGATGCCGAATACGCGTCTCATAGCCTGAGGATTTGCAACAGACGTTCCGCCGCCGCAAGGTCGTCCGGTGTGTTGACGTTGAAGAACGGGTCGATCTTCTGGTTGCCGGCCGCGATCATGGGGAACTCCACCTCGACATGGCCCTGGCGCTCCATGAAGGCCGAAACCCGCCGGTTGTCCTCGTCGACCAGGAAATGACGCAAGGCGTCGCGCAGGCCGAGCGGCCAGAGCGCGAAGGTCGGATGCCATCTGCCGTCCGAACTGGCGACGGCGATCGCGCCAGGCCGATCGCGGGCTGCGGCGGCGAGGCGCTCGACGAGGTCGTCGGGGAAGAACGGCGTGTCGCCGGCGGCGCTCATCAGCCAAAGACAGCCTGGTTGCTTCGCCGCCCATTCGAGGCCGGCGAGGACGCCTGCCAGTGGTCCGGCATGGCCGGGGACCGTGTCTTCGATCACCGGCAGGCCCATGGCGGCAAATCGCGCCGGATCGCCGTTCGCATTGAGCGCCACGGTCGCGATCTGTGGCTTCAATCGCGCCGCGACATGATCGATCAGCCTGGCTTTGCCCAATGGAAGCAATGGCTTGTCGCCGCCGCCCATCCGGCGCGACTGGCCTCCCGCCAGAATGATCCCCGCGACATTTCGGTCCATCGGCCTATATGCCATCCGGCGCCATGCCGGGTCCAGCGCTTTCAGCGGCAGGTTGCTGTCTGYCGACGACGCGCTCGCGGTAGAGCGCATAGAGGCCCGAGCCGATGATGATGGCGGCGCCGGCGATCATGGGCGGGTCGGGGACGTCGCCGAAAATGACGAGGCCGAGCAGGATCGACCAGAGCAGGGCGGTGTAGCGGAAAGGCGCGATGAAGGAGATGTCGCCCGAGCGCATCGCCATGATGATGAACTGATAGCCGATGAGCACCAGCACCGCCGCGAGCGCCAGAAGCGCGGTCGCCCGGCCGCTCATCGGCGTCCAACCGCCCATCGGCGACAAGAGCAGCGCGCCCAGCACGGTCATGGCGAGCGCGGTCGCCGTCGACACCAGAAGCGTCGGGATCGATTCCGGAATGCGCTTGGTGGAGAGGTCGCGCACCGCGCAGCAGGCGACGCTGGCCAGTGCAACCAGTGAATAGACGCTGAACCCTTCGAAACCCGGCCGTACGATGATCAACACGCCGACGAAGCCGGCGGCAATCGCGGTCCAGCGTCGCCAGCCGACTCCTTCGTCGAACACCAGGGCCGCGCCCATGGTAACCGCCAGCGGCAGCGCCTGCATGACGGCGGAGACATTGCCGATCGGCAGATGCGCAAGCGCGATCAGGAACGACACCGTGGCGCCGGCCTCGCCGGCGACACGCATGGCCACCATCGGCTGCAGCATCGCGGCCGGATTGGCAAGCGCGCCGCGCCGCCAGGCGAGCAGGCCGACGAAGAGGGTCGCAAAGACGCCGCGCACCAGCATGACCTGCGCCATGTTCATCGACTCGGAGGAGAGTTTGGTGATCGCGTCGTTCAAGGTGAAGCCGACCATGGCCACGATCATGAACAGCGCGCCGCGCAGATTTGGCGAGAGGGGCAAAGGCGTTTCCGGATTCTATTTGGACCGAACCTGTAGCAGGCCGGCGGAAACAGCAACGCCAAAAGAAATGGGCCACGAATTTCCGCGCGGCCCATGAGATCGATTTGCCGAAGTCCCGAAGACTTACTTCGGCGTCAGCACTTCGGTGCCGTTGCCGTTCTGGCCGGYGATGGTCCATAGCCYGTGCAGGGAGCCGTCCTTCTCGATCTTGTAGACGACGAGGCCGACTTCCTTGCCCATCGCGTAGCCGGCGGAAAACGCATTGTCGTTACGCATGCAGATGYCGTCCGAGGTCGAGCCGCCGGTCTCCCAGTGGATCGTGCAGGTCGTGTCGCTGGTCAGCGTGATCGTTGCCTCGCCGCCATATTTGGAGCCGTCGAAATTGGTGCCGGCGACGGTGTAGGTGCCGCCGATCGACTGAGCCGCGGCCGGCATGGAAGCAATCCCAAGCATTGCGAGTGAAAGCATGAATGTGCGCATGTGCACYCCCCCTAGAGCGAAAATCGCGCTCGAAGGCTAGGCCGGAAAAGGCCGGCGGTAAATCGAGCGGAGGATGGCGTGGAGGGTTTATTTCGAGTGTGCCCCGGAGGCCTCGTGCAGGCTGCCGGCAATGGCGCCGACCAGCGGGTCGTATTTCGCCTTGAGCGCCGCGGGATACTCGATGGAGACGCTGTGGATGACGTCCTCCTTGCCGAACACGGACCGCCGGTAGAAGATCTTGTCGCCCTTCGTACCCGACAGGACCGCCCAGTTCTTACCGGTCTTGGAGTAAGTGACTTTTTCCCCTGGCCCCGGGCTGGCTTTTTCGTTCTCGACGAGGCTCTTGGGCGTGTCGTCGAGTGCATTGTAGCCGCCGTAACAGGCCACACTGGCGCCGTCGGCGCTTTGCCATTCAAGGCCGTCGCCGTTTTCCGGCTCGGGCATGCGCTTGCTGAAAATCTGGTCCGGGAAAGTGCACACGGTGCCGAACCGCGCGTTGACATAGGTGAACGGCTTGGCCAGCGCCGTTGTCGTCAAGTTCGTCGGAAAGAACAGGAGTGCGGAAAACAAGCCGATGCGACGAAGATGCTGCATGATACCCCCCGGTCGATGACCAAAGGTGATCCTGCACCAAATCGTGGAAAAAATCAGCCGCCGGTGACGCTCATATGCCGCGACACCGAAGGACGGCTGGTGCGGCGGTCGATGATGAAATCATGGCCCTTGGGCTTGCGGCCGATGGCCTCGTCGATGGCCGCGTCGAGCAGCTCGTTGCCTTCGGAGGCGCGCAACGGTGCCCTGAGATCCGCGGCGTCCTCCTGGCCGAGGCACATATAGAGCGTGCCGGTGCAGGTCAGCCGCACGCGGTTGCAGCTTTCGCAGAAATTATGCGTCATCGGCGTGATGAAGCCGAGCCGGCCGCCGGTCTCCGAGACATGGACATAACGGGCAGGGCCGCCGGTCTTGTAAGGGATGTCGGAGAGCGTGAACTGGCGCTCAAGCGAGGCGCGCAGCAGCGACAACGGCAGATACTGGTCGGTGCGATCGGCGTCGATCTCGCCCATCGGCATGGTCTCGATGAGGGTGAGGTCCATGCCGCGGCCATGCGCCCAGCGCATCATCTCGGGGACCTCGGCGTCGTTGAAGTCGCGCAGCGCGACCGCATTGAGCTTGATCTTCAGCCCCGCCTTCTGCGCGGCGTCGATGCCTTCCATAACCTTGCCGAGATTGCCCCAGCGCGTGATCTGGTGGAATTTTTCGGCATCCAACGTATCGAGCGAGACATTGATGCGTTTGACGCCGCAATCGGCGAGCTCGGCGGCAAAGCGTGACAGCTGCGAGCCGTTGGTGGTCAGCGTCAATTCGTCCAGCGCGCCGCTCGCCAGATGCCGCGACAGCTGGCGCACCAGATGCATGATGTTCTTGCGCACCAGCGGCTCCCCGCCRGTCAGCCTGAGCTTCTTCACGCCCTTCTCGATGAAAAYGGTGCAGAGCCGGTCAAGCTCTTCCAGCGACAGCAGATCCTTCTTCGGCAGGAAGGTCATGTCCTCGGCCATGCAATAGGTGCAGCGAAAGTCGCAGCGGTCGGTGACCGATACGCGCAGATAGCTGACGGTGCGACCGAAGGGGTCGATCATGTCCATTGCAAGCGTTTCCCGTGGCCTGAGCGGCGTCGTTATATACGGCTATGTGATACGATCCAGTGCCGCATTCAAGATAGAAGGTCTTGATCTTTGGTAACATTCCCCTACCGACATCGCGTGTCGGCTGCTTCCTAATGATCCTTTTCGGATCGCGTGAAGCGGCGTAGGGAAGGGCGCAACCAGAGCATGATGCCGAAAAGTGTGAAGCGGTTTTCGGACGACATCRTGCTCCGTCTCTAGACAGGACCAGCCATGACCGCGCCGAAGGAACTAAGGGTCTCGAAGGACCGCAAGCTCTTGACCGTGACCTTTCCCGGCCACCAACCCTTCGAATTGCCGGCGGAGCTCCTGCGTGTTGCCTCGCCATCGGCGGAGGTGCAGRGCCATTCGCCGGAGCAGCGGGTGACGGTCCCCGGCAAGCGCAATGTCGCGATCCTCAAGATCGAGCCGATCGGCAATTATGCGGTGCGCATCACCTTCGACGATTTCCACGACACCGGCATCTTCACCTGGAACTATCTGCATACGCTCGGCCACGAAAAGGACGAGCGTTGGAACGCCTATCTTGCCGAGTTGGCCGAGAAGGGGCTGARCCGGGACCGTTAGCCTGGCATCGCAATCCAATGTCAGCTGTCGTCAAGGCGTCATGGACATGGCGTAGCGCCGGCAAAAAGTCAGGAGGCGAAGAAGATGTCGCGCATCACATCCGTCGAACAGCTCGAGGCCCTCTACGGGCTGCCGGGCGAAGCTTCGGTCGTCAAGGAACTCGACCATGTGATTCCCGAATATGCCGCCTTCATCGAGGCCTCGCCCTTCGTGGCGCTGGCGACAAGCGGGCCCGAGGGGCTCGACTGCTCGCCGCGCGGCGATCTCGCCGGCTTCGTGCGCATCGTCGACGACAAGACGCTGATGATGCCGGACAGGCGCGGCAACAACCGCGCCGATTCGCTGAAGAACATCATTCGCGATCCGCGCGTCGGGATGCTGTTCCTGGTGCCGGGCTCCGGCACCACGCTGCGCATCAACGGCCGCGCGCATATCACGACCGATGCCGGGCTTTGCGCGTCCTTCATGGTTGACGGCAAGCCGGCCCRCTCGGTCACTGTCATCGATGTCGACACGGTCTATTTCCAGTGCGCCCGCGCCATCGTGCGCTCGGACCTCTGGARCCCGGCCAGGCATGTCGACCCGAAGTCGCTGCCGACGCCCGGCCAGATCCTCGAGGTCACCAGCCGCAAGAATATCGACGGCCAGAAGTACGACCAGGAATGGCCGGAGAGAGCGAAGAAGACGATGTGGTGATTGGAAGCCGGCTCAGGCTTCCTTCAGCACGTCGGCGATCTTGCGCATCTGCTCGCCGATCATGTCGCATTGTTCCGGCGTCGACTGGCTCATCGCCTTCTCGATCAGCGCCATGTGAACCTTCAGCGCCTTCATCAGCAGGGCCTCGCCCGCCTCGGTGAGGTTGAGCCGCAGCACCCGCTTGTCCTTCTCGTCGCCCTCGCGYCGCACCAGCCCGCGCGTCTCGAGCTGCGGCAACAGCATGGTGACGTTGGAGCGGCCGACCAGGAGCTTGCGGGCGAGGTCGTGCTGCGACATGCCGGGGTGGCGGTAGAGGTTCATCAGCACGTCGAGCTGCGCCGGCTTGAGGTCGAGCGGGGCGAGCTTCACCGCCAGCGTGCGCTCCAGCACATGGCAGGCGCGCGCCACCGCAACCCAGTTGCGAAAGCGCGGATTATCCCAGGGCAGCTCTTGCTTAATGTTCATGTTTGAACTATTATGTTCATGCTTGAACGAATGGATGGACTGCCAATATGGCATCATTTGGAATGAAGGTCATCCGGGGCGTTTTCGGCGCGGCCGAGCATGTTGCGCCGCGTCTTAGCGGCCGCGCCGCGTTCGAATTGTTTTGCCGCACACCAAGCGTCAAGGCCTTGAGCGACGGCGAACGGCGGGCTGTCGAGCGGGCCTCAGCTTTCATGGCCGAGGCGCGCCATCACCGGCTGAAGACCAGGACGGACTGTGTCGCCGTGCACGAATTCCGCCCGGAGCCGGGCAGGGAGGCGCGCGGCACCGTGCTCGTCATCCATGGCTGGCGCTCGCGCACCGAATATATGCGTGCCTTGATCGAAGGGTTTCGCGGCGCCGGCTACAAGGTCGTCTCGCTCGACCTGCCCGGACATGGCCACTCGCTCGGCCGCCACCTCAACATGGTGAACGCGGTGGACGCGGCGCGCGTCGCAGGCGAATGGTTCGGTCCCTTTGCGGCGATAGTCGGCCACTCCTTCGGCGGCGCGATCGCCGCCAATGCGGTTGCGGCGTCGGTCAAGGGCATGCCGCCGCTCAAGGCGCAGAAGCTCGTGCTGATTGCCGCGCCGAGTTCCCTGCCTGCGATCTTCGACGATTTCAGCGACATGATGAATGTCGGGCCGCGTTCCCGCGTCGCCATGGCGGACAGGGTGAAGCACCTTTCCGGGYGGCCGCTCAGCGAGTTCACCGGCGATCGCCAGCTTGCGGAGGCGCCGGTGCCGACGCTGATCATTCACGCGCCGGACGATCGCGAAGTTCATGCCGACCATGCGAAGCGTTACGCGGGCGCCGGCAAGCATGTCCACCTGCACTGGGCCGACGGGCTTGGCCACCGCCGCATCCTCGCCGACAGGGATGTCGTCGCGCGCGCGGTGGGGTTCGTGGCGGAGCAGCAGGAAGCGACCTTGCACTAGGGCCGTGCCGCGCCCTGTCCCGGGCTGCCATGACCTAGGCGGGGCTCCGTTCCGGCCAGCAGCCGCTGGATGTTGGYGCGATGGCGCAGGATCACATAGAGGCTGCCCGCGATCACCAGCAAGCGATAGGGCAATGGCTGCTCCAGCCCGCAGACCAGCGCGACAGCCGTCAGTGCCGCCAGCATCGAGCTGAGGGAAACGATCCGGAAAAGAGCGAGCGAGGCCACAAATGTAGCCGCAGCGCCCAGTCCTACAGGCCAGGACATTGCCAGCAGCACGCCCAATCCTGTCGCTGCGGATTTTCCGCCCGTGAAATTTAGCCAGATCGACCGGCCATGCCCGAGCAATACGGCAAGTCCGGCCAGGCATACGGCCCAAGGCACCCAGATTTGCAGTTCAAGCGCCGTCGGCGGCGTGGYGGACGATATCGCGTAAAACCACGGATAAAACCAGCGAACAAAGACGATCGCCGCCGCGCCTTTCAGCACATCGACCAGCAGCACCGCCAGCGCAGGCCATTTGCCCAAGGTTCTGAGCACATTGGTCGCGCCGGTCGATCTAGAGCCATGCTCGCGTATGTCGATGCCCTTGAGCAGTCTGCCGGCCAGATAGCCGGAGGGCGTCGAACCGAGGAGATAGGCGACCGCCAATCCAACTGCGCTCGCTATCCAGAAAACCATCGGGTCGATTCCAAGTGTTGCGGAAGACTGTAATCAGTCAGCCTTCTTTTTCTGCCCCGGCTCCACGGGCAGGCCGGCCGCCTTCCAGGCGGTGTAACCGCCGAGAATGTGCTTGACCGGCGTCAGGCCCATGTCCTGCGCCGTCTTGGTGGCTAAAGCCGAGCGCCAGCCGCCGGCGCAGAAGAAGACGAAGGTCTTACCGCTGGCGAAGAACGGCTTGTGATAGGGGCTTTCAGGATCAATCCAGAATTCCAGCATGCCGCGCGTCACATGCTTGGCACCGGGAATCTTGCCGTCGCGCTCGACCTCGCGCGGATCGCGCAGATCGACGAAGATCGTCGCGTCATCCTCCAGCAGCCCCGCGGCCTCCTCCGGCGACACGACCTCGATCTCGGCATTCGCCTCGTCGAGAAGCTGGCGATACCCTTTCTTCACGGCAAATCCTCCCGGCCGCGCTTGCGTCGGCCGCCGAAATTTCGATCACAAAGCCTGGCGTTTGTCACGGGGTCAGGTGTTGGCCCCGGCCATCGTCGTCCACGCCGCCATGGCTCCGGCAACGGTCGCCATGAGGGCGGCATGGGTTGCGCCGTCTCGCGCCTGGATCGACATACCATGCTGTACAGTGGCGAAGAAGGTGGCCGCGGCCTGGCAGTCGAAGTCGGCAGGCAGTTCGCCTTCAGCCGCTGCCCGCTCCAGACGTCTCTCAAGCGCGGTCTGATTTTCGGCCCGGCGGCGGCGCAGATCCTGGCAGATCAGCCCTTGCGTCGAATCCTGATGCAGGGCTCCGAGCGCGATGAGGCAACCTTGYGGTCGGTCGGTCTGTGAATAGGCCCGGGCGGTCTGGGTTAAGAACCCCTCGATCGCGAGCCGCGCGGTCGGGGCTTCTTCCAGCGTCGACCATATATCGGTGCCTTCGCTGCGCGTGTAGAGATCGGTCGCCTCGAGGAAGAGCGCTTCCTTGCTGCCGAAGGCGGCATAGAGGCTGGGCGAATTGATGCCCATGGCCGCGGTCAGGTCGCTGAGCGATGCGCCCTCATAGCCCTTGGCCCAGAAAACCTCCATGGCCCGACGCAAGGCGGATGCTCGATCAAAGCTGCGCGGGCGGCCTCTTTCCGACATGGTGTCCTTCTGTTGGATTCTTTTCTGTGTTGATCGATACATAATTCGCTTGACGGCATCCGGCAAGCTTGGCAGCTATTTATGTATCGATCATTACATAAAGGAGAAATCGATGCCTTCAAACCAGTTGCGCGGCAAGGCCGCATTGGTAACGGGCGGCAGCCGAGGCATCGGCGCGGCCATCGCGAAAAGACTCGCACGTGACGGCGCGAGCGTCGCTTTGRCCTATGTGAACGGCGAGGCGCAGGCGCGCATCGTGGTCGAGGAGATCGAGGCGGCCGGTGGGCGCRCTATYGCCATCAAGRCCGACGGGCGCGATGCCCAGGCGATCGAAAGCGCCGTCGATCGGGCGATGGATGCGTTCGGGCGGCTCGACATCCTGGTCAACAGCGCCGGCATCTGGCGCGCCGCGCCGATCGACGTCTTGTCGCTCGCCGATTTCGACGAGAGCATGGAGGTCAATCTGAGAGCGCCTTTCGTCGCCTCCAAGGTCGCCGCGCGGCATATGGCGGATGGCGGCAGGATCATCTCGATCGGCAGCAATCTGGCTGAGCGCGTGACGGATACGGGCCTCAGCGCCTATTCGACCAGCAAGGCGGCGCTGATCGGACTGACGAAGGCTTTGGCGCGCGACCTCGGTTCGCGCGGCATCACCGCCAACATTGTTCATCCGGGCTCCACCGACACCGACATGAATCCCTCCAACGGGCCACATGCGGAGCACCAGCGCCGGAAGATGGCGACGCCGCGCTTCGGCGAAGCCGAGGAGATCGCGGGAATGGTGGCGTGGTTGGCGAGCCCTGAAGGACGCTTCGTCACGGGGGCATCTCTGACCATCGATGKCGGCGCCAACGCCTGATTGTTTTCGACAGCTTTGCGAACACGTGGGGCCCGGAGCAATCGCCGCTCTGGGTCTCACGATGATGTGAAACCGTTCTGCAACACGGCTCCGGAAATTTATGGAAGCTTAACGAAATCAGTATGAATCGGTATAGTCGCGTCATACATCCGCCATGCGGAGGGCGGGACCGTCTAGCGGCGCGGAACGGGAACCGGTTTCAACCGGTGCGGGTGAAGCATGAAAATCCTCGGGAACAAAAAAGCCGTCCTGCCGATCGCGGTCGCGGCGACGCTTGCCCTCGGGCAGCAGCCGGCAAGTGCGCAAGGGCTGTTCGACATGCTGTTCGGCGGCGGCATCCGGCACAACCCGCAAGGCGAATTTCCGCCGCCGCCGAAGCCACGCAAGATACGGCCGGCAGCGCCCGCCGGAGAGGGCGGTGGCCGCGTCAGAATCAGCAGCCCGACCTACAACACCTACCGGGCCGACAAGCTCGTGCGGGTCGATTTCAAATCGCTGCTGCCGGCGCCGCAACCGGCGACCGCGCAGGACGCCGCCTTTGTCCCTTCGGTGACGAGCAACAGCTTCCGTGATGCCGTCGCAGGCTTGAGCGACTACGAGCTGTTTGCCGAGCCGGATATCGCCAAGGCGCTGGTCGCTTATTATTCGGCCAATCCGGATTTCATCTGGGTGAGCGACAATGCCCCTAACAGCCGGGCGCAGGATGCGGTGCGCGTCCTGGGCGAGGCGGCAAGCTACGGCCTGACGCCGGCCGACTATTCGGTCRACGTTCCAGCGGCCGCGACTTCCGCCACACCGGAAGAGCGGACCAAGGAACTGGTGCGCTTCGAGATGGCGCTGTCGGCGCGCGTGCTGCGCTATGCGCAAGACGCCCAGAGCGGCCGCGTCGATCCCAACCGGATGACCGGTTACTACGACTTCCCGGCCAAGTCCTTCGATCTGGAAGGCGCGCTGAAGACGCTGGCGCATACTCAGGAAGTCCGCACCTATCTGGAATCGCGGCATCCGCAGAATGCCGAATACCAGGCGCTGCGAGTCGAGTTGGAGGCGCTCGAGGCTAGCGAGGAAAACGAGATTGTCGTCGATCCGAAGTTGCTGCTTAAGCCTGGCGAGAGCAGCCCCGAATTGCCGAAGTTGTTGACGCTGATTTCGCGCAATCTCGACGATGAGATGGGCGGCAATTACGGCGAGGTGCTCGCCAGGTTGGGCAAGAGCGAGCTCTACGATCCCGAGCTGGTGCCGGTGATCAAGGCCGTGCAGCAGCGCGCCGGCATGAAKGGCGATGGCGTCATCGGCCCGCGCACGGTGGCTTCGCTGGCCGGCACGTCGAAGGCCGACAAGATCGAGAAGGTCAAGGTGGCGCTCGAGGAACTGCGCTGGATGCCGTCGGATCTCGGCAGCCCGCGCGTCTTCATCAACCAGCCCGCCTTCACCGCCAGCTATATCGACAATGGCGAGGAGAAGCTGAAGACCCGCGCGGTCATCGGCCGGGTCACCAACCAGACCGCCTTCTTCTACAACCAGATCAAGCAGGTCGACTTCCATCCGTATTGGGGCGTGCCGCAGTCGATCATCGTCAACGAGATGCTGCCAAGGCTGCGCAGCGATCCGGGCTATCTCGATCGCGCCGGCTATGAGGTGACGGATTCGCGCGRCAAGCGCATCCCGTCGGCGGCGGTCGATTGGGGTGCCTATGGTGCTAACATTCCGTTCAGCGTGCGTCAGCAGCCGAGCGAGGCCAATGCCTTGGGCGAATTGAAGATTCTCTTCCCCAACAAGCATGCCATCTACATGCACGACACGCCGCAGAAGTCGTTCTTCGCGCGCGACATGCGCGCGCTCAGCCATGGCTGCGTCCGGTTGCAGGATCCGCGCGGCATGGCCGCCGCTGTGCTCGGCACCACGGTCGACGACATCGCCGAGAAGCTGAAGCATGGCCATTCGACCGAGAATGTCACGCGGGTCATCCCGGTCTATGTCGCCTATTTCACCGCATGGCCGGACATGTCGGGCAAGGTCGAGTATTTCGACGATGTCTATGACCGCGATTCCAAGCTGATGCAGGCGCTGGACGCGACCGAAGCGGTGCGTACGCCGTCAAGCTGAGCTTTTACTCTCAAGCAATTCCGGACGGACGGCCACGGCGAAGACGCCGAGCCCGACCGCTTCACACTTTTCCTGGAATTGCTTTGATCAACGGCCGGCGGAAGCCGGCGTCGCGCCCGGCGATCAGCCAGTAGATCAGGCCGGCCACCAGGCCGGCGCCGGCGACGATGCCCATGTCGGCCCAGCGTTCCGGGTCATCGGCGGCATCGGGCCAGATCAGCATGAAACCGGCAGCCGCGGCGGCGGCGCCGAAGACCATATGCAGCCAGAAACTTCGCAGCGAGAAGAACTCGGCGATCAAGGCAAAGACCAGCGTCTGCATACCCGTCAGGATGATCGTCAGGAAATAGACGAACATACCGAGGGGCGGCACCACCAGCACGGCGACCGGCGTGAGTTCCATAAGCCCGAAATAAGCTGGCGCGTTGGGTAGCGAACTCAGTATCGCGTAGATCACCACCACGGCGATCAATCCGACGAGCACAGCGACCAGATAGCCGACAAGCACCATCAGGATGCGTTTCAGGACGTAGCCGATCATTGCCATGCACCCCCGCGCCCGCAATCACGGCGGGCAGTCAGCCACCAAAGTTTTATCGATGCAAGTGTGGTCCGTCGCGCCGGGTTTTCGTGCGGCAAAGGAGTGTTAAGCRCCAAAGCACAGAGGTAGGACACCGGCGGGCAGCGGCTTAAATGCTTTGGYAGGCTTGGCGGACGGCGAGGCAGCCTATTTTGGTTCGCCGGTCACGGGGTCGTAGGTGATTTGGACCTTGGCCTTGTCCGTGGTGTAGTAGGTGATGGTGTAGCCATCGCTATCCCAATCGACCTCCTTCACATAGCGGAAGTCGGTGCGGCGCTCGACCTTGGCGACGATCTCCGAGAGTTTCTTGGCATTCTGTGGGGGTAGTGCCTTGTCGTCCGCCCCGAAGGCCGGTCCGCCGGCCAGGAGGACCGCGATACCGGTCGCCAAAACAACAGCGCGCATGAGAGCCCTCAAATCTCGTGTTGGCAGATGCGGTCAGAAACTCGCACCTGGGCAGGTTGGTTCCGCCACGTAAGAACAACGCTTCCCGAAGCGTTCGCCTCGACGCGGCCAATCGATGTCCGCCGGTAATCAGTTCAGCGACCGCTTGGCGCGAAAGGCCGTTTAATTTCAAAGGATAGAGGCGTTGTCTGCAGATATCRCTCGATGTAACGAACGACTAACCATGCGCCGGATGGGAAGTTTGTCATATTAGCTGTTCGTAGTAGAGCTTTCGGCAAGACCCTGATAGAGTTCTGGTCATAACAGGGTGGCAATGGCGCGCCGGACCTGCCGGGGGGTATCCATCGGCGGACGGCGACGCGTTTCTTTTGAGCGCAGGTCGCCTGTTCTGGATTGAAAGCGGGACTGGGGGCTCGATCATGGCTGAACGGAATTATACCCGTCAGCTTGCGACAATCATTTCGATCGACGCCGTAGGATTCTCGCGACTGATGGGCATCGACGACGAGCTCGCCGTCGCCGCCTTCGAGGAGAGGCGAGACATCATTGCCGACAGTTGCGGCGCCTTTGGCGGGCGCACGTTCGGCGATGCCGGCGACAGCATCATGGCCGAATTCGGCACCCCGATCGAAGCCCTGCGGGCGGCCTTCGATTTCCAGGGCCGGATCGTGGCGCTGAATGCGGCGGTCGCCGAGGACATGCGCATGCCGTTTCGCGCCGGGATCAACACCGGCGACGTCATCGTCCGGGAAGGCCGGCTCTACGGCGACGACGTGAACATCGCAGCCCGGCTCCAGGAATTCGCGCCGCATGATGGCGTCGCYATCTCGGCGACGACATGGCACCACGTGAAGGACAAGACGTCGGCCGTCTTCACCGATCTCGGCGAATTCAGCCTGAAGAACATCGCCCTGCCGGTGCAGGTCCTGATCGCCGGCCGCGGCGGCAACGGCCCCGCCGCGGCGGCTTCCTTCGCTTCCATCCCCGCCACGCCTGGCCATTACAGGCCGATCGCCAAGGGTCCGCCTGCAATCGCCGTGCTGCCGTTCCATGGCAACGGGGGCGAACCCGATGTCGGCTATATGGCCGACGGCATCGCCGAGGACATCATATACGGGCTTTCCAACACGCGTTGGCTTTCGGTCATCGCCAAGGGCTCCAGCTTCCAGTTTCGCGACGACAGCCTGGGCACGAGGCTCATTGGCAATGCGCTCGGCGCGCRCTACATCGTCAGCGGCACGCTGGCGCGCTCCGACAGGCAGATCCGCCTCAATACGTCGCTCACCGACACCTCGAACGGACGCCTGGTCTGGTCGCAACGCTTCGACCGCGATCTCGTCGACATCTTCAGCCTGCGCGACCAGATCGGGAGTGAGATCGTTTCCATCCTCGACAAGGAGGTCGATCGCGCCGAGCAGGCGCGCACGTTCCAGGTGCCGTGGGAAAGCCTCGAAACCTGGCAACTGGTCAGGCGCGGCCGCTGGCACATGAACAGGCGCACCCGCCGCGACACCGACATCGCCCTCGACTTCTTCGACAGAGCCTACCGGGACGATCCGAATTCGAGCGCCGTGCTGAACGAGCTCGCATGGTGGTATTTCTGGCGGGCATGGCTGCGTTTCGGCGACAGCGACGATCTCGAGAAGGTCGAGGCGCTCGCGCGCAAGGCGCTGCTGATGGACAGCCTCGATGCGCGCCCGCATGCCTATCTCGGGGCAGCCGACATCATGCGCGGCCTGCCGGCACTGGCGGCCGAGCACCTTGCAGAGGCGATCCACATCAATCCGAGCTTTGCCTTCGCCCGCTCGGCCATGGGCAGCGCGCACCTTTTGCTTGGCGATGCAACCGGCGCGATCCCCTTCTTCCTCGATACCGAGCGGTTGAGCCCGTTCGACCTCTATCGCTTCCACAATCTGGGAGAACTGGCCGCGGCCTATTGCTTCGTCGAGGACTGGCCGGCCGCGATCRCCACCGCCGAGCGCTCGCTCAACCTGTCGCCAGGTTACTTCTACGCCAGGTTCCTGAAGATAGGCGCGCTGATGAGAAGCGGCCGGTGCGACGAGGCGGCGCGCGAGCTTGCGATTTTCATGACCAGGCACCCGGATTTTTCCGAGCAGAGAATACGCTGGATACCGTTCGTGGACCCGGCCAAGAACAATTTCCTGATCGGCAATTTCGATCTGGCCAAGTCCGCCGCATAATCGCCGGGGCCGACGACAAATGACTGTGAGCGAATTCACATACGCCGGGCCGATGCAAACCTAGGCCAGAACAATGCCGGCATCGCATTGACGTGGACAGCCGGGGGGCTTGAACGCGATGATCACTTTGAAATACTTCGCCGCCGTCCGCGCCGCTCAGAAGAGCCAGCGTYCGGTCGTCGAGATGCCGCCTTTCGACATCAACCGCCTGCGTTCCAAGGACGGCATTGCTTCCCGTATTGCCGGCTTTCTTCTGGGCGATCCGCGCTGGCTGCTGTCGCTGCTGCGCCGTTTCTGGCCCAATCTCGGCTTCGGCAATTTCCTGCTCGTCACCAAGGGCGCGGATGTACGCGACATATTGGAGCGGGGCGATGAGTTCGAGACGCCCTACGGACCGGAAATGGCAGAGCTGGCGCGGGGCTCGAATTTCATTCTCGGCATGCAGGACGGCGCCGCGTACCGGCAGATGAAATCGGYGGTGCTGAGCGCGTTCCCGCCGGCGGAAGTCGAAGCCGCCGTCAGGCCGATCGCCGAGCGCCATTCGCGCGACATCATGACCCGCGCCAGCCCCGGCTTCGACGCCATCGCCGGGTTGATGAAGATCGTGCCGGTGCGCATCTGCCGCGATTATTTCGGCCTTGAGATCGACGATGAAACCGAATTCGCCGACTGGTCGATCGCGCTCAGCGCGCTGTTCTTCTCCGACCCGACGGCAAACCCCACCACGCGCCAGCTTGCGGTGGTCGGCGGCGATCGCTTGWTCAAGGTCATAGATCGCTCGATCGCCGCGATCAGGGAAAGGGCGGGCAAGGACGACCGGCCGCTGGCCCGCCTCGTCGCGTTGATGGACCAGGGGCGCCTGTCGCTGCCCGACATCCATTCCATCATGCTCGGCATGGTCGCCGGCTTCGTGCCGACCAACGTGCTTGCCGGCAGCAATTGCCTGGATGTGATCCTGTCGCGGACCGATGCGCGGCAAGCCGTCGATCAGGCAGTCGCGGCCGGCGATACCGRCAAGCTCGACCGGGCGGTCATGGAGGCCATGCGCTTCAAACCGATCTGGATCGGGCCATGGCGCTACACCAGGCGTGACGCGGTCATCGGCAAGGGCACGCGCCGCGAGCGCCTGGTCAAGGCCGGAACGGTGGTGATRCCGGCGACGCTGTCAGCCATGTTCGATCCGGAGATCGTCCAGCGGCCGAACGAGTTCGATACGTCGCGCCCGCATCGCGACTACATGGTGTTCGGCTACGGCATCCATCTGTGCATCGGCGCCGAGATCGCCCGCATCCAGATCGGCGAATGCATCCGCRCCCTGTTCAGCAAACCGAAGCTGACCCGCGCGCGGGGCAGGGCCGGCAAGATGGTCAATGTCGGTGCCTATCCGRCAAGCCTCAAGGTCGATTTCGAGCGCTCGCCGCTTTGCCGCACCGCCGATCAGTCGATGGTGACGGTGGTCTGCCCRTTCACCCGACCGATCCCGCTCGATGCGGTGCGCGACAAGGTCGCGGATCTCGGCAATCCGGCGATCGGCGAGCTTAGCGCCGCGCTGGACAAGGTCGGCACCATTCATTTCACCAGCCTGGCCGTTGTTCCGACCGGCAAGGACGGAAAAACGGGGACCGAGACCGGCGCGCTGGTGCTCGAAATCTCGGGCGATGGCAGCACCGACGAGGTCATCGCCGCCGTCGCGCAATCGATCGGTCACCGGTTGCGGCCGATCTTCAGGGATGTCTGCGGCCTTCCGGACGGCGGGCCGCTGGAGGACTTCCTGAAGAGGAACCATATCGACATATCGCCCTCCTTCGGCAGCACCGCCGGGCTGGTTTTCTCAGGCACGCCGGGRCATTCCGTGCGGCGGATCCTGGCCGAGGCCAGGCTCGCCGACAGCGTGCGCGAGATCGTCGAGAAGCCGCGCGCGGGCAACGGCAATGCGATGGACGTGCTTGCCGAGGCGCGCCGGCATGTCCGCTGCCTCGGGCAATTCGGCTGGGCGTTCGAGCCCGCCGAAAGCCTGCTGGAAAGGCCGCCGGGCCACTGGGCGCGCGCGTTGACGACGACATTGCTCACCCCGGCGATGTTCGCCACGGTGGCGATCGTCGTTCTTGCCTTTTGGCGCATGACCTATGTGCTGGTGTTCGGCAATCCGCATGGCGTCACCTTCGCCAACATCGCGATCGCCGGGGCCGCGCTTCTGCTTTCGGTGCTCGGTCTGCTGGCCATTCTGCTCCTGTTCGTCGGCCTTTGTTTCCTGGCGCTGCGGCGGCTCGAGGACAAGGACCGGCCGGCGAACACCCCGGTCGATATAGGCGCGCTCGAAAAGATCCTTGCCAGGGAGGATCACACCGCGCAGAACAACCTGACGGCGATCTCGACGATGAAGCCGGGGATCTTGCGGCGGCTGGCGCTGCGRCTCACCTTCTATCTGATCTCGATATCGGCGCAGAAAGTATTCCGTCCGGGTTTCCTCGCCACCATCAACACCATTCATTTCGCCCRCTGGGTGCTGTTGCCCGGCACCGACAGGCTGGTGTTCTTCTCCAACTACGGCGGCAGCTGGGAAAGCTATCTCGAGGATTTCATCGCCAAGGCCTCGGCCGGCCTGACCGGCGTATGGAGCAACACCGAAGGCTATCCGCGCACGCGCTGGCTGTTCCTCGACGGCGCGCGCGACGGTGACCGTTTCAAGCGCTGGGCGCGGCGCCAGCAGGTGCCGACGCTGTTCTGGTACAGCGCCTATCCGCATCTCAACACCACGCGCATACGCATCAACTCCAGGATCAGGCGCGRCATCGCTTCGGCCACCGGCAACGAGGCGCGCGACTGGCTAAGTCTGTTCGGCTCCCTGCAGCGCCCGCAAGCGCGCCCGGCGGACACGACCAGCTTATCCGAACCGGCGTTCGCGCCGCTCGAAGAGCTGGAATCCGGGGAGATCCAGTCGATCTTCTTCGGACCATTCGGTGCGCTCGGTCATGCGCATATGCTTGCGATCGAGGTGCCGGACGGTTTGCCGGCAACCAAGCGCAAGGCGTGGCTCGATTTCGTCATCAACAAGACCAGCTTCGGCGACGGCGTGCCCGCCGGCCGCGCCATGACGGTGGCGTTTGGCCCGAACGGCCTGCGCCGGCTCGGGCTTCACGGCGGCGTCGACGACGAGCCGTTGGATACGTTCCCGGTCGCTTTCCGCCAAGGCATGGGAACGCCCGAGCGCAGCCGCATCCTCAACGATACCGGTCCCGACGCTCCCGACAAATGGCAATGGGGCTCGCCTAAGAATCCTGTCGACCTCGTCATCGTCTGCTACGCCGAGACGCCAGCCACGTTGAAAGCCGAGATCGCGGCCATGAAGCGACAGACGACGGGCGCCGGCATGTCCGTGACCGCCGAACTGCCGCTGCTGGTGAAGCGCGACGGCAAGCGGGCGGTCGAGCATTTCGGTTTCGTCGACGGCGTCTCGCAGCCGATCGTTCGGGGCACGGCGCGCGCCGCCAAGGGAGCCGCGCCCATGCATCTGGTCGCGCCCGGCGAGTTCCTGTTCGGCTACCGTGACGAGCATGGCTTCTACCCGGCTTCGCCATCGGTCGAGGCGGCGCTGGATCGCACCGGTATCCTGTCGCAGGTGCGGCGCAACCGCCAGATTCCGGGGCAGCCGCCGCCGCCGCGCGATTTCGGCCGCAACGGCACCTTCCTCGTCGTGCGCCAGTTCCAGCAGCATGTCGAATTGTTCGACGATTATTGCCGGCAGGCCGCCGTTCAGGCCGCCGGCGAGACCGGTGATGCGGCCATCACGCCGCGCTGGGTGGCGGCAAAGATGCTCGGCCGCTGGCAGGACGGCAGCTCGCYGGTGCGCAATCCGAACGGGCGTCCGGGCCGTGGCATCGACAATGATTTCGCGCTCGGCGCCGAAGACCCGCAAGGGCACKCCTGTCCGCTCGGCTCTCACATACGCCGTTCCAACCCCCGCGATTCGCTCGGCGAGGACCGCGACACGCAGATCAGGATCGGCAAGCGCCACCGCATCCTGCGAGTCGGCCGCACCTATGAGAAGAAGGGCAGGGGCGGAAAGACAGAGAAGGGCCTGCTCTTCATGTGCCTCAATGCCGATATCGAACGCCAATACGAGTTCATCCAGCAGACATGGGTGTCCTCGAACTCGTTCCAGGGCCTTGTGGGCGAAACGGATCCGACGATTGGCGCGCGAGGCGGCGGCGGCCGGTTCTCGATCCCTTCCTGGGAAAAGGTCACCGTGCTCAAGGATGTACCGCAGTTCGTCACCACGAAGGGCGGCGGCTATTTCTTCATGCCGAGCCGCTCGGCGCTGCGCTATCTGATCTCGCGGCTTTGACCGGGCGCTGAAGCTGTTCGATGCTTCTTGGATGTGGCGAACCGATCGAGCTGGGGCGAAGCAACTGGGCCAGCTGCGGCGAAACCGCCAAGCCAGTCACGGCGAAACCGCCGCGCTGGATCGCTCAGTCGTCGTCCTGCGATTCGGCGATCTGGTTCAGCGCGGCGAGGTTGGTGATGCGCAACCCGCCGCGCTTGATGGCGATCATCTGCCGGTTGCGCCAGTCGTTCAGCGTCTTGTTGACGGATTCGCGCGTCGCGCCGAGGAACTCGCCGAGCTCCGACTGCGAAATCGGAATCCAGCCGGCGGTGTCGGCCATGACGCCGCTCAGGAACACCAGCCGTTTTGCCAGCCTGGCTTCGATGCCGAAAAAGGCCTGGTCGCCCAGCTCGCCGCTGACCCAGCGCAGTCTTGCGCACAGCAACTCGATCATCGCGCGTGCAAGAGGCGGGTTTTTCTCAATGCGGTCAAAGAGTTGTGTCCGGCTCAGCGAAACCAGCTCGCAGGCGGTGAGGCAGATGGCGGTCGCCGTGCGCGGGCGCCCGTCGAGCGCTCCGATCTCCCCGACGAGGCTGCGCGACAGCTCGATATTGGCCACCAGCTTCTGCCCGCCCGGCGAATAGATCGAAATCTCGACGGTGCCGCTCATCACGCCGTAGATGCGGTCGGACGCATCCTCCTGGACGAACAAATGCTGGCCGGCGGCATAGCGCYCCAGCTTGCACCCCGCGAACAGCAGGTCGAACTGGCGCGGGTCGATGCGCGCCAGGCGCGGCAGGTTCCTGTCGTCCGCGCCGTTTGTAGCCATGATACGATTCCGCCTCTCGTTAAGCGGAAATTGTAGGATAAGTGCGTGCTCGATCAAAGCGTTGTCTCCTTCTATGGTGGCTGACCGAATTCGGCAGGTGACGGACAGAAGGTCCGATGTCACGCCCGACACGCCGAAATCGGACAAGCCGGCAAACTGTAAGGAGACCGGGCGCACTGGCGGTTGCGGGCCGATCCTTCGAAACGCCGTCCGCGCGCTTGGGTGGGAGGTGCCCATGCGCGCAGACAGCAAATCTGAAAATGGCTAGGTGATCGAAATTTCTCCTCGAGAACCCGATGCAACATCTGCGCGCAAATCCTGCTCGGCGTATGTGAAGGTGCTCACAGATATGCATGTCCGCCGGAGCGACTGTCGCTTCTGAAATATGTGGGTTCATGTTTCGGTCGGCTTTGCTTTGGAAGACAGGGCGCATGATTGCCTAGTCGGCAAAGAGATCAATCGAAGCATGGCGGGAACCTTGGCTTGACTGGAGCGGACGGTCGGCGCCATGGTTGGCTTGGGGAGGGGCATGCCATGGCAGCCGCGAAGGGACTCCTTGTCAAGGTTCGTGGCGACGGCGCGGGGCTCGCGGCGCAAGGCGGGCCGCCCCGGATTGGCGGGATCGAAGCCGAACCGATCCTTGCTCTCCCGCCTGGTGTCGGTGGCGCAGGTCCGGCCGCGGCCGGGGATCGCGGCGCCACCTGGTTGCGGCTGGCAACGGATGCCGCCGATACGGACAATCCCTGGGACCACGTCCACGATCTTGTCRCCCGAACTCCGGCGCTTGCCGCCGCGGGCGCAGAGGTGCTCGCGGTCGAGCCCGATATCGCGCAGCAATGGGATTACAGGAACGGCGCCGGCGACCGCGGCATGGCGGCAAGCGCCAGTCCCGTCTGCGCTTTCGACGATCAGGACCCGCAGGGCGGACAGGCGGTGGTCGCGGGGCRCATCGCCTGGAACGCCGCGCCTGACTTCAGCCAGTTCGCGGCGGCGCGCAACAGGGTGGGCGCCAAGCAGGCCAACATCACGATCGCCCATCTCGATACCGGTTTCGACCCGAMCCACGAGACCCTGCCGGCCGGGCTTCTTACAGCCCAGCAACGCAACTTCGTCGACGACGGAACTGGTCCGAACAACGCGACCGACCACGCTCCAGCCGGCACGCTCACCAGCAATCGCGGCCATGGCACCGGCACGCTCAGCCTGCTTGCCGGCAACAAGCTCGACGGCACTTCGCCGCATTGGCCGGGCTTCACCGATTTCGTCGGCGGCGCGCCATTGGCGAAAATCCTGCCGGTTCGCATCGCCGACTGGGTGGTGCGGCTGACCACGGGCACCATGGTGCAAGGCATCGACTATGCGCGCCAGCAAGGCGCGCAGGTGCTGTCGATGAGCATGGGCGGCCTCACCTCGCAGGCCCTGGTCGACGCCGTCAACCTTGCCTACGACCACGGCCTGGTCATGGTCACGGCGGCGGGCAACAATTTCACCATCACGCCGAGCAGCATCGTCTATCCTGCGCGCTACAACCGGGTGCTTGCGGCATGCGGCGTGATGGGCGACGGGCGCGCCTATGCCGGCCTTGCTCTCGGCACCATGCAAGGCAATTACGGGCCGCCTTCCAAGATGAACACGGCGCTCGGCGCCTACACGCCGAACGTGCCCTGGGCGGAAATCGACTGCCGCAAGGTGGTCGACATGGACGGCAACGGCACCTCGGCGGCCACCCCGCAAGTCGCCGCCGCGGCCGCTCTGTGGCTCGCCGAGCATTGGGACGTGGTGAAAAACTATCCTCAGCCATGGATGCGGATCGAGGCTGTACGCAAGGCGTTGTTCGCGAAGGCTTTGAAATCGACGGCCAAGATGAATGCCGCGGAGACGAAGCAGAAGATCGGGCAGGGCGTGTTGCGGGCTCTCGATGCGCTGGACTTCCCGCCGCCAGCGGCGGGGAGCCTCACGAAGCTCACTCCCGCCACCTATACATGGAGCTGGCTTGACCTCTTGACCGGCGGCAACTCGTTGGCGGCACCGACCGCTGTGACATCGCGGCAGCGCATGATGTTTGCGCTGGAGCTGACGCAGATGGCGCAAAGAACAGTGGCAATCGAGCAGACGATCGCCGACCCGGACGGCGATCCGGATCAGGTTTCGGCCGCGGCACGCAACCGCTTCCTCGAAGCGGCGCTCGACCAGGGCAATCCGTCAAAGCCGCTCAAGGCGTTCCTGGAAGATCTGCTCGGCCGTCCAGGCGCGAGCGTAGCCGTTCCTGCACCCGTTACAGGCCCTGCGCCGGCCATCAAGCGCAAGCCGCGGCCGCTGCCGCCGCCGCAACGGCGCCTGCGCATCTACGCCCTGGATCCTTCGGTGGCCAAGCGGCTGGATTCGGTTTCGGTCTACCAGGCGACGCTTTCGGTGCCGTGGGACGACGAGCCGGCGACGGACAAGCCGCTGCTGCCCGGTCCGATCGGCGAATATCTCGAAGTGGTCGATGTCGACCCCGCGTCCGACCGCATTTACGATCCGGTCGATCTCAACGACAAGGTTCTTCTGGCGCAGGACGGACTGCCGCCTTCGGAAGGCAATCCGAAATTCCACCAGCAGATGGTCTACGCCGTCRCCATGACCACGATCGGCCATTTCGAGCGCGCGCTCGGCCGGCGGGCATTGTGGGCGCCGCATTATGCCGAGGCTCCCGGCCGCACCGGCGACATGACGGTAAAGGCGCATTATGTGCCGCGCCTGCGCATCTATCCGCATGCGTTGCGCGCCGAGAATGCCTATTACAGCCCGGAAAAGAAGGCGCTGCTGTTCGGCTATTTCCCGGCGACCAGCAATGAGGGCGACGTCACCACGCCCGGAACGACGGTGTTCTCGTGCCTGTCCAGCGATATCGTCGCGCATGAGATGTCGCATGCGCTGCTCGACGGGCTGCATCGCCGATTCCAGGAAGCGTCCAATCCGGACGTGCCGGCCTTCCACGAGGCCTTCGCCGACATCGTCGCGCTGTTCCAGCATTTCACCCTGAAGGAGCTGGTCAGCTTCGAAATCGGCAAGGCGAGGGGCGAACTGTCGGCCGCCTCGCTGCTTTCGGGCATCGCCAAGCAGTTCGGCGAAGGCAGCGGCAGGGCCGGACCGTTGCGCGAATATGGCGGCGCCGGCATGGCCGACCTCGATTACGACAAGACCTTCGAGGCGCATGATCGCGGCTCGATCCTGGTCTTCGCCGTCTATCAGGCCTTCCTGGCCATCGCCGACCGGCGGACCGACGACCTGATCCAGCTTGCCACCGGCGGCTCCGGCATCCTGCCGGCGGGAACCTTGCATCCGAGCCTGGTCGAGCGCCTGACCGACGAGGTCGCCAAGACCGCCAGGCAGATGCTGACCATGTGCATCCGCGCGCTCGACTATTGCCCTTCCGTCGACATCACCTTCGGTGAATATCTGCGCGCGCTGATCACCGCCGACCGCGACGCCTATCCGGACGATCCGCTGCACTATCGCCTGGCCTTCCTGGAATCGTTCCGCAAATGGAAGCTGTTGCCGCGCGACGTGCGCACCATCTCGGAAGAGACGCTGGCCTGGAGCGCGCCGGAGGACCCGTCGCCTTCCTGGCTGAAGGGCCTGCTCAGCAAGATCGATCTCGGCTGGAACCAGAAATTGAAGCGGGCCGAAATCTTCGCGCTCAACGACAAGAACCGCTATGCGCTGTGGAAGGCGATGCACAAGGCCTTCGCCTCCGATCCGGACCTCTACAAGCAGTTCGGCCTGCTGCCCGATCTGCCGCGCTACAATGAGGACGGCACGGTCATGCATGCGCCGAAGAAAGGCGAGACGACCTTCGACATCTACAGCGTGCGCCCGACGCGCCGCGTCGAGCCGGACGGCTCGTTCCGCGTCGAGGTCGTGGCCGTGATCCAGCAGCGCATTCCGGTTGCGCCGGACGGCACGGCGATGCCGCAAGGCACGGCCGAGGGCGACAGCTTCTTCTGGTTCCGCGGCGGCGCCACGATCATCATCGACCCGCGCGAAGGGTTCGAAGAGATCCGCTACTCGATCATCAAGAACACTGGCAGCGCGGACCGGCAGAAGCGTCAGGCCGGCACGATGGCGGCCAATTACCTATCGCCGCTGCGGGCGCTCTATTTCGGCGGCGAGGTGTCGGAGCCCTTTGCCTTGCTGCATGCCAGCGACGGAGACGACGACCATGTCTAGAAAGCCGGCGACGAGGACAAGGTCGGCAAAAACGGCCGCTGCAGTGGCCCCGGCAGCGGGCGTTACGGTGCGGCATTATTGCCAGGGCATCGGCGATTGCCACCTGCTCACCTTCAGGAAGGCGGACGGAAAGCCTTTCCGCATGCTCATCGATTGCGGCATCCATGTTTCGATCGCGGGCGGCCCGGCGCTGGTCGCCGACATAGTCGCCGACCTCAAGAAGGAGACCGGCGGCAAGATCGACATCCTCGTCGTCACGCACGAACATTGGGACCATGTCTCCGGCTTTCTGACCGCGAAGGACCTTTTCAAGGATTTTGCCGTCGGCGACGTCTGGATGGCCTGGACCGAGAATCCGGCCGATGCCGAGGCCGCGGAGCTCGACAAGTTCAAGGGCCAGGCGATCGCCGCTCTGCAGGGCGTGGGCCAGAAGCTCGACGCGATGCGTGGGCTGAGCTCCTACATGGCCGGTGTCCGCGACGGTCTGCAATCCGTGCTCGGCTTCCAGTTCGGCGCCGCCGGCGAACGGGTGCGCTCGGCCCGCGACGCGGCGGCAAAGCTGTCGCAAAAACCGACGCCGACCTATTTCGAGCCCGGCGGGCCGCCGGTGACGATCGACGCATTGCCCAATCTGCGCGTCTATGTGCTCGGCCCGCCGCGCGACAAGGCGGCGCTGCGGCTGGAGGAAAAGGCGAGCGAGATGTTCCCGCTGGCCAGCGGCGGCCCGTTCGCGCGGGCGCTGGTGAGYGGCCTCAAGATGAACGAGGCGGCCGATGCTGGTTACGTCGACGAGCTCAGCCCGTTCGAGCGCAATGTCGGCACGCCGCTTTCCACGGCGCTCACCGGCGACAAGGGCAGCGACCCGGCCATCGATATCGGCGCCTATGTTCGCAAGCATTATGCCGGGCCGGTTTCGGCCGCGGCCGCGATGGAAGACCGCGACCAATCCTGGCGGCGCATCGACGCCGACTGGATGGGGATCRCCGCCGATCTTGCCCTGCAGCTCGACCGCGGCGTCAACAACACCAGCCTGGTGCTTGCCTTCGAGTTCATCGACACAGGGCACGTGCTGCTGTTCCCCGGCGACGCCCAGATCGGCAACTGGCTGAGCTGGAAGGACCTGACATGGCCGGTGGGGCAGGGCACCGTCACGTCGGCCGACCTTCTGGCGCGCACCGTCTATCTCAAGGTCGCCCATCACGGCAGCCAGAACGCCACGCCGGAAAAACAGGGTTTCGATCTGCTGACGAGCRGAGACCTTTCGGCCTTCATCCCGACCAACAAGGTCGACGCGGTGAAGGTGCACTGGGGCGAGATGCCCTATGACGGCATCCTGACCGCACTCGAGACGAAGACCAAGGGCCGCGTCATTCGCGCCGACGATCCGTGGCTGGCCGACAAGAACGGAAAGCCGGCCTTCGCCGCGCCGTCCGGTTCGATCCAGGCGGTGCGCAGCGCGCCGCGCGATGCGGCCCGGGGACCGGGCGGGCTATGGGTCGAGGTGGATCTGRCCTGAGAGTTCGCCACCCAGCCGATTGCGAAAAATCGAAAACCGCTCTATTGAGCGATCGGCTGAATGAGGGCGGCCACTCAACACATTGCACAAGGTCGCCCCATGCCCGATGCCTTTTCTCGCGTCATCGCCTTCCTTGCCGTGGTCATGGCCCTGCTGTTCGCCGGGCTGCATTTCCACCAGGGCCACGTCATCGCCACGCTCTATTTCATGACCGGCGCCGTTCTGGTGACGGCCGTGACGCGCATGAATGTGAGACGGGGGCTGATTTAGGCGCCTGCGGCACTAACGTCCGGCAGCAAGTTGGACGGCCAACGCGCCATCACGATGTTGAAGGTATTGAGGAAAAGTCCATCCACATCGCGCCTACAGCATGGCCATCGGGATCAGCGAGGTCGCGGGTATACATGAACCCATGATCCTCGATCGGATTGATGTCTGCTGTGCCGCCGTTCGCCGCAGCGGCGRCTGCCATCGCATCGACGGCGTCGCGGCTGCCCAGGGAAAGCGCCAGCATTACCTCGCTGGACGTGGATGGCGGAATGGGGCGGGTGGTCATGGCCTGCCATTTCTCCCGGCTGAGYAGCATGAAGTTGATGTCTTCACTCCACACCATCCAGGCCGCCGTCTCATCGGGAAACCGAGGATTGTTCCTGAAGCCGAGGGATTCGTAGAAGGCCATGGACGCCTTCACGTCGGTAACTGGCAGGCTCACAAAGATCTTCTTGCTCATCGGTCATTCCTTCGTTGTCGAGATGCCAGTCCAGCGAATGGCGCCTGCTTGAAGAACGGTTGACCGCCCGCAGAACCGACACGGCAACTCCACTTTTTTGATTGCCAACGCCTCCGTACTTCGCCTCAATCGTCACCGCCCAAACCGTTGCTGGGAGAACTGGGTCGAGGTCAAAAGATAGCCACGCGTCGGTTACGCGCCGACGGCAGTTCTCAAGGATTTTCTTGGAAGCTAAATCATCTAACCTTTTCAGGAGGTTAGATGGTGGGCGATGTAGGGATTGAACCTACGACCCCACCCGTGTGAAGGGTGTGCTCTCCCGCTGAGCTAATCGCCCGCCTTGGGCCCGAAGGCCGAAGCGAGCCGCGATATAAGGTAGGCTGGTGAGCGAAGTCAAGGCGATGTGCCGAGGTTATTCCTCGGTTTGATTTCTCTGATTTTCTGCCGGTGCGGTTTAGCGCCGCTCAGCGCGCCGACGCGATCAGCCGCTCCGCCAGTTTCGGCGTAAGCGCGTCGAAATGCGAGATCACCAGGGTCGGTTCGAATTCGCGCACATGGCGGTCGGTATAGCCGAAATCGACCGCGACCACGGGAATGCCGGCTGCCTTGGCGGTGTCGATGTCGGTCTGCGAATCGCCGATCATCAAGGCGCTGTTCGGATCGCCGCCGGCCAGGCGGATCGTCTCGGTGAGATGGCGCGGGTCGGGCTTGCGGAAGGCGAAGGTGTCCTGACCGCAGATCGCGGCAAAATAGTGCGACATGCCCAACGCGCCGATCAGCGTCGCGGAATTCGCCTCGTACTTGTTTGTGCAGACCGCCATCAAGTAGCCGGCGGCCTGGAAACGATCGAGCGCGGCAACAACGCCGGGGTAGGGGCGGGACTTGCCGGGAATGTTCAGCGTGTAATGGTCGAGGAACAGCTTCAGCAGCCGGTCGTGCTCCTCGGCCGCCAGCGCCTTGTTCTGCGCGGCATGCGCGCGTTCGATCATGACGCGGCCGCCATGGCCGACGAAGCGCCTGAAGCCGGCTTCATCGACAGCGGCGAGATCGCTTGCCGCTAGGCTGTGGTTAAGGCTGTCGAGCAGGTCCGGCGCGGTGTCGACCAGCGTTCCGTCGAGGTCGAAGACGATGATCGGGCGCGGCATGGGGAATTCCTGTAGCGATTGAATTGCCGTAGGCGATACAGGCAGGGCCGGGTTCAAGCAAGAAGCCTCGATCGGTCCACAGCGCGGCCCTTTGACGGCCTTTGACGGGGCAGGCAAAAATGCTAGGAGGCGCGCGAAACCGGCGAAATCGGGGTTCCCCATGGATGCAAGGCAGTTGAAGGTCGAAGCCGCGCGGGCGGCGCTCGCCCATGTCGGCAGCGGCATGCGGCTCGGCATCGGCACCGGCACCACGGCGGAAGAATTCGTGCGGCTGCTGGCCGAGAAGGTCGCCACCGGCCTCGACGTCGTCGGCGTGCCGACTTCGGAGCGCACCGCAGCGCTCTGCCGTGAGCTCGGCGTGCCGTTGTCCACACTCGATGACACGCCGGAACTCGACCTTACCGTCGACGGCGCCGACGAGGTCGATCCGGACCTGACCTTGATCAAGGGCGGCGGCGGCGCGCTGCTGTGCGAAAAGATCGTCGCGGCGGCGTCCGAGCGCATGATCGTGATTGCCGACAAGTCCAAGCTGGTCGAGACCCTCGGCCGGTTCCCGCTGCCGATCGAGGTCAACAAATTCGGCCTGCGCGCCACCGGGATAGCGATCGGCGCGGCCGCGGCAACGCTCGGCCTTTCCGGCCCGGTTACATTGAGGATGACGGGGGGCCAGCCATTTGTTACAGACGGCGGCCACTTTATCCTCGATGCATCTTTTGGCCGCATTCCGGATACAAGAGCGCTTTCGAATGCTCTCTTCGCCATTCCAGGCGTTGTCGAGCACGGTCTATTCATCGGGCTGGCGTCAACGGCCATCATCGCCGGCGGCGACGGTATCGAAACCGTCCATGCAGCCTGAAACCAGGGAGTTCTATCGACCATGATGTTGCCTAAACGAGTTCGCCGCCTTTCGATGTTCCTGGCGGCCTCGGCCGTCCTTGCGCTGTCCTCGCCGGTGTTTGCGCAGGACGTCAGCGAATCGCACCTGAAGGYGGCGCGCGCGGCCGTCGCGGCGATCCATGCGACGGATACGTTCGACAACATCCTGCCGCAGGCGGYCGGCGCGCTCGAAGCGCAGCTTATCCAGAAGAATCCCGACATGCAGGAGCTGATCGGCAAGACCGTGGCCGAGAAGGCGCTCGCCCTTGCTTCGCGCCGCGCCGATCTCGAAAAGGAAGCAGCACTGGCCTATGCCAAGGTGTTTTCCGAACAGGAGCTCAACGACATCGCCACCTTCTACAGCTCGGAAGCCGGCAAGAAGCTGCTGGACAGCGGCCCCGCGGTGACGCGCGACCTCGTGAAGGCCRCCGACATTTGGCAGAACGGCGTTGCCCGCGACCTCGCGCAGCAGGTCGGCGAGACGCTTGCGGCCGCGGCCAAGGCCAAGGCGCCGGCAGCGCCGGCTCAGGACGCCACCGCGCCCGCCGACGGCGCCGCTCCGGCGGACAATTCGGCTCCCGCCGACAATTCGGCTCCGGCGGACGATTCGCAGAACTGATATCTCTTTCCATCGGCCGGTGGCCGCTGGACCACAAAGCCCGGGCTCGCCCGGGCTTTTCTTTTGCCGCTTTGCGGCCTACCTGTGGCCCGTCTTTCTCACGCGCAGGAGCCCACCACGATGGCCGCTTATGACTATGATCTGTTCGTCATCGGCGGCGGCTCGGGCGGGGTGAGAGCGGCCCGGGTGGCGGCGGCCCTTGGCAAGCGGGTCGCCATTGCGGAGGAGTACCGCTTCGGCGGCACCTGCGTCGTCCGCGGCTGCGTGCCGAAGAAGCTCTATGTCTATGCCTCGCAATTTCCCGAGCATTTTGCAGACGCCGCCGGCTACGGCTGGACCGTGCCCGAGGCGAGCTTCGACTGGCAGACGCTGGTCGCCAACAAGGACAAGGAGATCGCGCGGCTCGAAGCGATCTATAAGAGGAATGTCGAAGGCGCCGGCGGCGAGACCTTTCATTCGCGCGCGGTGCTCGTCGACCCGCACTCCGTCTATCTGGTCGCGGAAGATCGCACCGTCAGCGCCGACCAGATCCTGATCGCTACAGGCGGGCGGCCCGCGCCGCATCCGGCACTGTCGGGCCACGAGTACTGCATCTTCTCCAATGAGGCCTTCGATCTCAAGGAACTGCCGAAGGCGATCATGATCGAGGGCGGTGGCTACATCGCCGTCGAATTCGCCAACATCTTCCACGGCCTGGGCGTCGAGACCACGCTGGTCTATCGCGGCCAGGAGATCCTTAGCCGCTTCGACATGGATCTGCGCCGCTCGCTGCATGAGACGATGGAGAAGAAGGGGATCAGGATCCTCTGCCCCGCGGTTTCGGAACAGGTGCGCAAGAGCCCCGACGGCAGGCTGGACGTGCTGTTGTCGTCCGGCCAAACCCTGACGGTCGATCAGGTGATGCTGGCGATCGGGCGTATTCCCAACACCGAGAATATGGGCCTGGAARGCGTCGRCATCGAACYCGGCAAGACGGGCGCGATCGTGGTCGACCAATATTCGCGCACCAATGTCGACAACATCTGGGCCATCGGCGACGTCACCCATCGCGTGCAACTGACGCCGGTCGCCATCCACGAGGCGATGTGCTTCATCGAGACCGCATTCAAGGACAATCCGACCGCGCCGGACCACGATACCATTCCGACGGCGGTGTTCTCGCAGCCGGAGATCGGCACCGTCGGCCTGTCGGAAGACGACGCGATCAAGCGCTTCCCCGACGTCGAGATCTATCGCGCGTCGTTTCGTCCGATGCGACATACGCTGTCGGGCCGCGACGAGAAGATGCTGATGAAGCTGGTGGTCGACGGCGCGTCCAGGAAGGTGATCGGCGCCCATATTCTGGGCCCCGACGCCGGCGAGATGGCGCAGCTTCTCGGCATCCCGCTGAAGGCTGGCCTGACCAAGGACGATTTCGACCGCACCATGGCCGTGCATCCGACCGCGGCCGAGGAACTGGTGACGATGTACAAGCCGACCTATCGCGTGAAGAACGGCGAACGCGTTTGATCGCGGCGTGGGCAGCCGCCGGTGATCCCGGCGGCTGCCCACATGGCTCTGGATCGTCTCACCGTTTCACGGAAAAACGGTGAGACGATCCATCTCTTTGTTTTGTCGCAATTTCCAGGCGGAAAACCGCTCACATTTTTTCTGAAATTGCTCTAAAGCAGCGTGCCGCGCAGGATCACGAGCGCCACCGAGAAGTAGATGACCAGTCCGGTGACGTCGACCAGCGTGGCGACGAACGGCGCCGAGGCGCTTGCCGGGTCGAAGCCGATGMGCTTCAGCGCGAAGGGCAGCATCGATCCCGAAAGCGAGCCGAAGGTGACGATGCCAATCAGCGCCGCGCCCACCGTCGCCGCGATCAGCATCCAGTGCGGGCCGTAGTCGTAGAAGCCGAAATACTGCCAGAGCGCGATGCGGCAGATGCCGACGACGCCGAGGATCGAGCCGAGCACCACCCCGGTCGGCAGCTCGCGCAGCGCCACCCGCCACCAGTCGCGCAACCCGATCTCGCGCAGCGCCAGCGCGCGGATAACGAGCGACGTCGCCTGCGAGCCGGAATTGCCGCCGGAGCTCATGATCAGCGGGATGAACAGGGTCAGCACGATCGCCTTTTCCAACTCGCCCTCGTAGCTCTGCATGGCGTTGGCCGTCAGCATCTCGCTGAGGAACAGCGCGCAGAGCCAGCCGGCGCGCTTCTGGATCATGGCGAGAAAACCCATCTTCATATAGGGCTCGTCCAGCGCCTCCATGCCGCCGAAGCGATGCACGTCCTCGGTCGTCTCCTCGATCATCGTGTCGATGATGTCGTCGACGGTGACGATGCCGAGGATCCTGCCGTGATCGACGACAGGCAGAGCGAGCAGGTCGTATTTGGAGATGGTCTGCGCCAGGTTYTCGCGATCGGTGAGCGGCGTCACCGTCACCGGCATGCGGTCGGGCGCCACCGACAGGATCGAATCCTCCGGGTTGCCAGTGATCAGCCGGCGCAATCCGGTCGAACGCAGCAGGAGCTGCGTGTCCGGGTCGACGATATAGATGGCGTAGATGGTTTCGCGCGTGCGCTCGACCTTGCGGATGTAGTCGAGCGTGCGGCCAACGGTCCAGTCGGAAGGCACGCTGACGAATTCCGTCGTCATGATCGAGGCGGCGCTGCCTTCCGGATATCCCAGGATGGACAGCAGCGTCGCGCGCAGCGGCGGCGCCAAGGCGCCGAGCAGTTCCGAGCGGGCCGGTTCGTCCAGCTCGCGCAGGATGTCGGCCGCGCGGTCGACCGACATGGCGGTCAACAGCTTGCTCGCCTTCGGGCGCGRCAGGGCCTCGGCAAGCTCTGGTGCCGCCTCGAGTTCCGGCTGGTCGAAAATCTCGACCAGCCGCTCGAACGGCACGGCGCAGAGCAGCTCGATGGCCGTCTCGCGGGGCTCGTGGTTGAGGGCTTCGACGACGTCGGCGACGTGATCGTTGGCAAGAACACGGGCGACGGCAACGGCTTCGTCGTCCAGTACGGGTGCGAATTCGTTCATGGCTCACTCCTTGCCGTCCGGCAGGACGTGAGCCATCAGGTCACGTCAGGGCGGACGGCGGTTGCGTTCGACTGTGACTGTCGCCAGGCATGGCGGGTTGACCTTTCTGCTCGCGGGGTTCGAGTTGGAAATCAGCGAGCGCGCGCAACATAGGAGCGCTTTTTGCCGAGTCAATCGCGCGGGGTGCTGAAAATGGAAGCGGGGAGGCCGGATCGCGAGACTGTGATCGACGACAGCTCGAGCCAGGCCATGGCCGCCGGTCAAAGGCTTGGTATGACTGCTATTTCTGCTTCAGCCGGCGGAAGCGCAGCCACTTGTCCTCGACCGGCCGCGGCTGGGCGAGAATGGTGGTGAGCTCGCGCGGCAGGCTCGGCGCAAGCGGCTTCTTGGTGGCGACGCCGTCGGCGATCGAAACCACGCTGTGATAGAACTCCTCGCCGGACAGCGAGCGCGGCGCCACCGCCTCGTRCATGACGCTGATGACGGTGACGTTCGGGCAATTGTCCTTGATTGCCTGGTGGAAGGCGATTTTGCCCTCGGGATCGAGCGCGCCGGTCGCCTCGTCGAGGAACAGAAGCCCCGGCTGCCGCAGGATGATGCGCGCGACCACCAGCTTCTGCTTCTGGCCGCCCGAAAGCACCTGATCCCAGATCTTGCCCTCGCGGCTCTCGTCGGCCAGGTGGCCGATGAAATCGCCGAGACCGGCCTTGTGCAGGGCGGCCGCAACCTGCGTGTCGGTGTGGTCGTTTTCTGAACCCGGCAGGCAGACGAGCTGCTTCAGCGAGACCTGCTGCAGCTTCACCTCCTGAGCGGCGTAGARGCTCGTCACGCCCTCAGGGAAGACGATGGTGCCGCGACCGTAGGCCCACAGGCCGTTGATCGCCTTGATCAGCGAGGTCTTGCCGCAGCCGGACTCGCCCTTGAGGAAGGTCCACTCGCCGCGGCGGAAGCGCAGATTGGCGGCGCTGAGGAAGGGTGTCRCATCTTCGCCCTGATGCGCCAGTTCGAGCTTCTGGATGGTCAGGCCGAACACCGGATTCTGYGTGGCGTAGCTGAAGTCGGAGCGGCCGGTCTGCTGATAGAATTCCCGTGGGTTCTGGACGTTCTCGATGGCGTCGGCGAGTTCGGTCACGCGTTGGCTGTTGGCCCTGAGCGTCGCAATCRCCGGCATCACATGGATGAACCACGAGCATTGGCTGATCAACTGCGCGACCATTTCGGAGCCGGTGATGTAGCCCTTGTAGTCGAGACGGTTGTGGATGAACGACACGAGGCCCGGGGCGTAGGCAATGATACGGGCGCCGACGAAATTGTAGATCAGCTCGAACGACGTGTAGCTCGTGTTGACGATATTGAGCCGCCCCCACGTCTTGTCGATATCGACATAGAGCCTGTCGTGCATCGACTTTTGCACGCCTTCGCCATGCGAGGCGGCGACATGGAAGCTGCGGCGCAGGAACGTCGTCAGCTCGGCGCGGTAGCTGCCCTCGGCCTGTTGCATGCGAACATTGAGCCGTTCGAGCAGTCGTCCGAGCTTGACCGCGATCCAGGTGTTCAGCGGCACATAGGTGGCGACGGCAAGGAAAGCCAGGACCGCTGTGCCGTAGCTGCCCAGGAATTCCAGGCCTTTGACCTCGACCGAGGACCCGATCAGGTTCTCACCGATGAAATAGAGCGACGTCGCCACGCCGAGCACGCCCATGGCCAGACCGATGGCRCCGCCGGTCATGTCCTTGATCGATTCCTGGATGCGCTGATCGATGTTGTCCGGGGCGACGATGCCGCCCGCCACCGAGCCGTGCTGCGCATGGAAATGGGTATGGTTGCCGTCGAGCAGGGCCTGGTTGAACTGGTTGTTCAGCCAGCCCCGCCATTTGCGATGCAAAGTCGTCGAAACGAGATTGCGCACGCCGGTAAGACCGGCATCCTTCAGCACCACCAGCAGCACCAATATGCCGGCATTGGTCAGGATGGTCTGCAAGGGGTGCGTGTTGGCCGCGTCGTGCAGGAAGGCAATCGAATTGCCCAACTCGCCCAGCGCCATGGCAAACCAGACGCCAGCCTTGCTGGACAGCGCCGTCAGCAGCGCGATGACGATGGTGAGGGTCCAGGCTTCCTTCCAGCGTTCGGAGAACCAGTAGGCTCGCATCAGCCCCCAGAATGTACGCATCGACGATACCGGCGTCAGGGACGAGGTCTTTGCCTCGTTGGATGTTTGCTCCGGTACTGTACGTCGCGGTCTGCCGACCCCAATCACGATCCCGCCCAAACCTTTCTTAGTTTTGTTACACAGGGTAACACCAATTGATCATTTTCCATTAATTTTCTGGCGAAGAATGTGAACAGGGTTACCCGCCGTGGCGCACGCGCAACAGAAAGCCGACGCCGGCAGACCATTCATCGCCTGGATTTCGGCTTTTATTCCAGTGTGTTAAGGACAATTGAGCCAGTCGGCGGAAAGCTTCCCTAAGGGAAGCAAAAAACACGGGTTTGTGAACGAAAAAGAGGCGCCGGTCAGCCGAAATGGCTACTGCGCGACGACCGGAATGCCCGAAAATCTACCGTCCGTGAGTTCTTCAGGCTTGCCCGATTCGCCTTTTCCCGAGGCACTGAAATGGCCGGAAACGGTCTTGGCGGCAGGGTCGTATTTGTCGATGACGATCTCGCCGCCGGCGAAACGGACATGGCCGACCGTGGCGCCGGAATCGAGGATATTGAAGCTGGCGCTGTTCGTGRCGGACCCGGCCTTGAGTCTATAGCTCCCGGCAAGGTCGTTCGAATCCTTGAGCACCAGCATCGAATTGAAGGTCTTGGTCGGCGAGCCCTGCTCGGTTCCCGACAGGTTCAGCATCGGCTTGCCGCCCATCTGCATCGTCTGGGCCAAGGTGAAAGACGCTGTCCAGGGTTTGCCTTCAAAAGTCGCCGACATGACGGCTTCCTCGGCGGACACGCGCTGCAATGTCAGCGGAAGGCCGAAGGCGAAAGGCAAGCACAGCAGCAACAATGCGCGACGCCTGACCATCCCGCGCCCCTCAAATCAGTTAAATCCTTCCAGGGTTTTAGCTTAGCGCCGTGTTCAGGGCGATTCACCAGATCGTGGGGGCGAGCCGACTGTTAAGCAGGAGCAATCCAGGAAAAGTACGCGACGGCTTTCCGTCCGGAATAGCATGGTAGGAACGCTCAGCCAGCGGCGGTTTCGAGCTCGCCGCGCGCCTTGGCCTGGGCCACCTGGCGGATCGCGTCGGCAAGCGTGTCGGCATCCTGCGCGCCCATCACCGCGTATTTGYCTTCGAGCAGGAAGCAGGGCACGCCGGTGATGCCCATGCGCGAGGCGGTGGCGATCTCGTTGCGGACGGCTTCGACATCGGCGTCGGTCGGCAGCAGCGTCTCGACCACCGATGCATCCATGCCGGCCTCGCCGGCGGCCTTTGCCAGCACGGCATGGTCGCCAATGTTCGCGCCTTCCTCGAAATTCAGCTGGAAGAGGCGGCGCACCAGCCGGTTCTGCACGTCCTCGCCGGCGGCGCCGGCCCAGCGGATGACCCGATGAGCATCCAGCGTGTTGGCGGCGACCTTGATGGCGCCAAATGCAAAATGGATACCCTCGGCTTCGCCGAGCGGCTCGATGCGCGCGTGGATCTCGCGGATGYGTTCCTCGCTGCCGAACTTGCCAAGCATGTATTGGCGGCGATCCATGCCTGCCGGAGGGATGGTCGGATCGAGCTGGAAAGGCCGCCAGCGGACATGCACGTCAAAGCCCACCGCGGCGATGGCCTTATCCAGGCGCTTCTGGCCGATGAAGCACCAGGGGCAGACGACATCGGACACAACATCGACGGTGATGGAGTTCTCGGCGCTCATGCTCGTCTCCTGTTCGGTCCCGATTGGTTGGGTTGCGTCAGTTGGGCTTTCGCCACCAGGTCGGCAGCTGATAGCCGAATATGGGGGTCTTTTGCGGATGTTCCAGATAGCTCCAGTAAGCGAGCCATTGCTGCGTGTTGTATTGCATCGGCACCATGTAGTTGCCTGAGATCAGCAGCCGGTCGAGCACGCGCACCGCCGCGACGTAATCTTCCTTGGTGCGGGCATTCAGCATGGCGTCGATCGCGGCGTCGATCGCCGGATCGGAGGCGCCCGCGAGATTGAACGATCCTTCCGTTTTCGCGGCGACCGAWCCCCAGCGGCCAACCTGCTCGCTGCCGGGTGACAGCGAATTGTTGAAGCCGCTTGTGCCAACCAGCACCTCGAAGTCGAAACGCTGCTTGCGCGACTGGATCTGGTCGCCGTCGAGGGTGCGGATGCCGACGTCGATGCCGATCTTTTCCAGCGTGCGCTGGTAGATGGCCGCCAGCCGCTCTTCATCCTGCGACGAGGTCAGGATCTCGAAGCCGAAAGGGTTTCCCTGCGGGTCGAGCATCTTGCCGTCCTGGACATGGAAGCCGGCGCCCTTCAGCAAGTCGAAGGCCGCTTTGAGCACCTTGCGATCCTGGCCCGAACCATCCGTTACCGGCGGGCGCCAGGTGCCGTCCATGACGTCCGGCGGCACGCGGCCGGGATAGGGCGCAAGCAGCGCCTTTTCACGATCGTCGGCCGGGTGGCCAAGCGCGGACAGCTCGGAATTCTGCCAATAGCTCATGGTGCGGTTGAACTTGCCGCCGAACAGATTCTTGTTCGTCCATTCGAAATCGTAAAGCATGCCGAGCGCGCGGCGGACCACGGGATCAGCGAATTTGGGCAGGCGGGTGTTGAACAGRAAGCCGGTCACAACCGGGGGGATGYCGGTGTTGAAATATTCTTCCTTCACATCGCCCCTTCGGAACGCCGGAATATCGATGTCACGCTCGCGCTTGACCGGATCGGTCTCGTCGTCGAGGGCGCAGATGCCCTTCTTGAACGCCTCTGTCTTGGCATTGGCGTTGAGAAAATACTCGATGGTGACCTGGTCGAAATTGTCGAAGCCGCGCTTCGAGGGGATGTCCTTACCCCAGTAATCCGGATTGCGCTTGAAGATGATGCGCTGCCCGGGCTGCACCTTGTCCACGGTGTAGGGGCCGGAGCCGATCAGCGGCTTCAGCGTGGTCTTGTCGAACGTATCCTTATCGAAGGCGTGCTTGGGAACGATCGGCGTCAGCGCGACGATCAGCGGGAATTCGCGGTTGGCCCTGTCGTTGAAGGTGAACTTCACGCTGTGCTCGCCGGTCTTCTCCAGCTTGGCGATCATGCTCATGCGATCGCTGTAGGGCGGGCGGCCTTTCTCGGCGAAGACATCGTAGGTGAACAGCACGTCCTCCGGCGTCACCGGCTGCCCATCCGACCATTTTGCGCTGGGATTGAGATGGAACTCGATCGACTTGCGATCCGGATCCATGTCGGCGCTGTCGGCCAGCAGCCCGTAGAGGCTGAAAGGCTCGTCATAGTTGCGTTGCATCAACGGCTCGAAGACGAGGTTGCCGTAAACAGTATCGATCATGCCGCGCGCCGTGGTGCGCAGGCTTTTCAGGATGAAGGGGTTGAGGTTGTCGAAGGAGCCTACGACGCAATAGGTGACGCTTCCGCCTTTCGGCGCGTCCGGATTGACGTAGTCGAAATGCTTGTAGTCGGGCGGCAGCGCCGGCTCGCCCTGCATGGCGATGCCGTGCTTCGGCTCCGACTGTGCCGGAAGGAGCGAAAGAGCCAGAAACGACGTCGCGGCGATCAGCCGAACGAGAACGCGGTCCATGACCGTCTCCTTGCCGGGCGGCTTTTGTGATTCGCCACGCACCCTAGAGCATTTCGCCATCCGATTGAATCGGCGCGCCAACGGGAATCGGGTTCAGCCGATCCATCGTCGACCGCACTGTTCCCGCGGGCACGAAAGCACAAAGAAATCGCGGAAACCGGGCTGGATTCGACGCCGCTGGCAGTGTAACACGCGCTCCGAAGTCATCCTGTTGCCTCATTTGGGCAACAGGTAGCTGGACCACACGGCACGAAGAAGCCGGTCCCCGGGATCATTTGAGAGGAAAGTGCACCATATGACGATCAACGCGTACCGCCTTTCGGTGCTGGCCGCAGGCGTGGTCGGCGTTCTGGGCGCCGGGCTTTTCACCGCCTCGGCCCAACAGCAGCCGCAGATCCCTCAGGGCTGGTTCAAGGCCTGCACCAAGCAGGAAGACGTCGACATCTGCAATGTGCAGAACATCGTCACCGCCGGCAACGGCCAGCTCGTCACCGGCGTCAGCCTGATCGAGCTCAAGGGCAAGGTGAACCGGAAGGTCTTCCAGGTCACGGTCCCGACCGGCCGCCTCGTTCCTCCGGGCATCGCGCTGCAGATCGATTCCGGCAAGGCACAGAAGCTCGACTATGTGATCTGCTTCCCGGATCGTTGCGTGGCGGAAGTGCCGCTGAGCGACCAGCTCGTCGCTTCCTTCAAGAAGGGRCAGGGCATCACGCTCACCTCGATCAACTTCCAGAACCAGCCGAACCCGATCAAGATCGCGCTCACCGGCTTCAGCGGCGCCTATGACGGCCCACCGCTGCAGCAGTCGGACATCGAGGACCGGCAGAAGAAGCTGCAGGACTTCGTCGCCAAGAACAATCAGGACTTCGCCAAGAAGCTCAAGGACGAGCAGGACAAGGCCAAGACCGCGAACTGATCTCCAGAGCACCTCTGGAAACAAAAAAGCGGGGCAATTGCCCCGCTTTTTTGTTGTCGACGCGCTGTGCGCCTTGGGTACGTGCTTTTGCGTTTCAGTGCTTCGACTGGCGCTTCGGCTCGTAGCGGCCGTCCGGCAGCTTGTCGAACATCTCGCCGATCTGCGGATGCCGCACCGGCTCGCCCGACCGGTCCTCGAGCAGGTTCTGCTCGGACACATAGGCGATGTATTCGGTCTCCGAATTCTCCGCCAGAAGATGGTAGAAAGGCTGATCCTTGCGCGGACGCACGTCGGCCGGGATGGCTTCATACCATTCCTCGGTGTTGGCGAATTCGGGATCGACGTCGAAGATCACGCCGCGGAACGGAAACAGCCTGTGGCGAACCACTTGCCCGATCGAGAATTTGGCCGTCTTCATCACGCTCACCACCTGCAGCGCCGCGCGTCCTCTCGGACGCGCAAAGGACGCTGCAGCGCTTTTAGTTTTGCGCATGATCCTCTTCGAAAATCGATCCGATTTTCGGGTCATGCGCTGTTCCGAGGCGCCTTTCGTGGCTGCGCACAAGGCGCCTAAGACCTTGAATTTACACGTCACGCAGCCAAAAATCGACCCCGACTTTCGGCTTGGGCCTATTTGGCGCAGGCACTGCCGTAATTCAATAGCCAGTCCTTGACCTCGGACGAAGCAACGGGCTAGCCCGCGCAGGAGTTTTCCCGCCCGAGCGAAAAATGTCTGATGTCATCGGTCTCGTCCTCCCATTCTTCGGCATGATCTTCATCGGTTTCCTGGTGGCGCGCATCACCAGGCAGCCGCTGGAGGCGCTCGGCTGGATGAACATTTTCATCGTCTATGTCGCGCTGCCGGCGCTGTTCTTCCAGTTGCTCGCCAAGACGCCGTTCGAGCAGTTGACGGAGTGGAGCTTCATCCTTGGCTCRCTCGTCGCTACCTATGCGGTCTTCACGCTGATGTTCGCCTGGTCGGTTTTCGTTTCCGGTGGCGGCATCGCGCCGGCGACGATCACCGCCCTTGCCGCGGCTTACGGCAACATCGGCTATATGGGGCCGGGGCTTGCCCTGCTGGCGTTTGGCGAGCAGGCGGCGGTGCCGGTGGCGCTGATCTTCTGCTTCGAGAACATCGTGCATTTCACGGTCGCGCCGATGATGATGGCGCTGTCTGGCAAGGAGAAGGCGCCGCCGCTCCAGCTGGCGCTCGGCGTCCTGAAAAAGATCGCGCTGCACCCCTTCATCATTGCGACGGCGCTCGGCGTTGGCGCCGCCTATGTGGAGTTCCGCCCGCCGCTGCCTGTCGATCGTTTCCTCGACTACCTCGCCCGCGCGGCGGCACCTTGCGCCTTGTTCGCCATGGGCGTGACGCTGGCGCTGAGGCCGCTCAACCGCGTGCCGCACGAGCTGGCATTGATCGCCGGGCTGAAGCTGATCGTCCATCCGCTGCTTTGCTATGTCGTGCTAAGCTGGATCGGCAATTTCTCGCCGACCTGGGTCTTTTCCGCCATGCTGMTGGCGGCGCTGCCGACGGCGACCAATGTCTTCGTGATCGCACAGCAATATGACGTGTGGGTGCAGCGGGCCTCGGCCAGCGTGCTGATCACGACATGCTTTTCGGTGGTGACGGTGACCGCGCTGCTCTATGCGATACGGCACGGAATCCTACCGGCCGACCTCTTTCCTTAGGCCGCCGGCGATGGCGCGAAAGCCGCTGCCCGGCCGCAGCCCCTCGCGCATGAAGAAAGCGCGCAGCGGGGCGAAGCTGCCCAGCGCATTGAGGCCGGCGCTGCGCGCCAGCTGCGCCGGCAGCATATCGGACAAGAGCGACATGTTGAGCAGGTTCACCGCGCCGCTGCGCGCCCATATGTCGGGCCGGCGCCTGGTGTCGTAGGAGGCGAGGGTCCGGCGCGATCCGGGATCGCTACTGTTTTCACTCGCGATTCCAATCAGATCTTCGATATCCCTGATGCCTAGGTTGAGGCCTTGGGCGCCGATCGGAGGGAACACATGCGCTGCTTCGCCGACCAGCGCCACGCGGTTTTGCGCGAAGCGGCCGGGCGAGGCCGCCGACAACGGATAGATCTGGCGACCCGGCTCGACCGAGACCCGGCCAAGCACCGATTGCATCTGTTCCTCGACACGCCCCGACAGGGCTGCATCGTCGAGCGCCGCAAGCTCCTGCGCGGTCTGCGGCTTCACCACCCAGACAAGGCTGGAGCGCCTGCCGGGCAACGGGACCTGCGTGAACGGCCCCGTTTCGGTGTGGAACTCGGTCGAGACGAAGCCGTGCTCGCTGCGGTGGCCGAAATTGAGGACAAGCGCCGACTGCGGATAGGGCCGCGCGAAGGCGCGAATGCCGGCGGCTTCCCGCGCCGGAGACAGGCGTCCATCGGCGGCGACCGCCAGCGACGCCGAGATCTCGCTGCCATCGGCCAGCCTTGCGTGGGCCTGATCGGCGTCAAGGCTCCAGGACTCGACRGTGGATTTCAGCCAATGAATGCCGTCATGAGCTGAAACGGCCCTGGCGAGGATGGAGATGAGAGCCTTGTTCGGCAAATTGAGGCCGAACTGTTCCTCGCCAATCTCGCTGGCGCGGAAGGTCACGGTTGGGCTTCGGATCAGCCGCCTTGTGGCGTCGACGATGCGCATCGCCTTGAGCGGCGCGGCCTGCGCCCTCAATTCGGCAAGGAGGCCCAGCCGTTCAAGGACCTTCAGGGCGGGATTCATGAGCGCCGTGGTGCGGCCGTCGGCGGTGTTGGCTTCGGGGCCGACCAGCGTCACGTCGAAGCCGGCCCCGGTAAAGCCGAGCGCCGCGATCAGGCCGGCCGGACCGCTGCCGGCAACCAGGATGCGGGCTTTGTCGTTGTGCTCCACGCCAGGCTTCCACGATGCGAGGTGACCCGTCGGGCCTTTATCCGGATATAGGTCAGATCGGCCGGCTTGATCAACGCGGCGATTCAGCCCATTCGATTGGCATGAGCGGCGAGCAGCATGATTTCAGCCATCTCGACCGCGCCGGCCGGGCTACGGCGGGCGTCGCGCGCAGCCCGCGCCTCGCGGTCATGCTCACGATCGGCGTCGGCATCGGCCTTGCCTGGTTCCTTCTCGCGGCGATGGCGATACGCGGCGCCGAAAGCCGCCCTGCCGGCGCGCCCGGCGACATGCTGCTGAAAAATCTGCCGAGCCTGCCGTTGCCGGATTTCCTGGACCGGTTCTTTGCCCTTTGCCTCGCGCCGRCACCGTTTGCCGGCCCGACCGGCCTGCAAGCGGCGGCGCTTGTGCTGATGTGGTTCCTGATGGCCGTGGCGACGATGCTGCCTTCGGCGTCGCCCTTGATCCGCACCTATTGCGAAATCGCCGACACGGCGAGGATCAAGGGCGAATCCGTCGTTCATCCGCTGGTGCTCGTCGCCGGATACCTTGCCACATGGCTTGGCGCATCCGTCGGCTTCGCTGTGTTGACGCTGGCGGTCTACGCCTTTGCCGGTTCCGGCCGGATGCTCGATCCTGCCGTCGGCCTTGCCGGCGCCGCCGCGCTGCTCGTTGCCGGCCTCTATCAATTCAGCGGCCTGAAGCAGGCATGCCTCGAAAAATGCCGCAACCCGTTCTCGATCCTGTTCGCCAACTGGAGCGCGAAACCGGGCCGCATCTTCCGACTTGGCCTGGAACAGGGCATCTGGTGCCTCGGTTGCTGCTGGGCGCTGATGCTGGTGATGTTTGCCGTAGGCGCCATGAACGTCTTCTGGATGACGCTGATCGGCCTGTTCACCCTGATCGAAAAACAGACTACCGGCAGGGTGGCCAGCCGGGTTGCCGGTGCGATACTGCTTGTGTGGGCGGCAGCCCTGCTATTAGTTTCGGCGTAAGGGGAGAATTCGATGACCGATCAAAGCTGGGCAATGAAAGGAGAGCTGGTACTCTCCTGCAATTGCACGGTTTTCTGTCCCTGCGTGCTGTCGCTCGGCAGCCATCCGCCGACCGAGGGCTATTGCCAGACCTGGGCCGGTTTCCGTATCGACGCGGGCCATTTCGGCGAGGTCGACCTTTCCGGCCTCAATCTCGGCCTGATCATGGAAATCCCCGGCTATATGAGCCGCGGCAACTGGACGGCCGGCCTGTTCATCGACAAGCGCGCCTCGGTCTATGCGGTGAAGGCGTTGACCAAGATCTTCACCGGCAAGGCCGGCGGCACCACGTCACTGCTGTCGATCCTCGTCGGGAAATTTCTCGGTGTCGAGCAGGTGCCGATCACCTATGAGACGCGCGACAGGACGCGCGTCTTCCAGATACCGAAGATCATAGACGGCGCGGTGACGCCTATCCCTGGCAAGGATCGCGAGAAGGATACGGTAATCACCAATTCGGAATATTGGATCGCGCCGGAAATCACCGTGGCGAAGTCCGACAAGAGCAAGATGCGGGCCTTCGGCCGCAACTGGAATTTCGCCGGCCGCTCGGCCGAAATCTGCAAGCTGGACTGGCGGGGACCGTGAGCAAGAACACAGCAGCCAGGAAAGCGGCAAAGAAGATCGCGGAGCGGATTCCGTTGCCGAAGAAGAAGGTGACGTGGCCGCAGGCGCGCGCATTCTCCGTTCATCTGCTCACCGCGTCGGGGTCGTTCCTTGCCTTCCTGTCGCTGGTGGCGGCGAGCGAGGAGCGCTGGACGGCGATGTTCTGGTGGCTGGGGCTGGCGCTGTTCGTCGACGGCATCGACGGCCCGATCGCCAGGAAGCTCGAGGTGAAGGAAATCCTGCCGACATGGTCGGGCGAACTCCTCGACAACATCATCGACTACGTCACTTACGTGCTCATTCCGGCATTCGCGCTCTACCAGCGCGGCTTCATGGGCGAGAATCTGTCCTTCCTGTCGGCGGCCATCATCGTCGTCTCCAGCGCGATCTACTATGCCGATACCGGGATGAAGACGAAGGAGAACTTCTTCAAGGGGTTCCCGGTCGTCTGGAACATGGTGGTGTTCACGCTGTTCGTCATCGCGCCGGGGCAATGGGTGTCTTTCGCCGTGGTGGTGATTGCCGGCATTTTGACTTTCCTGCCGATCAATTTCATCCACCCGGTGCGCGTCGTGCGGTTGCGGCCGGTCAATCTCGGCATGACGCTTTTGTGGTGTGCCTTCGGCGCGCTGGCGCTGGCACAGGCAGCCCTTGCCGCCTTCTACGACAAGATCGGCGTTCTCAGCGAACAGGTCGGCGACTTCACCAAGATCGGCATCACCATCACCGGGCTCTATCTCGCCAGTATCGGGGGCATCATGCAGATGTTTCCCAATCTGGGCGCCAGGAAGCCCTGATCCTGGATCAGGATATTTTTGGGTCGAATGATCATCCTGGCCCTAGCTGTCTATCGGCGCATGATCTTCCGAAAAACGTCTCCCTTTCGGAATCATGTTTCTAGATTGTGTACGTCCCCTTCAGAGAGTTGAACGATGTCCAAGGCAATCCGCATCCACGCCAATGGCGGCCCCGAAGTCCTGGCTTATGAAAATGCCGATCCCGGCCAGCCGGGAGAAGGCCAGATCCTGATCCGGCACACGGCGATCGGCCTCAACTTCATCGATGTCTACTACCGCTCCGGGCTTTACCCGCCACCCGGCGGTTTTCCGCTGATCCCGGGCGGCGAGGCGGCGGGCGTCGTGCTGGCGCTCGGCACCGGCGTCGACTGGCTGAAGCCAGGCGACCGCATCGCCTATGCCGTCAATGTCGGGGCTTATGCCGAGCAACGGGTGATCGCCGCCGACCGTGTGGTCAAAGTGCCGGACGGCATCAGCGACGAGCAGGCGGYGGCGATGATGCTGAAGGGCATGACGGCCGAATACCTTCTGCGCCGGACGTTCCCGGTGAAGGCCGGCGACACGATCCTTTACCACGCGGCGGCCGGTGGCGTCGGCCTCATCCTCGGTCAATGGGCAAAGCATCTCGGCGCGACCGTGATCGGCACGGCGAGCTCCGCCGACAAGATCGAGCTTGCCCGGGCGCATGGCTTCGATCACGTCATCAACTACAAGGAGCAGGATTTCGTCGCCGGCGTCGCCGCACTTACCGGCGGRAAGAAGTGCGACGTCGTCTACGATTCCGTCGGCGCCGACACCTTTCCAGCATCGCTCGATTGCCTGCGGCCGCTCGGCATGTTCGTCAGCTTCGGCCAGTCGTCCGGGCCGATTGCGCCTTTCTCGATGTCGCTCCTGGCGCAGAAGGGCTCGCTCTATGTAACCCGGCCGACGCTCTTCGTCTACAATGCCAGGCGCGAAGATCTGGTGAAGTCGGCCGAGGCGCTTTTCGACGTCGTCAAGAGCGGCGCCGTCGGGATCAAGATCAATCAGCGCTATGCTTTGAAGGACGCGGCAAAGGCGCAAGCTGATCTTGAAGCCCGCAAGACGACGGGAACGACTATCCTCATTCCCTAGAGCTTTCGCCGCCTCACACCCTTGGCACCTTACCTAGCCGGCTGCCTTGTTTTTCAGCGGCTTGCCGTGCCCGAAGGCACGGCTTGCCTGAAAAGCGATGCGGATTTGCCGTTGTTCCCAAGAGGTCTATCTTAGCCCTTGAGTTTCCGCTGAAATTCTTGAAGCTCTTTCAAGTTGGGTGYTGCTTTCCGATGGGAGCCGGCCGCGCATACCATGCTTTCGGGAACACAGAACATATCCGGGAAACTGGATGGGAGGCACTGTGAGTGCAAATCATGACAGGGCGAATCTGCTCGAGGTTCGTGGCCTAACCAAGATTTTTGGCACGCTGACGGCGTGCGATCACATCGATCTCAACATCGCCAAAGGCGAAATCCACGCGTTGCTCGGCGAGAACGGCGCCGGCAAGTCGACGCTGGTCAAGATGCTGTTCGGATCGCTCGAACCGAACTCGGGCGAGATTTTCTGGGACGGCAAGCCGGTCAGGATCACCAGCCCGGGCGTGGCCAAGAAGCTCGGCATCGGCATGGTGTTCCAGCATTTCTCGCTGTTCGAGGCGCTGACGGCGGCCGAGAACATCGCGCTTTCGCTCAATGACGGTTCGCCGATCAGCACCATCGCGGCGAAGGCGAGGGCGCTGTCCTACAGCTATGGCCTGCCGCTCGATCCGGACTCCCTGGTCGGAGACCTCTCCGTCGGCGAACGCCAGCGCATCGAGATCATCCGCTGCCTCCTGCAGACGCCGCAGCTCATCATTCTCGACGAGCCGACCTCGGTGCTGACGCCGCAGGAGGCCGACAAGCTGTTCGAAACGCTGGAGCGGCTACGCGCGGAAGGCAAATCGATCCTCTACATCTCGCACCGGCTGGAGGAGGTCAAACGCATCTGCGACCGCGCCACGGTGCTTCGCCACGGTAAGGTCGTCGGCCACTGCAATCCGCGTGAGGAGACGGCCGCGTCGCTTGCTCGCATGATGGTCGGCAGCGAGGTGAAGGCGGTGGTGCGTGCGCCCGCGGAAGGCATCGACACGGCGCCGGCGCTGCTGGAAATCCGCGGCCTCAGCCGCAAGCCGGCGACGCCCTTCGCCATCCCGCTCAAGAACATCAACCTCACCGTGCGTGCCGGTGAAGTGATCGGCATCGCCGGCGTCGCCGGGAACGGCCAGGGCGAGTTCTTCGAATCCGTCTCCGGCGAAGTGCTGCAGCAGGATGCCGGTTCCGTGCGCATCCGCGGCAAGGACGCCGGCGGCCTGTCGATCACCGGCCGCCGCCTGATGGGGGCCGCCTTCGTGCCGGAGGAACGACTCGGCCATGGCGCGGCGCCGCGCATGAAGCTTTCGGAGAACCTGCTTCTGTCCCGCCACGCCACCGACGGCAAGGCTTTCGTCGGTTCGGGCGGCACGGTCAAGAACGGCGCGGTCTACAGCGCCGCCCAGCGTATCATCAAAGCCATGGACGTACGCAAGAGCGCGCCCGATCCGGAGGCCGCCGCGCTGTCGGGCGGCAATCTGCAGAAATTCATCGTCGGCCGCGAGCTCGACCGCAAGCCGAGCGTCATGATCGTCAACCAGCCGACCTGGGGCGTGGACGCAGGTGCTGCCGCCCACATTCGCCAGGCGCTGATCGAGCTTGCCCGCAGCGGTTCCGCCGTCCTCGTCATCAGCCAGGACCTCGATGAGTTGTTCGAATTGTCGGATGCCATCGCCGTCATGCACAACGGAGAACTGTCGGCGCCGCTGCCGATCGCCGAGGCGACTTTCGAGAAGATCGGCCTGTTGATGGGCGGTGCCGAGCCCGGCCACGCCGAACACGGAATGGAGATGGCATGATGCGCATCGAACTCGTCAAACGCCCGCAGCGCTCGGCGCTGTTTTCGATGCTGTCGCCCTTCATCGCCTTCGCGCTGACGATCATTGCCGGCGCCATCATGTTCGCGCTGCTCGGCGTCAATCCGCTCAATGGGTTCGAGATCTATTTCGTCGAGCCGATCAGCCAGGTCTGGCAGTTGCACGAGCTGGCGATCAAGGCAGCACCGCTGATCCTGATCGCGGTCGGCCTGTCGGTCTGCTACAAGGCCAACATCTGGAACATCGGCGCCGAGGGCCAGTTCATTTTCGGCGYGATCTTCGGCTCGATCATCCCGGTGCTGTTCCCGCAATTCGAAGGCCCGCTGGTGATTCCGCTGATGCTCCTGCTCGGCATGGTCGGCGGCGCCTTCTACGCATCGATCCCAGCACTTTTGAAGACGCGTTTCAGCACCAACGAGATCCTCACCAGCCTGATGCTGGTCTATGTCGCGCAGCTCTTCCTCGACTGGCTGGTGCGCGGCCCTTGGCGCGATCCGCAGGGTCACGGTTTCCCGCAGACCATCCAGTTCGGCGATTCGGCCGTGCTGCCGGAGCTGATGCCGGATGCCGGCCGCRCCAATTGGGGCTTCGTCTTCGCTTTGGTGGCCGCGGTAGCGATCTGGCTGATGATGAGCCGCATGCTCAAGGGTTTCGAGGTCCGCGTGCTGGGCTCCAGCCCAAGGGCAGGGCGCTTTGCCGGCTTCGGCTTCAACCGGATGGTCTTCTTCACCTTCCTTCTGTCCGGGGCGCTGGCGGGTCTGGCGGGCATCTCCGAAGTCTCCGGCGCCATTGGCCAGTTGCAGCCGGTGATCTCGCCCGGCTAYGGCTTCACCGCCATCATCGTCGCCTTCCTTGGTCGCCTCAATCCGCTGGGCATCGTCGCCGCGGGCCTGGTGCTGGCGCTGACCTATCTCGGCGGCGAGGCGGTGCAGAGCGCGCTCGGCATCTCGGATAAGGTGGCGCGCGTCTTCCAGGGCATGCTCCTGTTCTTCGTGCTCGGCTGCGACACACTCATCCACTACCGCATTCGCCTGATCGGCATGGCGCTGATGAAGCCGAACGGCGCAAAGCTCGAAGCAGCGCCGAAGCTCGAGGAGGCCCGCTGATGGACATCACCGTCAACATCCTTTTGACCATCGCGACCGCCGCGACACCACTTCTGATCGCGGCGATCGGCGAGTTGGTGGTCGAGCGCTCCGGCGTGCTCAATCTCGGCGTCGAGGGCATGATGATCATGGGCGCCGTCGGCGGCTTCGGCGCCGGCTACCTCACCGGATCGCCCTGGATCGGCTTGCTTGCCGCAATCATCGTCGGCGCGCTGTTCTCGCTGCTTTTCGCCGTCATGACGCTGTCGCTCGCGACCAACCAGGTGGCGACCGGCCTTTCGCTGACGCTGCTCGGGCTCGGCCTGTCCGGCATGATCGGCACCAGCTTCGTCGGCCAGCCGGGCGTGAGATTGCCCAATCTCGACATTCCCGGGATCAGCTCGATCCCGGTCGTCGGCAGGCTGATCTTCGGCCAGGATCCGGTATTCTACATCTCGATAGCGCTGACCGCGGCAGTGATGTGGTTCCTGTTCAGGACGCGCACGGGGCTTACGCTGCGCTCGATCGGCGACAGCCATACGTCGGCGCACGCGCTCGGCATCAAGGTGATCCGCTACCGTTATCTCGCGGTGATGTTCGGCGGCGCCTGCGCTGGCCTCGCCGGCGGGCACCTGTCGCTGGTCTATACGCCGCAATGGGTCGAGAACATGAGCGCGGGCCGCGGCTGGATCGCGCTGGCGCTGGTGGTGTTCGCGTCCTGGCGTCCGTGGCGGGTGCTGGCCGGCGCCTATATCTTCGGCGCGGTGTGGATCGGCCAGCTTCATGCACAGGCTTTTGGCATTCCGGTGCCTTCGCAATTTCTTTCTTCTCTGCCCTATCTGGCAACCATCGTGGTTCTCGTTCTAATCTCCCGCAACAAGCGGCTGACGATGATGAACACGCCGGCTTCGTTGGGGCAGCCATTCGTTCCGGATCGTTGACAACAACAAAAAGACGGGAAGCTCCAAGGCTTAACTCAGAGAGGTAACACAATGAAAAAACTGCTTATTGCGTTGATGACCACGGCCGCGGCCCTATCGCTGGCGGCAACCGCCGAGGCCGCCGACAAGCTGAAGGCGTGCTGGGTCTATACGGGTCCGATCGGCGACTTCGGCTACTCCTACCAGCACGACCAGGGCCGCCTCGAGGTCGAGAAGGCGCTCGGCGACAAGGTCGAGACCGCCTATCTCGAAAACGTGTCGGAAGGTCCGGACGCGGACCGCGCTTTCGAGCGCCTGGCGCGCGAGAACTGCAAGATAATCTTCGGCACCTCCTTCGGCTTCATGGATGCCGAAGTGAAGGTCGCCAAGAAGTTTCCCAAGGTGATGTTCGAGCATGCCACCGGTTTCAAGACCGGCGACAATCTCGGCATCTACAATGCGCGCTTCTATGAAGGCCGCTACGTGCTCGGCCAGATCGCGGCCAAGGAATCGAAGAAGGGCCTGGCCGGCTACATCGTCTCCTTCCCGATCCCGGAAGTGGTGATGGGCATCAATTCCTTCATCCTCGGCGCGCAGTCGGTCAATCCCGACTTCAAGGTCAAGATCGTGTGGGTGAATTCCTGGTTCGACCCGGGCAAGGAAGCCGACGCCGCCAAGGCGCTGTTCGACCAGGGCGCCGACATCATCGTGCAGCACACCGATTCGACCGCCGCGCTGCAGGTCGCCGAGGAGCGCAAGCTGCATGGTTTCGGTCAGTCGTCCGACATGATCAAGTTCGCGCCGAACGCGCAGCTGACCTCGCTGACCGACGAATGGGGTCCGTATTACATCAGCCGCGTGCAGGCGGCGCTCGACGGCACCTGGAAGCCGGACAATGTGTGGCTGGGCATCAAGGACGGCGCGGTCAAGCTCGCGCCCTACACCAACATGCCCGACGACGTGAAGGCGATGGCGGAAGCCACTGAGAAGAAGATCGCCGGTGGCTGGAATCCCTTCACCGGACCGATCGCCAAGCAGGATGGCTCGCCCTGGCTGAAGGACGGCGAGGTCGCCGACGACGGCACGCTGCTCGGCATGAATTTCTACGTCAAGGGCATCGACGACAAGCTGCCGCAGTAAGCGGCGCCGACGTTTCGAAGCGGAGAGGGCGCCTGACGGCGCCCTCTTTCGTTTTGCGAGAGCGATTGGCGGGACTTTTGCACGTTGGACCTGTTTTTTGCCAGCCAGCCAAGAGCGCTAAATGGTCCTGCGTGTCGAGTATTTAAAATCAACTTCGCTTCATATTTTATGAATTCGACACCCTTTCGCGAGGCCGATGCAATATCTGTGCAGTTTGCGTAATCGCTTTCACATACACCGACGACCTTTACTTCCATGCTGATCATGCAACTTAGATAGATCAGCCGACGTGACAAGCGTCAGCAGAAGGGGGTCTTATGCAATTGAATAAAAAACTTTTGGCAATCATCGGGAAACGCTTTCCTGCCATCTACGACGTCATCCCGCGCGGACCACAGGGAGGGCTTGCTCGTGTCGCACTCAATCCGCAGCCGCTTCCGCCGCATGAACTGGGTGCCGCGGTCGCCGAGGAATTTATCCGCTGCGCATGGGTGGCCGAGCGAGGTGGTCTCGATATGAAGGCGCTGTTGAGCGACCTCGACGACTGGTGCCCAACCCGACCGAAGATCCCGAAGCTTCCTCCGTGGTGGGGACCGTTTCCGGAACCGGAGYCGCGCCCCGAGTGGTTCGTCGACTATCATTTGGGTTTTGCCGCAAAGCTGTCGGCGGTCGAAACGGGCACGCGCCTCGACAAGACTCTCGACCAGGTGATCGACCGGTCTCTGACAGCGATCGAGTCGGTGAAACTCTGACGAGACGTTGCTAAAAGCAGAGAGCAACAAAGTGAAAAAGGGCGCCGCGGGGCGCCCTTTCATTGGAGATGTCATCTCTCGTGCGGGGATCAGACCGCCGAACCGTGGAGATCATAAGCGTCCGCGCGATCGATCTTGACCGTGACGATGTCGCCGGCGCGCAACGGCCGCCGCGACTGGATGTGCACCGAGCCGTCGATCTCCGGCGCGTCGTATTTGGTGCGGCCCTTGCCGGATGTGCCATGCGCCTCGTCGATCAGCACCGGCAGACGCTTGCCGACTTTCTTGGCCAGCTRCGCGGCCGAGATCTTCTGCTGGCGCTGCATGAAACGATGCCAGCGCGCTTCCTTGATCTCCTGCGGCACCTGTTCCAGCCCGAGGTCGTTGGAGCGTGCGCCCTTGACCGGCTCGTATTTGAAACAGCCGGCGCGATCGATCTTGGCTTCGTCCRGCCAATCCAGCAGCATCTGGAAATCGTCTTCCGTCTCACCGGGGAAGYCGACGATGAAGGTCGAACGGATGGCGAGGTCCGGGCAGACCTCGCGCCAGCCGCGGATGCGGTCCAGCGTCTTTTCGCCATGCGCGGGGCGCCGCATATTCTTCAGCACCTGCGGTGAGGCGTGCTGGAAGGGAATGTCGAGATAGGGAAGGATCTTGCCTTCCGCCATCAGCGGAATGACATCGGCGACATGCGGGTAGGGATACACATAATGCATGCGTATCCAGATGCCGAGCTTGCCGAGCTCCTCGGCGAGGTCGAGGAATTTCGCCCGCACCTCGCGATCGCCGAACGTCGACGTCTGGTRCTTGATGTCGATGCCGTAGGCGCTGGTGTCCTGCGAGATGACGAGGATTTCCTTGACGCCGGCCTTGGCGAGTTTTTCGGCCTCGCGCAGCACATCCGCGGCCGGGCGCGAGACGAGATCGCCGCGCAATGCCGGGATGATGCAGAAGGTGCAGCGGTTGTTGCAGCCCTCGGAAATCTTCAGATAGGCGTAGTGGCGCGGCGTGAGCTTCACGCCCTGCGGCGGCAACAGGTCGACATAGGGATCGTGGCTGGGCGGAGCCGCCTCATGYACCGCCGCCATCACGCTCTCATAAGCCTGCGGGCCGGTGATCGCCAGCACGTTGGGGTGCTTTTCGCGGATGACCTGCGGCTCGGCGCCGAGGCAGCCGGTGACGATGACGCGGCCGTTTTCGGAAAGGGCGGAGCCGATGGCGTTGAGCGACTCATCGCGCGCGGAATCGAGGAAGCCGCAGGTGTTGACGACGACGAGGTCGGCGCCGTCATGCTTGCGCGCGATCTCGTAGCCTTCGGCGCGGAGCCGCGTGATGATGCGCTCGGAATCGACGAGCGCTTTCGGGCATCCAAGACTGACGAAACTGACGCGTGAGGCGGACATAGATTTGTTTTCCAAGAGATGAGGTCGAGACCGAGGATCGAGCCTCAGGCTCTGGATTTCGATCTACGTGCGCGGCTCTAGGCCATTTTGCGCGGCGCAATAGCACGCTTCGGCCCGGATGCAAACCTGCCGGCCGGCCGGGACAAGAGTGGCTCGGCACCTATCCCCTTAACCAGCCTCAGTGGCCATCCGGTCCGAACCATGGCGTGAGGAAGGCAAAATGGTCGGGAAACTGCTGCACGGCGCCTCCGAGCAGCATGTTGATCGCCACGTACAAGATGATCAGCAGGCCGATATAGGCGATCCAGCGATACTTGTGCAGGAGGCGTGCGACAAAGGATGCGGCAAAGCCCATCAGGGCGATCGAAAGGGCCAGCCCGATGATCAGCACGGTCGGATGCTTCATGGCCGCACCGGCGACCGCGAGCACGTTGTCGAGCGACATCGAGACGTCGGCGATGAYGATCTGCCAAGCGGCCTGGGAGAAGGTCTTGCGCGGCGCCGCACCGGCGATCTTGCCGTCCTTGTTGTAGTCGCCGTTCGACAGCGCCTCGGTCGCGTCGCGCTCATCCTCATGGCTGACGCGCAGTTCGCGCCACATCTTCCAGCACACCCACAGAAGCAGTAGCCCGCCGGCGATGAGCAGCATGGGGCCGATGCTCAGCAGCCATTGCGTGATCAGGGCAAAGATGATGCGCAGGACAGTGGCTGCCGCGATGCCGACAAGGATGGCGCGCTTGCGCTGATCCGCGGGAAGGCCGGCCGCTGCGAGACCGATCACAATTGCGTTGTCGCCGGCTAGCGCAAGATCGATCGCGACGACCTGGAGGAGAGCTGAAAGGCCTGCGGCAGTGAATATTTCCATCGACTAGAAATCCTTGCCTGAAATGAGCGTAGCCCTTTACTCGGACGGGCCTAAAGGCACGGTCCATCGGCGTCAAGGCGCAGGTTTGGACATCGTCGGAAAACAACGCGCCGGCGCAGGCTCTCAAGGATTTTCGGGTGGTGCCGACTGGTGGGCGAGGCCGAAAACCAGAGCGTTTCACCGTTTCACGGAAAYGGCGAACCGCTCTATCTCTTTGTTTTGACGCAATTCCGGGCGGGGAAACGGTTACGCACTTTCCCTGGAATTGCTCTAGTCGTAGAGATTATATTTGGCCCAGTCGGATTCCGGGATTTCATCGCCGATCTTGTAGCGGAACTGCAGCACCTGCATGTGGTCCGGCCCGGTCAGGCACTTGAACTTCAGCCGATACCATTGACCCTTGCTGCGGAAGGCGGCGCCCGAACTCTTGATGGCATCGGCGCTCATCTGCGGCGTGGCGAAGGCGTAGGCCACGACGCGGTCGGCCTTGTAGTTGCGATCGTCGTGACTGATCCGGTCGAGCACTTCGGCGTCACAGCGCTGCTCAAGGCGAGTCCGCGGATCGAGTTTCATCAGGCCGGCGCGCAACRCATTGTCCATCGCCTTGGCCGGCAAGACCAGCGTCAACGACGCCAGGACCATCAGGCAGAGCTTTTTCATGGGCGCGACAAGCAGCACATTTTGTCTGAGAAATCAAATAAACGGTATTTTACCTACCGCCTCGACCGGCGRGGAGGCGGTTGCCATCAAGTCAAATCAACACTCTGGTGGTAATGGGCGATTGGCTTGTCGAAAACGGGGCTGAATCCGACACCGTCATGCCCTAGCGGGCTTACGCGACGTTGCCGCGGCTCTGGGGTTTTTGGGGGAGATGGCTGAAGGCCGAGACCTTCGCCAGCTCCGCAACGCCCGGTACACCGTCAACCCTTTGGGAGGGCCAAGTTCGGAAGCCTCGTCATCCTCGAAGCCTCCTTGCCTCGCGCTCCAGGGTCTTTCGATTATTGCCATGCTCTTTAATCAGATCGAGCACCCGCTCGGGGCTGATCCGGTGCTGCTTGGCGAAATAGCGGACTTCATAGTCCTCGTCGGCTGACACGCGGTCGCGGTCACGGAAATCACGTTTGGTCCTGTCGTCTGCCATGACTGATCCTCCTCCTGGTCGGAAGGAACAGAAATCGATGATGAATGTTCCCATTAGCTGTCGCTAAAGGAACAGATGCCCCTTCGGTCAATTTGAGTCCGGTCGCGCGAGGAGGCTGTGTGCAGGATCAGCGTTTCGAGACGCCAGTGCGTGTCGCGCTCGGCAAGTCAGGCCACACGATCTATAMCGTGGATCGCGTTGCTCAGGCAGCCGATATTCTCCTCAATCGATGGCCGGCRTCACCCGGAAAGAAGCACACGGCCGCCCGTAAGGCTTGCCTCAGCGCCCTCCAGGGGCTCGGGGCAGTACGGCACGCCCGAAAGCCTTCGTTGAGGCCGCCGCTGAGGCTGGTATCCTAGTGGAGCACGATCCATTCGGATGACCTCCCATGTGCAATGATTATGAGCAGCATATCGCCTGGGCCGAATATTGCCGGATGATGGAGTCGCTGGCATTGAAGATCCCGAGCCATCAAACTGAGCTCGATCTTCCCCAAGCAGACGACATTCGCATCAACGATCCGGCGCCCATCATGCGTGTTGCCGGCGACGAGATTGAACTTGCGTCGATGACATTTGGCTTTCCCCCGTCTGGGCCGAAAGGCGGACCGATGTTCAACTTCCGGTCGGAAGGCCGCCGGTTCGCCGACAGCAAACGCTGTCTTGTGCCGGCCTCCGCCTTCTTTGAATTCACGGGCACCAAATATCCGAAAGCCAAGCATCGCTTCGCGCTGAACAGTGCCCCGTTCTTGGCCATTGCCGGGCTCTGGCGAGAGGCGACAGGCAACAAGCCGCCTACCTTCACAATGCTGACGACCGATCCGGGGCCGGATGTCGCGCCGTATCACAATCGGCAGGTTGTCGTCCTCCAGCCCGAGAACTGGTCCGCGTGGCTTGATCTGTCGAAACCCGAGAGCGACCTTTTACGGCCGCTTCCGGCGGGATCGCTGTCGGTAGAGACGGTGCGGCCAGAGCGCGCCTGACCGATCCACTAGCTCGAGCCTTAGTCCCGCGGCACTTCTGGCCAGTCCGCGCAACGAGCCCTTAAGGCTTCGTCGGCTTCCATCCAGGCCGCCGCAGCGGCGCAAAGATTCACGAATTTGGCTGTGACGTCCGAGCAACGGAAGGGCCTGGACGCAGCGGCCCGACAGTTCCGCGCTCTGTTGGGGTGCGTTGGGTTGAACCGCCGGGCCTAACCGACTCGGGGTTGGGAGTCGGCTAAAGAAGAGGCTAAATTAGCATTTGTGCATGGATACATCATTTGATGCATATCCACTGATTTCTGGAGAACTCGCCGGGCGAGGCCCCCAACAACTGCCTCAAGCCCGACGAGCTGCCGGAGATCAACCCGGCAATCCTGCCTTGCAAGGGGGATGCCAGCGTTGCTGTCCTACAACGATACAGCTTGCCGATAACCGCGCTTTAGCGAACTCGTCACAGCAGTGCAGCCCCGGCAGGGCATCCATCAAAGCGCTTGCCGAAGCGATCAAACGCTAACCTTGTCCTCTGTCACGCGCTTGCGCACCGTTGTGGTGATCGCAGCCTGTCTCGACCCTGATGCTGTCCTTCCTATTCGTTGAGCCCGCATGTTCGTCAAGTTATTCCTAATATTAGGGGCATTGCAACATTGTTTTCGACGATCAGAACTGTCGAAAGAAGCGCTAAGCTACGCTGACGGCAACCTGAATCTCGGTTACTGTGGCAGATATACAACTGCACATCTCAGGGCACTCTGCTACCACAGGGTAGGTTATGGGAGATCACCTATGAAGAACCTGCTTCTTGGTTTGTCGTTGTCTCTGCTGGCATCTTCGGCATTTGCTGCCGACGCCATCGTAGAAGAAGCGCCGGTTTTTAGYTGGACAGGCGGGTATCTCGGCCTACAGGCAGGCTATGCTTGGGGTAATGGCCATATGGACCAGATCGGTGGACCGGGCTTTGTCGACCCAGATCCTGACGGGTTCCTCGGAGGCGTCTACGGCGGTTACAACTATCAGATGTCCAACAATATCGTGATTGGTGCCGAACTGGACATCGTATATACGAATGTTGATGGCAGCGGCGAAATATTCGGCGCTCCTGGTTTCCCATCGGGCTTCGAGGCAACTGAAGAACTCAATTGGAGTGKGGCGGCAAGACTTCGGCTAGGGTATGCCGTCGACCGCTTTCTTCCTTATATTGCGGGTGGCGTTGCGTTTGGCGATGTCAAGATTAGAAGTAGTGAAGGCGGACCTTCGTTTAGTGATACGTTCACGGGATGGACGATAGGTGTCGGCTTGGATTATGCCATGACCGACAATCTGCTGCTGCGAGGCGAATATCGCTATACTGACTTCGGCTCGGAGTCCTTTGGAGATCCRGTCAATGCCGATGTTGATCTGAAGACCAACGAGCTTCGCGTCGGCATCGCCTACAAGTTCTAATGTTCTGAGGTCCTAATAAGAGCCTGCCGCAAATCGCGACAGGCTTTTTCTTTGCGCGCGCGGCGTGCGGAATCCTGCGTCACACGCAACGCGGGTGCCCGACCGCTCTTCTATGCAGGTAAGTGTGACCTTCATATCGGCTAGGGCATGTCTAGAGCCAGTACGCGCGTTTCCATGTCCCTGGGTGTAAGAACAAAAGTTACGGCACGCTCTAATTATAATTTGGCGGAGGGAGTGGGATTCGAACCCACGGTGAACTTGCGCCCACGCCGGTTTTCAAGACCGGTGCCTTAAACCGCTCGGCCATCCCTCCATCGTGATCTTCACGAGGCGCTTCGTCCTGCCGGCCGCGAAGCCGTGCCGACACGAACGCAAGCGCCCATGCTCTAGTGCGTCGTGCAAAGATCTGTCAATCGCGGGAAAGGCTCAATCATTGTTCTCGGGAGCCGGGGGCAATTGCAGGAAGCCGGTCGGATGCAATTGACAATGCCGCCAAGACCCTGCCAATCTGTACCTGCTAATATTCTAACGGGGGAATTGATGAAAAAGATCTATGAGAAGCCGGTTTTGACGAAGCGCCAGAAGCTGTCTCGTGCGACGGCCCAACAGCTGCCGTCCAACGTGCAGCCGCAATAGCAGGACAAAGCCTTACTCTTATTCGGATTTGACGCGCCGGCGATCTTGTGGCCGGCGCTATTGGCAGCAGGGTATTCTCGAACGAGCAGGGACCTTCCGAGCGGCGGTATTGTGCTCGTGCCATAATCTCGCCCTGTTGCGGCCATAATCGATTAACATCGTGATAAGCAATTCCTGTGCAAAAGGGATTGAGGATCAAGGTGTTGGCTTGCGGGCGACTTCTGGCTCCGCGAGTGGCAGCACGGTAGGGGACAATCGAAAACATGCAGGAACCGGCGCGCCCGCGTCTTCGTCGCGCTTCTGCTTTCGCCCTGTGCGCCCTTTCGGGCCTGCTGCTGGCTGCCTGCGCCTCACAGCCCGAGCCGAAGGGGATGGTCTACAAGAAGGCCCGCTCCAAGGAATATTTCGCCGAATCCGAATATGGCGTGAAGGCGAGCCCGCGCGTCCAGTTCATGCGCCGCGGCKGCGGCCGCGACCAGCTCGGCAAGCCCTATCAGGTGCGCGGCAAGTGGTATTATCCGAAGGAAGATAAGAAGGGCTTCACCAAGGTCGGCCTGGCGTCCTGGTATGGCGATGCCTTCCACGGCCGTCTGACCGCCAATGGCGAAGTCTATGATATGACGCATCTGACGGCGGCGCATCCGACGATGCCGCTGCCGAGCTATGCCCGCGTCACCAATCTGGAGACCGGCAGTTCGGTGATCGTGCGCGTCAACGACCGCGGCCCCTATCATGAAGGCCGCATCATCGACGTCTCCCAACGCGCGGCGCAGATGCTCGACTACGACAAGGTCGGYACGGCCAGGGTCAAAGTCGAATATGTCGGCCGCGCGCCGCTCGACGGTAACGACGACCAGTATCTGGTGGCCTCCTATCATCCCGGCAAGAACCGGCCGGATCCGTCGGACGGCCTGCCGACCGGCGTGATGGTGGCCATGAACGGCCCGTCACCGAGCATGCCGGTAGGCGCGCCGCCGGCCGCCGTGCCGTTCCCTGGACAATTGACCGATTCTGGGCAGGCCTTTGCCGCGCAGCCGGGCCTGTCGGATGAAGCCACCGTTCAACCGGCAGCGTTCTCGACGCAGGGCGCCAGCGATGTCGCGCTGCCCGATTTCGGACCGATCGTGCCGGAACGGCCCGATCTCGGTCTTCCCGCGAACTCGCCTTTCGCCATGGCTTCGCTGTCCTATGCGGATGAACGGGTAAAGCGCGCCGATGTCTTTGCCGCGCTCGACGCCGGCGGCATGTCGCCGGCCGATATCCTTCGCTCGTGGAAGAAATCGAATCGCCAGGAACAGGCGCCTGCGTCCGACTATGTCGCCGCCGGCTCCTTCGACGAAGCCGCAGAGGCAAAGCGCGTCGCCGCCGCACTCGAACCGTTCGGCCGGACCGAGATCCAGCGCACCGAGCTCGACGGCAATGATTGGTATGCGGTCAACGTCTATCCGGACGGCCATGGCAGCATCGACGAACTGCTTCAGGCAGCCTGGTCGCATGGCGCGCCGGACGCGCTGGTTGTGCGTAACTGAGCAAATTCGCACTGCCCGTTGATCCGGTCGAAAAAACCCTGATAGCTTGGCTGTGGGTAGCTTTGCGCAATTCCGGGGCGGAGGCCGCTCGGCACCGTCCGGTGTTGCTCAGATTGGGTCGACATTTCATGCAATTGCGTGTTCTTCCGCCTTTCGCCAGCCTTCTGGGATTGGTGCTGGCGCTGCTTTGCGCCGCTCCGGCGAAGGCCCAGCTTTTCGAGACCAAGGCGGCGCAGGCGTTCATGATCGACGCCGACACCGGCACGGTGCTCTTCGCCAAGGACCCCGACAAACCGATTCCGCCGGCCTCGATGGCCAAGCTGATGACGATGGAGGTGGTCTTCAACGCTCTCAAGGCGAAGCGGATCACGCTCGACGACACGTTCGTGGTCAGCGAAAACGCATGGCGCACCGGCGGCGCGCCGTCCGGAACCTCGACCATGTTCGCCAAGCTCAAATCCGAGGTCCGCGTCGAGGACCTGATCCAGGGTGTCACCGTGCAGGCGGCCAATGACGGCTGTATCGTGCTGGCCGAGGGTATGGCCGGCTCGGAGGCGAATTTCGCCGCGCAGATGACCGATCGCGCCCGTCAACTCGGCCTTCAGAAATCGACCTTCGTCAATTCGACCGGCCTGCCGGCCGACGGCCAGCAGACGACGGTGCGCGAGCTGACGATGCTGGCGCTGCATCTGTGGCGCGATTATCCGGAGTTCTTCCACTATTACGGCCAGCCGGACTTCACCTGGAACAAGATTTCGCAGAAGAACCGCAACCCGCTGATCGCCATGGGCATCGAAGCCGACGGCTTCGTGGCCGGCGCCAGCGAGCAGGCTGGGTTCGGCCTGGTCGGCACCGTCAGCCACAACGGCACGCGCGTGATCGCCGCCCTCAGCGGACTGGCGAATGACCGCGAACGCGCCGAAGAGGCGCGCAAGCTGCTCGACTGGGGCTCGCGATCATTCCAGAAGACCGAAATCTTCGCCAAGGACGAGGTGGTCGGCGAAGCGCAGGTTTTCGGCGGCGCCAAGTCCGACCTGGCCTTGAAAGCCAAAGGCCCCGTGGACATCTTTCTGCCGATAGCCAACCGCGACAAGCTGACCGCCAGGATCGTCTACCAGGGTCCGGTATCGGCGCCTGTCGAGGAGGGGCAAYCGGTCGGAGAATTGCGCGTTTGGATAGGCGATACGCTGAGCCAGCAGACGCCGCTCTATGCCGCCGAGTCGGTGAAAGTGGGCACGCTGCCGCAGCGCGCGCTCGACGCGGCCAAGGAACTCGCTGTCGGCTGGCTGCGTCAGAAACATTTGTGATCGGGCAAGTTCGTGGACCTTTTGACGGACGGGAGCTATGACAGCGGCCAGCACGAGCAAAGGCAGTCTCGATTGGCGAGCGGATTTTTCATCACCTTCGAGGGCGGCGAAGGAGCAGGCAAGTCGACACAGATCGAGCGGCTGGCGCGGCGCATGCGCGCCAAGAAATACGAGGTGCTGGTCAGCCGCGAGCCGGGCGGATCGCCCGGCGCCGAGGCCGTGAGGCATGTGCTCCTGTCAGGGGCGGCCGAGCCGTTCGGCCCGAAGATGGAGGCGATCCTGTTCGCCGCCGCGCGCTCCGACCACGTCGAGCAGGTCATCCGGCCGGCTGTCGAGCGCGGCTCGATCGTGCTGTGCGACCGCTTCATCGATTCCTCGCGTGTCTACCAAGGCGTCACCGGCGGGCTCGATGCCGATTTCATGAAGGCGCTGGAGGCGGTGGCCATCAACGGCATGATGCCGGACATGACGCTGATCTTCGACATCGATCCGGTTGAAGGCTTGAAGCGGGCTACGGCGCGGCGCGRCGCCGGCGACGCCGCCGATCGCTTCGAGAAGGAAACTCTGGCCATCCACCGGCGGCGGCGCGAGGCTTTCCTGGCCATCGCCGCGGCGGAGCCGGAGCGCTGCGTCGTCATCGACGCCTCCGCCGATCCCGATACGGTGGAGAATGTCGTCACCGCCGCCGTCTTCGCGGCGCTGGAAGAGCGGATGCCGGCGCAAAGGATTGAGACCGCGCCGGCATGATCTTCGAACGCATCGCCCCCGAGCAGCACGACACGCTGGACGGCGTGCCCGAGCCCGCCGAAACGCCGCGGCTGATCGGCCACGCGTCGGCGGCGGGGATGATTGCCAGCGCCTACCGCGCCGGCAAGCTGCCGCATGCGCTGATCTTCGCCGGGCCGCAGGGCATCGGCAAGGCGACGCTCGCGTTCCACATCGCGCACCATCTTCTGAAGTATCCGGATTTCAAGACGGCGCCCGAAACGCTCGCCGCTCCGGACCCGGCTTCCTCGCTGTTTCGCCAGATCGCCACCGGGGCGCATCCGGGCGTTCTGCACCTGACGCGCCCGGCCAACGACAAGACCAAGAGCTTCAAGACGGTGCTGACCGTYGACGAGATCCGCAAGGTCAGCCGCTTCCTGTCGATGACCTCGCATGACGGCAGCTACCGCGTCGTCATCGTCGATCCGGCCGACGACATGAACACCAACGCCGCCAACGCCCTGCTCAAGAATCTCGAAGAGCCGCCGGCGCGCACTTTGTTCATCCTTATCGTGCATGCGCCGGGCAGCCTGTTGCCGACGATCCGCTCGCGCTGCCAGGTGGTGCGCCTGGCGCCTTTGGCCGCAGACGAGCTGATGGCGGTGCTGGAGGGCGTTGAGCCGCCGCCGCCGGACGATCCGGCCGCGCGCGCGGCGCTCGCCGAGAGGGCAGGGGGCAGCGCCCGCAACGCGATCCTGCTCACTCAATATGGCGGGCTGGAGATCGCCGGCGCGCTCGACACGCTGGTGGCGGCCCGGAAGCCGGACATCGCCGGCGCCCACCGCCTTGCCGAGGCCGTGGCGGGGCGCGACCAGGYGATCCAGTTCGACATCTTCAACCGGCGCGCGCTYGATCTGCTTTCGGACGCCGCCAGCGAAGCGGCATTGTCCGGCGATCTCGCCAGGGCCAAAACGCTGTCCGAGGCTTGGCATGAGGCGCTGAACACGATATCTGAGGCCGAGACCTACAATCTCGACAAGAAGCAGCACGCCCTGACCATGATCGACCGCCYGAATTCTGCGATGCGAATGTGACGGCCTGTTCGATGCATGCCGTTGGCCCACTTTCGGGCGGCATGCATTGGCCTCGGGATGGCAATGGACGTTCCGATGCGATATCCACCGCCACAACTCACATTCAGATATTCATGACGGTTCATTCATGTCACGCGAAACATTCTACATCACGACCGCGATCTCCTACCCGAACGGCAAGCCGCATATCGGCCATGCCTATGAGCTGATCGCCACCGACGCGCTTGCCCGCTTCCAGCGACTGGACGGCAAGGACGTGTACTTCCTGACCGGYACCGACGAGCACGGCATCAAGATGCTGCAGACGGCGCGCAAGGAAGGCATCACGGCGCGCGAGCTCGCCGACCGCAACTCGGCCGAGTTCAAGCGCATGGCGAGCGCGCTCAACGCGTCCAACAACGATTTCATCCGCACCACCGAGGAGCGGCATTACGCCTCCTCCCAGGCGATCTGGAAGGCGATGGCCGCCAATGGCGACATCTACAAGGGTGGCTACGCCGGCTGGTATTCGGTGCGCGACGAGGCCTATTACGGCGAGGAGGAGACCGAGGTCCGGGCCGACAATGTGCGCTACGGGCCGCAGGGAACGCCTGTCGAATGGGTCGAGGAGGAAAGCTATTTCTTCCGGCTGTCGGCCTATCAGGACAGGCTCATCGCACTCTACGAGAGCCAGCCCGATTTCATTGGTCCGGCCGAGCGTCGCAACGAGGTGATGCGCTTCGTCAAATCGGGGCTGAAGGACCTGTCGATCTCGCGCACCACGTTCGACTGGGGCGTGCCGGTGCCAGGCGACGAGAAGCATGTGATGTATGTGTGGATCGACGCCTTAACCAACTACATCACCGGCGTCGGCTATCCCAATGAAAACGATGAGAAATGGCGGTTTTGGCCGGCTGACGCTCACATCATCGGCAAGGACATCGTCCGCTTCCATACGGTCTATTGGCCGGCCTTCCTGATGTCGGCGGGAATCCCGCTGCCAAAGCGCGTCTTTGCACACGGCTTCCTGTTCAACCGCGGCGAGAAGATGTCGAAGTCGGTCGGYAACGTCATCGACCCGTTCACGATGGTGGAGCATTACGGCGTCGACCAGGTGCGCTATTTCCTCCTGCGCGAGGTGCCGTTCGGCCAGGACGGCAACTACAGCCATGAAGCGATCGTCAACCGCACCAATGCCGACCTCGCCAACGGCCTCGGCAATCTGGCGCAGCGGTCGCTGTCGATGATCGCCAAGAACTGTGGCGGCGCGGTACCGCGGCGCGGCGAGTTGGCGGAGGCCGACACGGCGATGCTCGACCAGGCCATCGAAGCGCTGGCCGTTTCGCGCCGGGCGATGGCGGAGCAGGGGATCCATCTGGCGCTGGCGGCGATCTTCGGYGTCGTTGCTGAAGCGGACCGTTATTTCGCGTCGCAGGAGCCGTGGGCGCTGAAGAAGGCGGATCCGGAACGCATGGAAACAGTGCTTTGGACGACGGCCGAGTTGGTCCGCCGGGTGGCGCTGCTTTGCCAGCCCTTCATTCCGGGGTCGGCCGCCAAGCTGCTCGACCTGTTGGCGGTGCCTTCGGACAAGCGCGCTTTCGAGCACGTCCACGCCGACCACGCGCTGGTGCCCGGGACCGCCCTACCAGCGCCGGAGGGCGTGTTTCCGCGTTATGTCGAGCAGAGCGCCTGATGCTGGTCGACAGCCATTGCCATCTCGACTTTCCGGACTTCGCCGAGGAGCGGGCGGCTATAGTCGCCCGCGCCCTCGCCGCCGGGGTGGGCCGCATGGTCACGATCTCGACGCGCGTGAGGCGATTTCAGCAGGTCCTTGAAATCGCTGAGACTTTCGACGATGTCTATTGCTCTGTCGGCACCCATCCGCACAATGCGGCGGAAGAACTCGACGTGACCGCCGACGAACTGGTGCGGCTTTCCGGCCATCCCAAGGTGGTGGCGATCGGCGAAGCCGGCCTCGATTATTTCTACGACCACGCGCCGCGCGATGCGCAGGCGCAAGGTTTTCGCACCCATATCGCGGCCGCGCGCCGGACCGGTCTGCCGCTGGTCATCCATGCGCGCAATGCCGACGACGACGTGGCGTCGATCCTCGAGGACGAAACAGGGAAGGGCGCCTTCCCCTTCATTTTGCACTGCTTTTCGTCCGGCCGCGGGCTGGCCGAAGTCGGTGTGGCGCTGGGCGGCTATGTCTCCTTCTCCGGCATCCTGACCTTCAAGAATTCCGCCGAGCTGCGCACCATCGCCGCCGACGTCCCGCACGACAGGCTGCTGGTCGAGACAGACGCGCCCTACCTGGCGCCGATCCCGCATCGCGGAAAACGCAACGAGCCGGCCTATGTGGTGAATACGGCGAAGATTCTTGCCGAAACCATCGGCGTCAGCGAGGCCGAAATCGCCGATATCACCACCAGCAACTTCTTTCGGCTGTTCACCAAGATGCCGCGTCCCGACATGGCGGCGGGCTGAGGCATGAGCGACCGGCTGCGCTTCACCGTTCTTGGCTGCGGCTCATCGCCCGGCACGCCGCGCATCACCGGGGACTGGGGCAATTGCGACCCCGAGAATCCGAAGAACCGGCGCATGCGCACGGCCGCGCTGGTCGAGCGCGTTGCCGCCAATGGCGCGCGCACCACGGTCGTCATCGACACTGGGCCGGATTTCCGCGAGCAGATGCTGCTTGCCTCCGTCAAGCGCCTCGACGCCGTCGTCTACACGCATCCRCATGCCGACCATATCCACGGCATCGACGATCTGCGCGGCTACGTGCTCGAGCAACGCCGCCGCATCGATATCCACGCCGACGAGCCGACCATGCTGCGGCTGCGCCAGGCGTTCGGTTATTGCTTCGAGACGCCGCCCGGCAGCTCCTATCCGCCGATCGTCGACGCCCATATCATCGACCACCGGAAACCGGTCGTGATCGAAGGCGAGGGGGGCGCCCTCACCCTCGAGCCGCTGCCGCAGTTCCATGGCGACATCATCTCGCTCGGCTTCCGCATCGGCGGGCTTGCCTATTGCCCGGATATCAGCGGCTTTCCGGACGCCACCGTCGAGCGTTTGGGCGGCCTCGATATGCTGGTGATCGACGCGTTGCAGTACAACACCCATCCCAGCCACCTGTCGCTCGGCCAGGCGCTGGAGTGGATCGAAAAGCTGGCGCCCAGGAATGCCGTGCTGACGCATATGCATGTGCCGCTGGATTATGCCGCCGYGATGGCGGAGACGCCGGATCACGTGGCGCCGGCATATGACGGCATGGTGATCGAAATTCCTTACGAGTCAGAACGATAGCGGCAACTGCTCAGTCGGTGCCGCGCCGGCCGTTCGTGCGTTTGGCTGATAGCTCGGATTCGTGAAAGCGGCGCCGGCAGCCAGTCCACGGAGCTTGTCGCCAATAGCGAAAGTCGCGGCAATTCCCTGGCCGGTGCCTAGCATTCTAGTTCCATRATATATCTTATGCGACTTTTCTGTATGGCCCACGGGATGCCGATAACGCGATGCCCAAGCAGCCCTGCTCGACAGCCGCACCGAGCCATTGCGCATCCATTTGCGGCGGCAACATCTGTTCGGAACTCATCCAATGAACCTCGCGTTGGCCTGGTGAGCGGTTTGAGGATCTTCGGATGCGTTCACGGATCAGGTTGAATAGCGGCACGGAATTGTCTTTCCTGACGGCTGGAGAATCTTCCAGACCGGCTCTTCTCCTTCTTCACGGCTTCCCGAGTTCCTCCAGGACGTTTCGCCATGTCATTCCCTTGTTGTCGAAGGTCGCTTATGTGATTGCTCCTGATATGCCTGGGTTCGGCATGTCCGATGCTCTGCCGGACCCGTCTTTTGATCGCCTCGCCGATGCGATCTCGGAATTGCTTGGCCACCTCGCGATCGGTCCGCGCTACATCTATCTTCATGACTTTGGGGCTCCGGTCGGTCTGCGGATAGCCATGCAGGCACCCGATCTGATGCTGGGCTTCATTATCCAGAACGCCAACGCACATGGAAGCGGAATGGGGCCAGCATGGAAGGCGACGCAGGACTTTTGGGCTAATCCTGATCCAGACAATGAAGCGAAAGCCACCGCGCATCTGACGTTCGAAGGCACGCGGGACCAGTATGTTGCTGATGTTCCCGACGATGTTGYCGCGCAGATTGCGAGCGAAAGCTGGGAGGAGGACTGGCGCGTAATGCAGCGGCCCGGAAATATGGAGACGCAGCGCGCGCTCATCGCCGACTATGGCAATTACGTCGCCCGCTTCGACGAAATTGCCGACTATCTGCAGCGCCGGCAGCCGCGCGCCCTGATGCTATGGGGTCGGCATGACACGTTCTTCGACCTGGCAGAGACGCTGTCATGGATGCGGGCTCTGCCCAGGATGGAAGCACACATTCTCGACGGACCCCATTTCCTGCTGGAGACGCATGCCGACCGAACCGCGTCGCTGATGGTTGACTTTCTGGAACGACAATAGGACAGCCCCACAGCCGGCGCTTGGACGACATTACATCGATTCTGAAGGCCTGATCGGAAGTTGTCGGCGTACCCTTCCCTGTCAGTTAGTCTTGCTTGCCCTGCCCTGATTAAGTTCATTAGTTTATTTCATGGCCGCCGGTGTCTCAGATCGGATACGCGTCTTTGTCGAAGCGCTTCCATTGAAGCCGGGACTGCGCGTCCTGGAGGTCGGATGCGGTCCGGGCGTTGCAGCTCGCGATATCGCTCGCCGCATCGGCGACGGCTTCATTCTCGCCATCGACCGCCCGGAGAAGGCAATCCGATTGGCGCGAGCGGGATCGGCTGACGAGATGGCTTGGGGCTGCCTTGATTTCAGGCGTGCGGCAATCGAAGACTTCGCTTTGAATGCTGGCGAAGCTCTTTTCGATATCGCCTTTGCCATGCGGGTCGGCGCGCTCGATGGGCGTCACCCCGAAGCCAACCAGGCAGCCTTGACGCGGATCAAGGCGGCGCTGAAGCCGCATGGCAGATTTTTCATCGATGGGGGCGATCCGTTAAAAGAGATCGATCTGGTTCGTTGCAAATCCTGAAAACCATTGATCTCGGCGTCACCGAAGGCACCGCCAGTCAGGCAGTGGCTCTCAGAGCCTTATTCGCCGGCATCGCAGCGCCGTAGTCCTAGAAATAGTCGAGAACTCCGCTGAAGGCGGTTGCGACTGCAGCGAGATGGACGAGGACGAGCGCCAGCCATCGGCTGCTGCCGCCAGGAGCAGCGAATGCTCCATAGGCAGGAAACTGTGYCACGGCCAAGCCTACGGACAGGCTGGTGACGGTTTTGTCCGTCAACAGCGTCACCAGCATGGGTATCGGATAGAGCGCGCGCGCCAAGACCCAGTGGCCATGCCCGGCTCCGGCGGAGAAGAGCGCCAGCAGCAAGGCCACCGGCGTGGCRCAGAGTCCGAAAACGAGCCCTGCCCGCCATGAGAACTTCGGCATCATACCTCCGAAAAACGATACGACCTCGAATATCTATCGCAGCCCGATCACTGCAGATCCGACAGCTCATCATCGAGGATCAGCGCCTGCCTGGCCGTCGCATCGAGCGCGCAGCTGACCATGATGTTGCTCTGGCGATCGGTGTTGACGGTTTCGGCGGACGCTTCCGCCGCGCATCGCGCGTCGCGATAGGCGATCCAGGCGCGTTGCATCTTGCGATAGCCGTCGCGAGCCTTGGGCGCGGCCTTGGCCATCAGCGCCGCATAGGTGGTGTTGAGGCGATCCTCCCACACGGCAACCTCGCGGTTGGCGCAATCGATCAATCCAAGCTGCGAGCGGCCGTCGTCGCTCTCGAAAGAACACAGCTCGGTCACGTAATTGATGCACGAGGCGGGCTCGTGTCCGGCGAGCTTGATCGCGTTGTCGATATGGATGGCCGGCRTCGGCGTATCGTTCACGTCGGGAACGTCACCTTGAAAATCGCCGACATATTTCAGGCATCCGTCAAGCGCCGCCCTGTCTGAGGCACGCAGTTTCTCCCCGGCCGTCGCAGGCGACAAGGCGGCAAGGAGCAAARCACAAACCGCCAGCATCAGAACGCTTTTCATCGCTGTAGCCCCACTGTGTTGCGCGAGACGTGGATTGTCGCAAAACTCAGGGCCGAAGCAACTACCCYGCCCCAGGCTGCCATCGCGCCGCGGCGCAACAATGAAAGCACCCAGAAAATGACTGCCTTGCCTTCCTTTCTCGGCCTTCCCGACCGCCTCGCCGACGGGCGCACGCCGCGCGCTGTGATCTTCGGAGCCAGTCACGGCACGACCTATCCGGGCCAGGATAGCGGCGGCCATGCCTTGGCGGCCAGCGTCATCCGCGCGGCCAGCCAGGACGATACCCCGCTGATGGAGCACTGGGACTTCGACCTCGGCGGCTCACTGTTTGATGGCGGACCGGCCTGTTGCGTGGACGCCGGCGACGTCTCGACCACCATGCATGACAATGCTGGCAATCGGGCCCGCATCGAGGCGAGGACGCGTGAGGTTCTGTCCCTGYCGGCCGTGCCGATCCTGCTCGGCGGCGACGATTCCGTCGTCATTCCGTTCCTGGCTGGGTTTGCCGGCCACGGACCAATCTGGATCCTGCAGATCGACGCCCATATCGACTGGCGCGACGAGGTGCATGGCGAACGCTACGGCTATTCGAGCCCGATGCGCCGGGCGAGCGAGATGGCGCATGTGGYCGGCATGGTGCAGGTCGGCCTGCGCAGCGTCGGCAGCRCACGCGTCGGCGAAATCGAAGCGGCGCGGCGCTATGGCAGCCGCTTCGTGACCGCGCGCGAGATTCATGCCCACGGCGTCGAAGCCGCTTTGCAGCACATCCCGGAACGAGCGCGTGTCGTCGTCACCCTTGACTGTGACACCCTCGATCCCTCGATCATGCCGGGCGTGGCGGCGCGCACGCCTGGCGGCCTCACCTACACCCAGGTGATCGACCTGATCGCGGGCCTCGGCAAGCGGGCCAAGATCGCGGGGTTCGACCTCGTTGAGCTCTACTCTCCCGCAGACATTGACGGCCTGTCGGCCATCCTCGCGTCGCGCCTTCTCGTCAATGCGATTGGCGCCATTATCCGGCAGACCGGCTGAGATACGATAGGATGACCTAGAAAAAGCTGTTCAGAAACGCCGCCGTCGCGTCTGAAACACCGACGATCTTGTTGGTCGCCTGGCGGTAGAATTTGAAGTTGAGCTCGGTCTCGGGCCGGCCATCCTTCCAATCCTTGAAGCGCTTGATCTCATCGCGTCCCAACCGCTTCGTCGCCAACGCGGTGCGGCGGACGGCAATGCTGACGCGCGGCGTCTGCCGCCCGAGATCGGGGCGTCCGGGGGTAGCCTCCGAGGAGGTTACGATACCGCGCGCGACAAGTCCCTGCCCGCCTTCGTTCTCGCTGGCGAACAGGAAGGCGACGTCGCCTTCGGCGATGTGCTTGCCGCCATACATGGTTTTCTGAGCGGCAAAGACGAATGTCTCTGCCTGAGGATCCTTGATTTCGACCTTGATGACATATGCCATGCCTCACGAGTCCCGGCTGAGGCTAATCCGATAGCTCAGCACGCGCCGGGCGCCCGGCTCRAACAACATGACACCCGGTTTGTCGGCGAACTCGCCGTCGAAATCGACGGGACTGGCAATGCCGCGCCAGGGTTCGATGCACAGGAACGGCGCGCCGCCGGGCTTGGACCAGATGCCCAGCTCGTTGAATCCCTGCCATGACATCTCGATCGCCGGCCCACGCCCGGCGGCGTAGCGCACGCTGCCGTTCACGGGCTTGTCGAGGATGACAGCGTCGTCGACGAACAGTTTTTCGGAAAGCGGCAGCGTCTTTTCCTCGATGGGCGTCGGTTGCGGGTCCGGCAGCAGCAGGCCATCCTTCAGGCGGCGCACCGGCGCCGGCTCGTTGTCGGCGAAGGTCAGCCGATAGGCCTCCTTGGACAGTTCCGGCAGCAGCGGCCAGTTGAACGCCGGATGCGCGCCGATCGAGGCCGGCAGCAGCTCGTCGCCGGTGTTGGTGACCTCGAAGGTCACGCCAAGCTGCCGGGGGCTCAGCTCGTAGCCGATGGCCAGGCGAAAGGCGAAGGGGTAGTGCGTTCGGGTCTCGGCGTCATCCGTCAGGACCAATGTGCAGGAAGCCGGCCCCTGCTCCGCCCAGGCAAAGCGCCTGTCGCGGGCAAAGCCATGCTGCGTCATCGGATAGGTTTGGCCGCGGTGCCGCAACTGATCGCCCTTCAACCGGCCGACGATCGGGAACAGGACCGGCGAATGACGGCGCCATGCAGGGCCGGCCTGCCACAGAAGCTCGATGCCGTCGCCATCGCGCAGCGAGACAARCTCGGCCCCCTGCCCGACAATGGTTGCCGAGATGCCGTCAGCGTGAAGCGTCAGCTGTTCCATTGCGTCCTCGCGGCTGGCTAATCCGGCCGGCAGGCTAGCAAAAGGCCGCGCGTTAACTCAAGCGCGGCAGCCAGATCGCACCTTGGTCGTGGACGCCTTGGTGCGTAGTCGACAAAAATGGCCGGAGGTTTCCCTCCGGCCACGCGAGGTCGGCAGTGTTGCCTGCTACGGTCCGGCTTATTCGCGCTCGCCGGTGAAATTCAGGAGCAGTTGGAAGATGTTGATGAAGTTCAGATAGAGCGAGAAGGCGCCGAAGACGGCGAGCTTCTGCTGCGATTCCGCGTCGAAATTCTCCGCATACTGTTCCTTGATGGTCTGCGTGTCCCAGGCGGTGAGGCCGACGAAGACGGCGATGCCGATCACCGAAATGGCGAACTGCAGCGCGGTCGAGCCGAGGAACAGGTTCACGAGGCTGGCGATCACCACGCCGATCAGGCCCATGATCAGGAAGGACGAGAACTGCGTCAGGTCGCGCCTGGTCGTGTAGCCGTAAAGGCTGGTGGCGCCGAACATCGTGGCGGCGATGAAGAAGGTGCGCGCGATGMTGGTCGAGGTGAAGACCAGGAACACGGAGGCGAGCGACAGGCCCATGACCGCGCAGAAGGCCCAGAACATCGCCTGCGCGCCCGAGGCCGACATGGTCTGCATCTTGAACGAGAAGAGCATGACAAAGGCGAGCGGCGCCAGCATCACCACCCATTTCAGCGGGCTGGAGAAGATCGGCACATAGAGCGCGGGCGTCGAGGCCACGAAGAAGGCGACKAGGCCGGTGACGACGAGGCCAAGGCCCATATAATTGTAGACGCGCAGCATGTGCTTGCGCAGGCCCTCGTCATAGACGGCTCCGGCCTGGACGCCGGTGCCCATTCGGTATCCCAGATTGGGGCTGTTCATTTGGTTCTCCTTGGTTCTCAGTAGAGGGTTCTGGCGAGTTTCTCGGCGGCACGGTCGAGATTGCCGGCGTCGCCGCGTCCGACCACCGCATAGGCGACCTCRCCGATCTGGAAATACGCGGTTGAAATGTCACCGGAGGGCGCGACCGTCGGTTGCACCACGTCGAACGTGCCCGGCCTGATGGCGAACAGCGAGACAAGACCGAGGTCCTTGGTCTCGACCGCCACCTCTACGCTCGGCCCGAATTGCGAGGGATAGACCTGGACATCGCGGATCTTCCAGTCGCCGGGCAGCGACGGCATGACGATTGCGGTGGCGGCGCGGATCTCATCGGCATTGTAGCCCGGCGCCTCTTCCTGCGATGGCATTGTCTCGCGCACCAACGTCGTCCGGTGCGCCCTGACCGCATCCTCGACATAGGCCGGTGGCTGTGTCGAGGCGACCACCTTGGTCACCGCGATCGGTCCGAAGACGCCGTTGGCCAGCCAGCCAGCCGCGACCAGCACGGCCGCGGCCGCCGCCCGCTGCAGCACGGCAAGGATACGTCCCCTGGCGAGCGCCCTTTCCAGCCGCCGCGCTGCTTCCGTTGTGGYCGGACGCGCCCTGCCGGCCGGTCCGGCAAGCGCGACACGCAACTCGTCGCGTGTCCTCAAATCGGACATCAYGCGCGCCGCCGCTTCCGGGCGCGCGGCAAGGTGCGCCTCGACCTCGATGCGGCGGGCGACATCCAACTGGTCGTCGACATAGGCGTCGAGGTCGGCATCGGTTACGGGGTCGACAATAGCGGTCATTGATCGTCTCCCACGATCCTGAGGTGAGGCCTGGCTTTGGGTGCCGTGCCCTCTTCCATTTCGCGCAGCGCGGCACGCGCGCGGCCGATGCGCGACATCAAGGTTCCGAGCGGGATACCGATGACGTCGGCGGCCTGCTGATAGGACAGCCCTTCGATGGCGACGAGGTGGAGGGCTGAGCGCTGTTCTTCGGGGAGCGAAAGAAACGCTTCCCGGACCTGCGACAGGCGCACCGAATGGTCCTGCGACGCCGGCATGCTCTGGTCGGCGACAAGGCCGGCCTGTTCGATGCGCGCGGCCTCGGAGCGGCGCGAGCGCATGCGGTCGATGAAGATGTTGTGCACGATCGCCAGAAGCCAGGCGCGCAGATTGYCGCCCGAGCGAAAGGTCGCGCGCCGCTCGTAGGCGCGCACCAGCGCGTCRTGGACGAGATCCTCGGCATCGGCGCCGTCGCGCGTCAGCGAGCGCGCATAGCGCCGCAGCGACCCCAACTGCCCGACGATATCGAAGCGTGCCATCGACCGTTTCATGCCCTGTTTACGGAGCATGTAGGGATTTTAATCCCCTGCCCGGCATTTCTTTTCGTGTCGCCGGYAGAGCGGAAACCGCTGGCGCGGCGGGATCGATTTGCGTATCACTCCGCCGCCATTGGAGCCTTATCGATGTTCGAGACCCTGCAGCCCGCGCCCGCCGACAAGATCCTTGCCCTGATCGGCCTCTATCGCAACGATCCACGGCCCGGCAAAGTCGATCTCGGTKTCGGCGTCTACAAGGATATCGACGGCAGGACGCCGGTGATGCGCGCCGTGCGCGAGGCCGAGAAGCGGCTGCTGGCGAGCCAGGACACCAAGACCTATCTCGGCCTTGCCGGCGATACCGGTTTCAACGCCGCCATGATCAAGCTCGCCTTTGGCGATAAGGCGGACCATTCGCGCATCCGCGCTGCGCAGGCGCCTGGCGGATCCGGCGCGCTCCGGCTGGTGGCCGAGCTTCTGCAACRCACGCGCGCCGGCGCGACCGTGTGGCTGTCCGACCCGACCTGGCCGAACCATCTGCCGGTGATGYGCGCCGCCGGCCTTGAGGTTCGCAACTATCCCTATTTCGATGCCGCTTCCGGCGCCGTCCGCTTCGACGAGATGCTGGCGGCGCTCAGGACGGCCAACAGCGGCGATGTCGTGCTGCTGCATGGCTGCTGCCACAATCCGACCGGCGCCAATCTCGATGCCGCGCAATGGGCCAAGGTTGCCGAGGTTCTCCTGGAGCGCAGCCTGCTGCCCTTCGTCGACATCGCCTATCAGGGCTTTGGCGAAGGTCTCGACGCCGATGCCGCCGGCCTGCGGCTGCTGGCCGGCAAGGTGCCGGAAATGGTCGTCGCCTCGAGCTGCTCGAAGAATTTCGCGGTCTATCGCGACCGCGTGGGCGCGGCGATGATCATGGCCAAGGACGGCGCCCAGGCCGACGTAGTGATGAGCCAGATGCTGGCGGCGGCGCGCGCGCTCTATTCGATGCCGCCGGATCACGGCGCGGCGGCGGTGCGCATGGTGCTCGAAGACGCCGCCCTGAGGAAGGACTGGGAGACGGAGCTCGAGGAGATGCGGCTGCGCATGCTGAGGTTGCGCGTCGCCTTCGCCGAGGCGTTGCGCCGACAGTCCAACTCCGACCKCTTCGATTTCGTCGCCAGCCATCGCGGCATGTTTTCCAGGCTCGGGCTGACCGAGGCGCAGGTCGAACGCCTGCGCACCGAGCACGCCGTGTATATGGTCGGCGACAGCCGCATCAATGTCGCCGGCCTGCCGGAGGACGGGATGGACGATCTCGCCAAGGCGATCGTCTCGGTGCYCGACTGAGGCCTGCGACAGCTGTGGACAAGTCGCGCCGGCCCGCCGCCGGGATGGCCGGCTCGGGGGCAGCGCGCTAGGCTCCAGGCCATGAAACCCTCGAAAGACATTTTCCGGCTGATCGAGATCATGGCGGCGCTCAGGGCGCCGAAGACCGGCTGCCCTTGGGATGTCGAGCAGAATTTCTCCACCATAGCGCCCTACACGATCGAGGAGGCCTATGAGGTGGCCGATGCCATCGCGCGCGGCGATTTCGACGACCTGCGCGAGGAACTGGGCGACCTGCTGCTGCAAGTCGTCTACCACGCGCAGATGGCCGAGGAGATCGGCGAGTTCGCTTTCGGCGACGTCGTCGAAGCCATCACCACCAAGATGATCCGCCGCCATCCGCATGTCTTCGGCGACGAGCAGGCCCGCAGCGCCGGCATGGCCAAGGGCATGTGGGAGAAGATCAAGGCTGAGGAGAAGGCTGAAAAGCGCAATGCCCGCATCGCCCGCGGGCTTGATCCGGAAGATCACGGCAAGGGTTTTCTCGACAGCGTTCCGGTGGCGCTCCCTGCCCTGACCCGGGCGCTGAAGCTACAGGAGAGAGCAGCGCGCGTCGGCTTCGACTGGAGCGAGGCAGCCCCAATCCTCGACAAGATCGAGGAAGAAATCGGCGAGTTGCGCGAAGCGCTCGCCACCGGCGACGCCGCGCCCATCAAGGACGAGTTCGGCGACATGCTGTTCGCCGTCGTCAATCTCGGCCGCCACCTCAAGCTCGATTCAGAGGCGGCGCTCAGCGGCACCAATGAAAAGTTCCGTTCGCGCTTCCACTATGTCGAGCAGGCCCTGGCGGCTTCGGGCAGCTCGCTGGAGAAGGCGACGCTCGACGACATGGAATCGCTCTGGCAGCAGGCCAAAAGCGCCAAGTAACAGCGGGTTAGCTGCCGCTCTTGCGATGCAGGCGGTTCTCTATCTCCTGCCTGGCGCTGTGCGTGGCCGTCAGCGCAAGGGTGACGCTGCCGTCTTCGTTGTCGGTGCGCGAAACGACGTCGCCGTTGCGGTAGAGCCAGTCGACCTGGCCGAGCTGGGTCGGACTCAACGTCACCGTCATCGTTTCCAGCTCGCCCGACACGCGCGTCTCGATGAGCGCCTTCAGCGTGTCCAGTCCTTCGCCGGTCACCGCCGAAATGGCGATCGGCGGCGCCTTGCCACTGGCGCTCTCGGCAAGCAGGCGCTCGCGATTGCCTTCGTCGAGCAGGTCGATCTTGTTCCAGACCTCGATCACGCGGTTCGTGTCGGCGGCATCGACGCCGAGATCGCCGAGGATGCGTTCGACATCTTCCGCCTGCGCCGCCGTGTCGGGATCGGAGATGTCGCGCAGATGCAGCACCAGATCGGCTTCGACGACCTCCTCCAGCGTCGCCCGGAAGGCGGCCACAAGATGAGTCGGCAGGTCGGAGATGAAGCCCACCGTGTCCGACAGGATCACCGGCGTGCCGTGCGGCAGCCGCACGCGCCGCAAGGTGGGGTCGAGGGTGGCGAACAGCATGTCCTCGGCCAGCACCCCTGCCCCGGTCAGCCGGTTGAACAGCGTCGACTTGCCGGCATTGGTATAGCCGACGATCGCCACCACCGGAAACGGCACCTTCTTGCGCTTGGCACGGTGCAGGTCGCGCGTGCGGCGCACCGTTTCCAGCTCGTGCTTCAGCTTGGTGATCTTGTCCTGCAGGATGCGGCGGTCGGATTCGATCTGGGTTTCGCCGGGGCCGCCGAGGAAACCGGCGCCGCCGCGCTGCCGTTCGAGGTGGGTCCAGCTTCGCACCAGCCGGCCCTTCTGGTAGTTGAGATGCGCAAGCTCGACCTGCAGCGTGCCTTCCTTGGTGCGCGCCCGCTCGCCGAAGATCTCGAGGATCAGCCCGGTGCGGTCCAGCACCTTGGCGTTCAATTCCTTTTCGAGATTGCGCTGCTGCACCGGCGTCAGCGGATGGTCGACGATGACCAACTCCGCCTTATGCTCCTTCACGATGTCGGCGAATTCGGCCACCTTGCCGCTGCCGAGCAGTGTCGCCGGCCGCGGGTCTGCGACCGTCACCACCGCGGTGTGGACCGGGTTGAGATCGATGGCGCTGGCAAGTCCGACCGCTTCGTCGTGGCGCGCGTCCGCCGAACGGCTCAGGCGCGGGCGGCTCGACTCCTCGTCGCCGCGCGGCTGGCGGGTAAGCACCGGCACAATGACGACAGCCCGGGTCGGATCCTTGGCTTCCGGCCCGAGTTGATGTCCTTGTTTTCCGCGAACGCTGCGGTCCGCGTCCTTATCACGTGCCAATCAGGCGCCCTGGCTTTCCTCGCCATCGAACATCTGAACCGGCTGGCTCGGCATGATCGTGGAAATGGCGTGCTTGTAGACGAGCTGGGAGTGCCCGTCACGCCRCAACAACACACAAAAATTGTCGAACGAAGTGACGACGCCGGTCAGCTTCACGCCGTTGATGAGGAAGATGGTGAGTGGATTTTTGCTCTTGCGAACTGAATTCAGGAACAGGTCCTGAAGGTTTTGCGATCGTTCCGCCATTTTTCTTGTCTTTCGCCGATCCCCTTCGGTTTGCGGCCAATGCGCCAAATTACGCGGCACCTGTCAAGCGCGCAAACCCCCTCTTGCCGATACAAAGGCAAGCAGAACGAGATAGTTGAGGTTCATTCCAGTTGTGCGGTTATCAGGCTGGACTTTTTTCCGCAACGTCAAAAAAGGCTTGCCGCAACGAAAGTGTCATGGAACCGGGATGGCCATTTGCGATCGGCGCGCCGTCGATTTCGACCACCGGCATGGCGATCGTGGTCGCCGAACTGATGAAAGCCTCGCGCGCCGCCTTGGCTTCGGCGACCGAAAAACCGCGTTCCTCGATCTTGAGGCCGAGCTTGGCGGCGACATCGAAAAGCGTCGTGCGGGTGATGCCGCGCAAGATGCCGTGCTCGGCCGGCCGGGTCACCAGGACGCCGTCGCGGGTGACGATCCAGGCGTTTGACGAGCCGCCTTCCTTGACGTTGCCGTCGGTGTCGACGAACCAGGCTTCCTGGGCGCCCGCTTCCTTGGCCTTCTGCTTGGCGAGCACATTGGGCAAAAGGCCCGTGCTCTTGATGTCGACGCGGTCCCAGCGATTCTCCGGAACGGTGATGACCTTGATGCCGCTCTCCACCCGCTTCGCGCTTGCGGCCGGGTCGGCCTTCCTGGCGGTTATGACCAGGGACGATTTCGTCCCTGCCGGCGGAAAGACGAATTCGCGACTGGCGACGCCGCGCGTCACCTGCAGATAGACGAGGCCGTCGACCACGCCATTGCGATTGACCACCTCGCGCAACAGCATCGGCAGCACGCCTTCCGAGACCGGCCAGGCGATCGACAGTTCCTTCAGCGAGCGCTTGAGCCGGGCAAGATGGCGCGGYATGTCGACGATATGGCCGCGCGCCACTTCGCAGACCTCATAGACACCGTCGGCGAATTGGTAGCCGCGGTCCTCGATATGGACGCTGRCTTGGGCATGGACGACATAGCGCCCGTTGACATAGGCAAAGCGCGGCATGGGCACCCTCGGGGAAATATCCGGCTTTCTTAGGCGATTCCGCCCCGGCCGTAATGAACAATCGCGTGGGCCAAGCGCTTGCTATACACCGAGCGACTTCAGCTTGCGGTGGAGTGCCGAGCGTTCCATGCCGATGAATTCGGCCGTCTTCGAGATGTTGCCGCCGAAGCGGTTGATCTGGGCGATCAGATAATCCTTCTCGAATTGCTCACGGGCCTCGCGCAGCGGCAGCGCCATGATGTGCTGGTCCGACTGGTTGGGCGTGCGTGGCATGACGTCGCCGATCTCGGAGGGCAGAAGGTCGGCGGTGATCGGGGCATCGGGATTTTCCCCGCGCGCCAGGATCATCAGCCGTTCGACATTGTTGCGCAACTGGCGAACATTGCCAGGCCAGTTGTGCGCCTGCAGCACGGCTAAGGCATCGTCGCCGATGCGGCGCGGCTTGATGCCGGCCTGGCGCGCGATCTGCTTCATGAAATTGTCGACGAGGTAAGGGATGTCCTCGCGCCGTTCGGCGAGCCCCGGCACCATGACCGGAACCACCGCCAGGCGATGGTAAAGGTCCTCCCGGAAGCGGCCGTCGGCGATCATCGCCTCGAGGTTCTGCGAGGTCGAGGAGATGATGCGAACATCGACCTTGACACGCTTGGTGCCGCCGACCCGCTCGAACTGCTGCTCGACCAGCACGCGCAGGATCTTGTTCTGCGTCTCGCGCGGCATGTCGGCGACTTCATCGATGTAGAGGATGCCGCGATGCGCTTCCTCCAGCGCGCCGACCTTGCGCTCGGTGCCGTTCGATTCGGTGCCGAACAGCTCGATCTCCATGCGCTCGGGCGTGATGGTAGCCGCGCTCAGCGTGACGAACGGACCGGTCTTGCGCGACGACAGCGCGTGGATGGCGCGCGCCGTCAGTTCCTTGCCGGAGCCGGACGGGCCGACGATCATGACGCGGCTGTTGGTGGGCGCGACGCGCTCGATGGTCTGCCGCAGTTGGCTCATGGCCGACGACATGCCGATCAGGTCGAAGGTCTCACCGCTCCGCTGCTTGAGGTCGGAGACCTCACGCCGCAGCTTGGACGTTTCCAGGGCGCGCTCGGCAATCAGGATCAGCCGGTCGGCCTTGAAGGGCTTCTCGATGAAGTCGTAGGCGCCGCGCCGGATGGCCGACACAGCCGTTTCGATATTGCCGTGGCCGGAGATCATCACCACCGGCATGTTCGGATGCATGGTCTTGATCTCGTCGAGCAGCGCCAGRCCGTCAAGGCGCGAGCCCTGCAGCCAGATGTCGAGGAAAATCAGCCGCGGCGCGCGATCGGCGATCGCCGCAAGCGCACTGTCGGCGTCATGCGCAGTACGGGTTTCATGACCCTCGTCGCTCAGGATACCGGCGACAAGTTCGCGGATGTCTTCCTCGTCATCGACGATGAGAATGTCAGACGCCATTATCGACCTTTTCAGTTTCTCGTTCGTGTTCGTTTCGACCTTCACCGCGTGGCGGCGCGGCTACGACCGTCGCCGGCGGCAGGATGATCGAGATCATCGCGCCCCGGCCGCCATGGAAATCCTCTGGCGCGTCGTGCAATTCGAGACGGCCGCCATGGTCCTCCACGATCTTCTTGACGATAGCGAGGCCAAGCCCGGTCCCCTTCTCGCGCGTCGTCATATAGGGCTCGAGAAGCCGTTGGCGATTCTCGCGCGGCAGCCCCTTGCCGTTGTCGATAACGTCGATTCGTATGGCGCCATCTTGGCGTCCGGCCTGAATCCGGATTGTGCCGTCCGAACGTTCGTCGGCATCAAGCCCATCGATCGCCTCGGCCGCGTTCTTGRTGACGTTGCCGAAGGCCTGCGCCATCAGGCGGCTATCGAAAGTGCCCTTCAACGGCTCGCCGCCGAAGTCGCGTTCGAAGGCGATGTCGGAGCGGYTGACCTCGACCAGGAAAGACGCCWCGCGCAACGACTCACGCAGGTCTATCGCCTTCATCTCCGGCTTCGGCATGCGGGCAAAGGCCGAGAATTCGTCGACCATGCGGCCAATGTCCTCGACCTGGCGGATGATGGTATCGGTGCACTGGTCGAAGACCTCGCGGTCCTCGGTGATGACCTTGCCGTAGCGGCGCCTGATGCGCTCTGCCGAAAGYTGGATCGGCGTCAGCGGGTTCTTGATCTCATGCGCGATGCGCCGCGCCACATCCGCCCAGGCCGACGAACGCTGCGCCTGGACGAGATCTGTGATGTCGTCGACGGTGACCACATAGGATTTCTCCTCCTCGCCGTCGTCGCCGGACTCGACCGTGACCTGGACATTGAAGGTGCGCTCCAGGCCGGTGCGGAAGAAGGTCACCTGCTCGCGATAGACCGGCTTGCCGGACTGCCGACCGATCTCGAAGACGCGACCGACAAGCGGCAAGACCGCCGAAAGGTTCTGGCCGAGCGTCGCATTTGCCGAAATTGCGAGCATGGTTTCGGCCGAGCGGTTGACGATGGTGATGATGCCGTAGGGATCGACGCCAATGACGCCGGCGGTGACGCCGGCGAGCACCGCCTCGGAGAAACGCCGGCGCTCGTCAATCAAATCCTTGGCCGACAGCAGCTCGTTGCGTTGCGATTTGAGTTCCAGGATCATGTTGTTGAAGGTCTCGCCGAGCGAGGCGACATCGCCGTCGGACTGGCGCACGGGAACGGCAACGTCGAGATTGCCGGTCGCAACCTCGTCGGCGGCGCCGATCAGCTGTCGGATCGGCCGCACAAGCCGGTCGGCGACGGCGATGYCGGTCCAGATCGCCGAGAGTATGATGATCAGCGTGAGCGACAGATAAGGCAGTGCGAAGGCGACCTGCGAGGTCCGGCGGTTATCTTCCAGGTTGCGGTATTCGTCGGTGTTGGACCTGACGATCTGGCGCGCCTTGATCACGTCGGGATCGACCAGCCGGATCGTATAGAGGTAAAGCCCTTCGATCTCGCGCAACTTGATGATGGCGCCCATGATGTTGCGAGTGCGCGGCTCTATCAGCACCGGCTTGCCATCGGCCGCGGTGTCTACAGCGCCCGGGGGCGGCTCAGGCATGGGAAAATCGGCATCGGTTTTGGCGTTCATGACGAACGAGCCGTCAGGCTTGATCAGGGCCRCATGCGCCAGTCCGCGGCCGACGGCTTCCTTGTTCAACAGGTCGAGGAAACCGCCCTTGTCGAGGCCGTAGAGCGTGCGCGAGGCATCGAGATCGTATGCCATCGACAATGTCGTGCCCTGCAGGTTTCGCGCGTTCTCCTGCACATAGGCGTCGGCAATCGACAGTGACGAGTTGACGATCGTCTTGGTGCGGATTTCGAACCAGCGGTCGAGGCCGATGTCGAGCGTGATCGAGGCGATGATCGCCACCATGATGGCCGGAATGGCGGCGACCAGCGCGAACATGGCGACGATGCGCACATGCAGCCGCGAGGCAGCCCTGCCGTGGCGCCGCGCCAGGACGATACGACGCACCTCGCGGGCGATCAAGGCGATGAGGAACAGGACAAAGACGGCATTGGCCGCGACCAGGGCCCAGGTCGCGTCGGCAGTGGGCGCGATGGGGGTTGCGCCGACCAAGATCGCAAAGGAGATGGCCGCCGTGATCATCGCGCCGGCAATGGCGACCACGCCGGGCAGAGCCAGCAACCGTCGCCCGTCACGCGTGCCGGTCTGGTTGAAAAGCGGTTGGGTCAGGGTCGGAGCCTCAGCGGCCATGTCGCGGTACGGAGTCGGTCATCGCGTCGGATGTATGCAACGCATTGTGGCGATTATGCAACAAGTGTGGCTGGGAAGATAATCTTTCCCGGCAAAATCCACCGAAAGGACGAAGTAACGCTACGGCTGCCTGGACGACTTGTAGACGTTGACGCCGAGCTCGCGGATCTTCTTGCGCAGCGTGTTGCGGTTGAGCCCCAGAAGCTCCGCGGCCTTGATCTGGTTGCCGCGCGTCGCCGTCATGGAGGCCAGCACCAGCGGATATTCGACCTCGGCGAGAATGYGCTGATAAAGCCCGGCCGGCGGCAATTCGCCGGCGAAGGAGGCGAAATAGCGCTGCAGGAAATGCTCGACCGCCTGGCCGATCGACAGATCGTCGGGGATGAGCGCGCCGCCGTCCGGCACAACCGGCCTCTCGCCCGTCTTCAGCTCGGACTCGATGATCTCTGAGGAAATCTCGTCTTGCGAGTAGAGGGCGGCCAGCCGCCGCACCAGGTTTTCCAGCTCGCGCACATTGCCCGGCCAGGGGTAGCGCTTCATCAGCTCGATGCCGCCGGACGATATGCGCTTGGTCTGGAGGCCCTCGCTGGCGCCCTGCTTGAAGAAATGCCGCACCAGGTCGGGAATGTCCTCGGAACGCTCGCGCAGCGCCGGCAGCCTAAGCGGCACGACGTTGAGGCGGTAGAAGAGGTCCTCGCGGAACAGGCCCTGGTTGATGAGCGTGCGCAGGTCCTTGTTGGTGGCCGCGACGATGCGCACATCGGTCTTGATCGGCGTGCGGCCGCCGACCGTGGTGTATTCGCCCTGCTGCAGCACGCGCAGYAGCCGGGTCTGCGCTTCCATCGGCATGTCGCCGATCTCATCGAGGAACAGCGTGCCGCCCTCGGCCTGCTCGAAACGGCCGCTGGAGCGGTTCTGGGCGCCGGTGAAGGCGCCTTTCTCATGGCCGAACAGTTCCGATTCGATGAGGTCGCGYGGGATCGCCGCCATGTTGATGGCCACAAACGGGCCGCCGCGGCGGCGGCCATATTCATGCAGCGCGCGCGCCACCAGCTCCTTGCCGGTGCCGGACTCGCCGCTGATCATGACCGTGAGATCGGTCTGCATCATGCGCGCCAGCATGYGGTAGATGTCCTGCATGGCGGCGGAGCGGCCGACCAGCGGCATCGTCTCCGGCTGGTCTTCGGCGCGGGCATCGAGCTTCGGCCGCTTCGGCTCGGCCAGCGCCCGGTTGACGATGTTGAGCAGCTCGGTGAGGTCGAAGGGCTTCGGCAGATATTCGTAGGCGCCGGTCTCGGAGGCGCGGATGGCGGTCATGAAGGTGTTTTGGGCGCTCATGACGATGACCGGCAGCTCGGGCCGCGCCTTCTTGATGCGCGGCAGCATGTCGAAGGCGTTCTCGTCCGGCATCACCACGTCGGTGATGACCAGATCGCCCTCGCCCGCCGCCACCCAGCGCCACAGCGTCGAGGCATTCGAGGTCACACGCACCTCATGGCCGACGCGTGACAGCGCCTGGTTCAGCACGGTGCGGATCGCCGCGTCGTCGTCGGCGACCAGGATATTGCCGCGAGCGCTCATGTGCGGTCTCCTTCAGCTTCGTCGCCCGAGCCTTGCGAGGTCTCTTTCCAGGCCGGCATCAGGACGCGGAACGTGGTGCCGCGCGGCGTCGAATCGCATTCGATGATGCCGCCGTGCTCGCCGACGATCTTGGCCACCAGCGCCAGCCCGAGGCCGGAGCCGTTCGGCTTGGTGGTGATAAACGGATCGAACAGGATCGGCAGGATGTCCTCGGAAACGCCGGGGCCGTTGTCATGGACGCAGAATTCCAGCGGCAGCGAGACACGGTCCTGGGTTCCAGGTACGGAAACGCGGATGCCCGGGCGGAAAGCCGTCGACAGCACGATCTCGCCCTGCGGGTCGGCGCCGATCGCCTCGGCGGCGTTCTTCACCAGATTGAGGAAGACCTGGATCAGCTGGTCGCGGTTGGCGAAGACTGGAGGCAATGATGGATCATATTCCTCCAAGATCTYGATCCGCCTTGCAAAACCGTTCTTGGCGATCGCCTTCACGTGATCCAGAACGACGTGGATGTTGACTGGAAAACGCTCGATCGGCCGCTCGTCGGAAAACACCTCCATGCGGTCGACCAGCGAGACGATGCGGTCGGTTTCGTCGGTGATCAGGCGGGTGAGYRCTCGGTCCTCSTCGGACGCGGAAAGCTCGAGCAGCTGGGCGGCGCCRCGGATGCCGGAGAGCGGGTTCTTGATCTCATGCGCGAGCATGGCGGCAAGCCCGGTGACGGAGCGCGCCGCGCCCCGATGCGTCATCTGGCGGTCGATCTTGTCGGCCATCGACCGTTCCTGGAACATGACGACGACCGAGCCCGGAAACTCGGGCACCGGCGCGACATAGAGATCGACCATCTTCTCGATGCCGAGCCGCGGCGACGACACGTCGACGCGGTATTCGTTGACCGGCGCGCGGCGCTCTCGGACCTGGTCGACCAGCGTCAGCAACGGGCTGCCGAACGGCACCAGCTTGGAGAGCGTATTGCGGGCAAGCATATTCGCGCTGGAGCGGAAGAAGTCCTCGGCATCCGCGTTGGCAAACGTGATGAAGCCGTCGGGGTCGACCATGATGACCGGGCGGCGGATGGTGTTGAGCACGWTGTTGGCGGCATCCGCCATGTCGGGCTGCTGGGGAACATCGGCCTTCATGCCGCTCTCCGTAAGCCGATCGAGGGCGAGCTGTCGGCGAACGCGCGGCGCAGCTCGGCGACGACCTCGCGTGGCTCGAAGGACGTCAGGATGCGTTTGCGCTGCCCGGAGCAAACATCGGGCGCATGGCGGTCGAGATACCAGCCGAGATGCTTGCGCGCCTGGCGCAGGCCGCTTTCGATGCCGTAGAGCGCGAGCATGTCCTCGTAATGCGAGACGACGTAATCGGTTAACTCTTGCGGCGTTGTTGGAATGCCTTGTGCGTTTGCGCCGGCCGCGGCCATCGCTATGCCGCCCGCGACCCATGGCGCGCCATAATGYGCGCGGCCGACCATCACCGCGTCGGCGCCGGAAAGTTCGAGGATCGCCGCTGCCTCTTCCGGCGAGCCCACATCGCCATTGGCGACCACGGGAATCGAGACCGCTTGCTTGACGCGCGCGATGGCGCGCCAGTCGGCCTTGCCCTGATAGAACTGGCAGCGCGTGCGGCCGTGCACGGTCACCATGCTGACGCCGGCCTGCTCGGCGCGGCGCGCCAGCATCGGCGCGTTGAGCGCGCTTTCGTCCCAACCGAGCCGCATCTTGACCGTCACCGGCACCGACACGGCGTCGACCACCGCCTCGATCAGCGACAGCGCGTGGTCGAGATCGCGCATCAGCGCCGAGCCGGCATAGCCGCCGGTCACCTTCTTCGCCGGGCAGCCCATGTTGATGTCGATGATGTCGGCGCCCTCGCCCGCCGCGATTCGCGCTCCTTCGCCCATGTGCGCAGCCTCGCGGCCGGCAAGCTGCACCATATGCACCGGCAGGCCGGAATGGCGTATACGCAGATCACAGCCGGCCCGCCCCTTGGCCAGTTCGCCGCTCGCCACCATTTCGGACACGACAAGGCCGGCACCGTGCGCATGGGCGCGCTGCCGGAACGGCTCGTCGGTGATGCCGGACATCGGCGCGAGGAAAACCCGATTGCGGATTCTCACGCCGCCGACATCGAGTGGCGATGCCAATGTGGTCAGTTCAGCCATGCACAAAAACCAAGCATGTTCGATCGGTGCACATTCTCTAGCCAGAAGTGAAGCATTGTGCAACGCGCAATGACGTCACATTAAGGCGCATTTTGGAAAAAGCTGGCCTTCGGCCATCACCGCGACTAGAGCATGATGCCGAAAAGTGTGAGCGGTTTTCGGCCGACATCATGCTCTACTTCTTTGATTTAGAGACGGATTCAGATTTCAGGTCGAACAGACCTGAAATCATCCGGCTCTAGGACCGATCGGAATGAGCGAGGCAAGCGAAAGGCAAGCGGCGTCCCCAGGCGGCGGGATCGGGGTGGTGATCGTCGCCGCCGGCCGCGGCGCGCGCGCCGGACAGGCCGACGGTCCGAAGCAGTATCAGCGCATCGGCGGCCGCGCCGTCATCGCCCATACGCTGGATATCTTCCTCTCCCATCCGATGATCGGCCCCGTGGTCGTGGCGATCCACGCCGACGACGCCGAACTCTTCCAGCGCGCGGCCGAGGCRCATGGCGATCGCCTTGTCGCCGTTATCGGCGGCCCTTCGCGCCAGGCATCCGTCCGGCTCGGTCTCCTGGCGCTGAGAGAGCAAGCACCCGCAAAAGTGCTGGTGCATGATGCCGTACGCCCGTTTGTCGACACCGGGCTGATCGACCGCACGATCGAAGCCATCGGCGAGCGCCAGGGCGCGCTGCCGGCGCTGCCCGTCGCCGACACGCTGAAGCGGGAATCGGCCACCGGCATGATCGACGAGACAGTGTCGCGGGCCGGCCTGCATGCCGCGCAGACGCCGCAGGGTTTTCCATTCTGGCCGCTGCTCGCCGCGCATGAGAAGGCGCATCATCTCGGCAAGACCGAGTTCACCGACGACGCGGCGATCGCCGAATGGGCGCAGATACCGGTCAGGATCGTTCCCGGATCGCCAGACAACGTCAAACTCACCTGGGCAAGGGACATCGCATTGGCCGACCAACGGCTCTCGAGCGCGCAGCAGCGCTTCCCGGATATTCGCACCGGCAATGGCTACGACGTGCATGCGTTCGAGCCCGGCGACCATGTGACGCTCTGCGGCGTCGCCATTCCCTATGAGCGAAAACTCTCCGGCCATTCGGACGCCGATGTCGGGCTTCACGCGCTGACCGACGCGCTGCTCGCCACCTGCGGCGCCGGCGACATCGGCACGCATTTCCCGCCCTCGGACCCGCAATGGAAGGGGGCGGCCTCGACGATCTTCGTCGAGCACGCGGCAAAGCTGGTGCGCGAGCGCGGCGGCCGCATCGCCAATGCCGATATCACACTGATCTGCGAGGCTCCGCGCGTCGGGCCGCATCGCGCGGCGATGACGGAGGCGCTTTCGGCCATGCTCGGCATTGCGCCCGAGCGCATTTCGATCAAGGCGACGACCAACGAGAAGCTCGGCTTTGTCGGGCGCGGCGAAGGCATCGCCGCGATCGCTACCGCCAGCGTGGTCTATCCGGRAGAGGTGCCCGCATGAGCAACGCCGAACTCGCCATAGCTTTGCTCCAGGCCTGCCAGCAGCGCGGCATCATGCTGGCGACGGCCGAAAGCTGCACCGGCGGCCTGATCATCGCCGCGCTCACCGACATCGCCGGATCCTCCGCCGTGGTCGATCGCGGCTTCATCACCTATTCCAACGAAGCCAAGATGGAGATGCTCGGCGTCTCCGCCGCCACGCTCGACGCACATGGCGCGGTCTCGCGCGAGACGGTGCTGGAGATGGYGGCAGGCGCGCTGACGCATTCGCAAGCSAGCCTGTCGCTCGCCGTCACCGGCATTGCAGGCCCCAGCGGCGGCTCGGCGGACAAGCCGGTCGGTCTTGTGTGGTTCGGGATTGCGTTGGCCGGGCAGCCTGTTGTCGCGGAGCGGCAGCTATTTGGTCAAAAGGGCCGCGAATTCATCCGGCATGAGACGGTGCGGCACGCGCTGCAACTCGGGTTGCGGGCGCTGGGTCAGGATCGGGCCGGGTGAAGATCAGGCCGGCTTCGCGCCATAGATCATGTCGGCGCGTTTCTCGAAGGCTTCCGAGAACATGCGGAAAGCGCGGTCGAACATCGTGCCCATCAGCGCGCCGAGAATGCGGCTCTTGAATTCGTAGTCGATGAAGAAATGCACTTCGCAGCCGCTGTCGGCGSGGTCGAAGCGCCAGATGTTGCTGAGATATTTGAACGGGCCGTCGATATATTTGACGTCGATGGCGTTCTCGTCGGGCTTCAGCAGCACCTGCGTCGTGAAGGTCTCGCGGATCGCCTTATAGCCGATGCTCATGTCGGCAACCAGGATAGTGCGGCCGTCACGCTCCTTGCGCGAGCGCACGGTGAGCGATTCGCAGAGCGGCAGGAATTGCGGGTAGGCCTCGATGTCCGCAACCAGCGCGAACATCTCTTGCGGTGTATGCGCGACGCGGCGTGTCGCCTCGAATTTCGGCATTGAAGGTCAGCTGGCCTTCGCGAGCTGCGCCTCGCGCGCCGCGCGCAGCCTGGCGAAATCCTCGCCGGCATGGTGCGAGGAGCGCGTCAGCGGGCTCGACGCCACGAGCAGGAAACCCTTGGTCTTGCCGATGGTCTCGTAGGACTTGAACTCGTCCGGCGGGATGAAGCGGATCACCGGATGGTGCTTCTTGGAAGGCTGCAGATACTGGCCGATGGTCATGAAGTCGACATTGGCCGAGCGCAGATCGTCCATCAGTTGCAGCACTTCGTTCCGCTCCTCGCCGAGGCCGACCATGATGCCGGATTTGGTGAAGATCGACGGGTCGAGTTCTTTCACGCGCTGCAAGAGCCGGATCGAGTGGAAGTAACGTGCGCCCGGACGGACCGTCAGGTAGTTCGACGGCACGGTTTCGAGATTGTGGTTGAAGACGTCGGGCTTGGCCGCAACGACGACCTCCAGCGCGCCGTCCTTGCGCAGGAAGTCGGGCGTCAGGATCTCGATCGTCGTCGAGGGCGCCTCGGCGCGGATGGCGTGGATGACATCGGCGAAATGCTGTGCGCCGCCGTCGGCCAGGTCGTCGCGGTCGACGGAGGTGATGACGACGTGGCTCAGCCCCATCTGCTTGACGGCATGCGCCACGCGCGCCGGCTCATCCGGATCGAGCGCGGTCGGGATGCCGGTCGCGACATTGCAGAAGGCGCAGGCGCGCGTGCAGATCTCGCCCATGATCATGAAGGTGGCGTGCTTCTTGTCCCAGCATTCGCCGATATTCGGGCAGCCGGCCTCTTCGCACACCGTCACCAGCTTGTGCGACTTCACGATCTCGCGCGTTTCGGCATAGCCCTTGGAAACCGGCGCCTTGACGCGGATCCAGTCGGGCTTGCGCAGCACCTCCTGATCGGGCCGGTGCGCCTTCTCGGGATGCCGCGGGCGCGGCCGGTTGGCGATCGTGTCTACGACTGTGACCATTTCAAATCCTTCGCGGCCGCGGTGTCGGCGGCCGCCTGTCCTTCGTCATCTAAGACTTTTCGCGGCAAAGAAAAAGGCCGCGCCGGCGCATGCCGCCACGGCCCTTTCCGCATAGCGGCATGCGTTCAGCGCCGAACAAGCCGCCCCACGAAGATCAGCAGGCAGGCGCCGATGAAACCGGTGATCAGATAGGCTACCCAGCCGACGCCGAGGGACTGGATGTTCAGAGCCTGCAGGATCGCGTTCAGCACCACCGCGCCGACGATGCCCATGATGATGTTCATGAAGATGCCGGTGTTGCTCTTCATGACCATCTCGGCGAACCAGCCTGCCAGACCGCCGACGATAATGGCCGTGATCCAGCCGACGCCATTCATATGCATGTGCCAATTCCTCCTCGATCAGGTGAAAATGCATCCGGATACGAACTGCCTTGCTGTCAGCTTTCTCCGGCTGCCGCGTGTGAGTCTCGCCTGACCAATCTAGCACGGATCGGCTATCTATCACCGATTGGTGACTTATCATGCGTTCAAAGCGCGGCCATAGGCGTCGAGCACGCTCTCCTTCATCATCTCCGACAGCGTCGGATGCGGGAAGATCGTGTGCATCAACTCTTCCTCGGTCGTCTCCAGGTTCATCGCCACGACAAAACCCTGGATGAGCTCGGTCACCTCGGCGCCGACCATGTGTGCGCCGAGAAGCTGCCCGGTCTTCTTGTCGAAGATGGTCTTGACGAAACCCTGGTCCTCGCCGAGCGCGATGGCCTTGCCGTTGGCGCTGAAGGGGAAGCGGCCGACGCGGATATCCTTGCCTTCGGCCTTGGCTTTCGCTTCAGTCAGGCCGACAGACGCCACCTGCGGACTGCAATAGGTGCAGCCGGGGATCTTCAGCTTGTCGATGGCATGCACGCCGGGGAAATTGGCGATTTTCTCGATGCAGACCACACCTTCATGCTCGGCCTTGTGAGCGAGCATCGGCGGCCCGGCGACGTCGCCGATGGCGTAGATGCCGGGCACATTGGTCTTGCCGTAGCCGTCGACGACGATGCAGCCGCGGTCCGTCTTCACACCGAGCGCTTCCAGGCCGAGATTCTCGATGTTGCCCTGCACGCCGACGGCCGAGATCATGYGGTCGGCGGTGATCTTCTCGACCTTGCCGTCCTTCATCTCGACATGCGCAGTGACCGAATTGGCTGATTTGTCGACCTTGGTCACCTTGGCTTCGAGGATGATCTTCATCCCTTGTTTCTCGAACTGTTTCTGYGCGAATTTCGAGACCTCGGCGTCCTCGACCGGCATGACCTGCGGCAGCAGCTCGACCACCGTCACGTCCGCGCCCATGGTGCGGTAGAAGGAGGCGAACTCGATGCCGATGGCGCCGGAACCCATTACGAGCAGCGATTTTGGCATTTCCTTCGGCACCATCGCCTCGAAATAGGTCCAGATCAGCTTGCCGTCCGGCTCGATGCCGGGCAGCGCGCGCGGCCGGGCGCCACTCGCCAGGATGATGTGCTTGGCGGTGTAGGTGCCCTCGCCCTTGACGCCCTTTGGCACCGGCGGCTGCGGCTCCATCGCTTTCTTTGCCGTCTTCGAAACGACGATCTCGCCCGGCTTGGAAAGCTTGGCCTCGCCCCAGATGACGTCGACCTTGTTCTTCTTCATCAGGAAGCCGACGCCGGTGTTCAGCCTGAGCGACACTTTTCGGGRACGGTCGACCACGGCGGCCGTGTCGGGGCTGACCTTGCCGCCTTCGAGTTTCAGGCCGTAGTCCTTCAGATGATCCGAATAATGCATGATCTCGGCCGAGCGCAGCAGCGCCTTGGTGGGGATGCAGCCCCAGTTGAGGCAAATGCCGCCCAGATGCTCGCGCTCGACGATCGCCGTCTTGAAGCCGAGCTGGGCGGAACGCACCGCCGTGACATAGCCACCGGGGCCTGAGCCGATGATGATGACGTCGTAGGATTCAGCCACGGGTTTTCTCCCTGATCTTTCTGAGGGTTAGAGTGAGAGCATGACACGCACGAGCGGCGCCAGCGCCTGGCCGATCCGCCGCGTGTTCTCGGCATCGAGATGGACGMCGTCGAGTGGCGTGGTGGTGGCGACCGTGYCGGCATCGAAGAAGCCGCAGCCGGCCTCGTCGGCCAGCGCTGAATATTGCGGCGCCAGACGCTTGGAGGCGTCGTCGCCGCCGGCGAACATTTCCTTGAATTCGGCATTGTCGGTGCGCGTCACCACCGGCGGCGCGACGATGAGGATCTGCGGCGCGTCCCAGTCGAACGGGTAGCCGTGGCCGCGCACGATGTCGATCAGGCGCTGGATGCCCTGCTTGGCGGCGACCGGATTGCCGTGGATCCAGGGCTTCATGTCGTTGGCGCCGAGCATGAAGATGACGAGATCGAGCGGCGCGTGGCTGGTCAGGATCGTCGGCAGGATGCGGGCGCCGTTGCGATCGGCGCCGGCCAGATGGTCGTCGAAGGCCGTGGTGCGGCCGTTCAATCCTTCGGCGATGACCTCGACACCCTCGCCGAGTGCCGCCCCGAGCACGCTCGGCCAGCGGTCCTCGAGGGCATGGCGACCAAGGCTGCCGGCGTCATAGCCCCAGGTCAGCGAGTCGCCATAGCAGAGAATTGTCTTCATGCGGTTGCCCAACCCTTGCCGAAACCTGGCTGCGAGCGCCTGACGCGCCGGCGTGCGAAGAGCTCGCCAGCGGGATCGAAAATGATCAAGGCGAAAAGGCCGGTGAAGACTATCCGCACCGCCTTTTCCTTCCTAGACCAGCATGCCCATCGGGTTTTCGATCATGCGCTTGAAGGCGCCGAGCAGTTCCGCGCCGAGCGCGCCGTCGACGGCGCGATGGTYGGTCGAGAGTGTCACCGACATCACCGTTGCCACCTTGATCTCGCCCTTCTTCACCACAGCCCGCTCTTCGCCCGCGCCGACCGCCAGGATCGTCGCATGCGGCGGGTTGATGACGGCGGCAAAGTCCTTGATGCCGAACATGCCCAGATTGGACACCGCCGTCGTGCCGCCCTGATATTCTTCGGGCTTCAGCTTGCGGCTCCTGGCGCGGCTCGCCAGGTCCTTCATCTCGTTGGAGATCACCGACAGCGTCTTTTCATCCGCACGCCGGATGATCGGCGTGATCAGGCCGCCGGGGATCGAGACGGCAACGCCGACATCGGCATGCTTGTGCTTGACCATGGCGTTTTCGGTCCACGACGCGTTGGCATCCGGCACCGCCATCAGCGCCATCGCCATGGCCTTGATGACCATATCGTTGACGGACAGCTTGTAGGCGGGAACCTCGCCCTTGTCGGTCTTCCGCATCGGAGCGGCGGCATTGAGTTGCGTGCGCAGCGCCAAGAGCGCGTCGAGCTCGCAATCCAGCGTCAGATAGAAATGCGGGATGGTGCTCTTCGCCTCGACCAGGCGGCGCGCGATGGTCTTGCGCATGTTGTCATGCGGCACGAGCTCGTAGGAGCCTTCGGCAAACAGCTTCAGCACCTGATCGTCCGACATCGGCTTCGGCGCGGGCGCCGGAGCGGATGGAGCGCCAGCTGGCGCCTTCGCCGCAGGCGCGGCCTGGGCGCCGCCGGAAGCGATCGCCGCCTCGACGTCGACCTTCACCACGCGGCCATGCGGGCCGGAACCGGCCAGCGCCGCCACGTCGACGCCGGCATCCTTGGCGATGCGGCGGGCCAGCGGCGATGCGAAGACGCGGTCCCCGGCGGCGTGACCGTTGGCCACGGGAGCAGGCTCGGCCTTTGCCGGCGCGGGTGCCGCGGCCGCCGCTTTCGGAGTCTCCTTGGGCGCTTCGGCCTTCGGGGCTTCCGCTTTCGGCGCTTCGGCCTTTGGCGCTGCACTACCACCGCTCTTGGCCGCGGCGGCGGCATCCTCGCCCTCGCCGGCCAAAATGGCGATCAGCGCGTTGACCTTGACACCTTCGGTGCCAGCCGGCACCACGAGCTTGGCGACCGTGCCTTCATCAACGGCCTCGACTTCCATCGTCGCCTTGTCGGTCTCGATCTCGGCGATCACATCCCCCGGCGAAACCTTGTCGCCTTCCTTGACCAACCATTTCGACAGATYGCCCTCTTCCATGGTCGGAGAGAGCGCCGGCATGGTGATGTTGATTGGCATGATGTCCTCCCGACCGGCTTAGCGATAGGTAACGGCTTTGACGGCCTCGACGACCTCGCCGACATTGGGCAAAGCCAGCTTTTCCAGGTTCGCCGCGTAAGGCATCGGCACATCCTTGCCGGCGATGGTGATCACCGGCGCGTCGAGGAAGTCGAAGGCGCGCTGCGAGACCTGGTTGGCGATGTGATCGCCGACCGAGWTCTGCGGGAAGCCCTCTTCCACCACGACGAGGCGGTTGGTCTTCTTCACCGAGGCGATGATCGTGTCGAAGTCGAGCGGCCGGATGGTCCTGAGATCGATGATCTCGGCATCGATGCCCATGCCGCGCAGTTCGGCCTCCGCCTTGACCGCATAGGTCATGCCGATGCCGAAGGAGACGAGCGTGACGTCCTTGCCTTTTTTGTGGATGCGCGCCTTGCCGATCGGCAGCACGAAATCGTCGAGCTTCGGCACCTCGAAGGAATGGCCGTAGAGGATTTCGTTCTCGAGGAAGATGACCGGGTTCGGGTCCCGGATCGCCGCCTTGAGCAGGCCCTTGGCGTCGGCGGCCGTATAGGGCATCACCACCTTCAGGCCGGGGATATGGCTGTACCAGGCGGCATAGCACTGCGAGTGCTGGGCGGCGACTCTGGCCGCGGCTCCGTTCGGGCCACGGAAGACGATCGGCGCGCCCATCTGGCCGCCGGACATATAGAGCGTCTTGGCGGCGGAGTTGATGATCTGGTCGATCGCCTGCATGGCGAAGTTGAAGGTCATAAACTCGACGATCGGCTTAAGCCCTGCCATCGCCGCACCCACGCCGACGCCGGCAAAGCCGTGCTCGGTGATGGGCGTGTCGACGACGCGGCGCGGCCCGAATTCCTGCAGCAACCCTTGAGTGATCTTGTAGGCGCCCTGGTACTCGGCGACTTCCTCGCCCATGACGAAGACGTCGCCGTCGCGGCGCATTTCCTCGGCCATGGCGTCGCGGAGCGCCTCGCGCACCGTGGTGGACACCATCTCGGTGCCGGCGGGGATGTCCGGRTCGGCGGCGACCTCCGTCTTCGGTGCTGCGGCGACAGGAGCCGCAGCTTCGCTCTTGGCCGCGGCCGGTGCCGGCGCGGCTTCAGYCTTGGCAGGCTCTTCCTCGCCTATGCCTTCACCGGCCTTGTCGACGTCCTCGCCGTCGACTGCCAGCACGGCGATCACCRCGTTGACCTTGACGCCTTCAGTGCCGGCCGGAACGACGATCTTGGCCAGCGTGCCTTCGTCGACGGCTTCGACTTCCATCGTCGCCTTGTCGGTCTCGATCTCGGCGATCACGTCACCGGCGACGATCTTGTCGCCTTCGTTCTTCAGCCATTTGGAAAGATTGCCCTCTTCCATCGTCGGCGAGAGCGCGGGCATGAGAATTTCGATCGGCATGTCCTTGCCCTCTCCTTAGAGTACGATGTCGGTCCAGAGCTCGGACGGATCCGGCTCGGCGTCGTTCTGGGCGAATTCGGCGGCGTCGGCGACGACGTCGCGCACTTCCTTGTCGACGGCCTTGAGCTCGTCCTCGCTTGCCCACTTCTTGTCGAGCAGCCGCACCCGGACCTGTTCGATCGGGTCGTGCTCGGAGCGCATCTTCTGCACTTCCTCCTTGGAACGATACTTCGCCGGATCGGACATCGAGTGGCCGCGATAGCGGTAGGTCTGCATCTCGAGGATCAGCGGGCCGTTGCCGGCGCGRCACCATTCGGTGGCGAGCTCGGCCGCTGATTTCACGGCGCGGACATCCATGCCGTCGACCTGGATACCGGGAATCTTGAAGGAAGCGCCGCGGTGCGAGAAGTCGGTCTCGGCCGACGAGCGCGACACGGACGTGCCCATGGCGTAGCGATTGTTCTCGATGATGTAGATCACCGGCAGCTTCCACAGCGAGGCCATGTTGAAGCTTTCGTAGACCTGGCCCTGGTTGGCCGCGCCGTCTCCGAAATAGGTCAGCGTGACGTTCTTGTTGTCGCGGTAGCGGTTGGCGAAGGCCAATCCGGTGCCGAGCGACACCTGGGCGCCGACAATACCGTGGCCGCCGTAGAAATGCTTCTCCTTGGAGAACATGTGCATGGAGCCGCCCTTGCCCTTGGACAGGCCGCCGCGGCGCCCGGTGAGCTCGGCCATGACGCCGCGCGGCGACAGCTCCATCGCCAGCATGTGGCCATGGTCGCGATAGGCGGTGATCATCTGGTCGCCTTCGACCAGCGCCATCTTCATGCCGGTGACGACGGCCTCCTGGCCGATATAGAGATGGCAGAAGCCGCCGATGAAGCCCATGCCGTAGAGCTGGCCGGCCTTCTCCTCGAAGCGGCGGATCAAGAGCATGTGCCTATAGGCGGAAAGCTCTTCTTCCTTGGTGAAATCAGCGGGCTTGGGCGCTGACAGATTGGGCTGTTTGTCGGATTTGGATTTGGCGGGCGCTTTTTTGGCGGCGGTGGCCATGCGTCACTCCCTGTTGGCGTCTCTTTGCGGACATTCAGGGAGATCGATCGCCTCCCCACCGATTTGCGCGAGGCTAACACGCAAGGATGCATTGTGCCATGCTGAAAAATGCATGGCTGGCATGCATCTAAGCGATTAGAATCATTGCGAATAAAGGCTGTTAACCGAAATTCGGTTATTTCGCCGGGGCGGGCAACATGATGGTGATTTCGTCGGGCTGGGACAGATTGAGCGCCTTTCGGGCCTGCTCGTCAAGCATATCCTTCTCCAGCGTGCCTTCGTGCATCAGCTGAACGCGGCGCTCGAAGTCGATCCGGCGCGCCTTCACGGCATCGAGCTGAGCCTGCAGCTCGGCCGCCTGGGCCTCGAGCCGATACTTGGAGTAGATGCCGAATTCGCCGTGATAGGCGTGGAAGCCGAAATAGGCCAGGAAGAGCACGCAAAGCGAGGGGATGATCAGCCTGCCGGTGTTTCTCTGCTTGTGCTGACGTGTCCACATGACCCGAACCCTCGCGGCCGCGAACGCAAGCGGCCATGAGTCGTATTTCGCCCGATTGTGCTTAATGGACGGTTACGGACGGCCCGTTGCATGGCCGCCGGAAACGAAAAAGGGCGGGAATGCCCGCCCTTTTTTAAGGTTCGTCAGAACAGGCTGGATCAGCCTTTGACCACCGACTTGCCGGCGTAGCGCGCCTGTTTGCCGAGCTCTTCCTCGATACGGATGAGCTGGTTGTATTTGGCCATGCGGTCCGAACGCGACAGGGAGCCGGTCTTGATCTGTCCGCAATTGGTGGCGACCGCGAGGTCGGCGATGGTCGAATCCTCGGTCTCGCCCGAACGGTGCGACATGACCGCGGTGTAGGCCGCCTTGTGCGCGGTCTCGACCGCGTCAAGCGTCTCGGTCAGCGAGCCGATCTGGTTGACCTTCACCAGGATCGAATTGGCGACGCCCATGCGGATGCCGTCGCGCAGCCGAGCCGTGTTGGTGACGAAGAGGTCGTCGCCGACGAGCTGAACCTTCTTGCCGATCAGGTCGGTCAGGATCTTCCAACCTTCCCAGTCGTCCTCGGCAAGGCCGTCCTCGATGGTGATGATCGGATAGTCGGCAGCCAGCTTGGCGATATACTTGGCCTGCGCCTTGGGATCGCGGGTCTTCTTCTCGCCTTCATAGACATAATTGCCGTCCTTGAAGAACTCGGTCGCCGCGCAGTCGAGGCCAAGCGCCACGTCCTCGCCCGGCTTGAAGCCGGCCTTCTCGATCGATTCCATGATGAAATCGAGCGCCGCCGGCGCGCTTTTCAGGTTGGGGGCGAAGCCGCCCTCGTCGCCGACATTGGTGTTATGGCCGGCGTCCTTGAGCTTCTTGCGCAGCGTGTGGAAGATCTCCGAGCCCCAGCGCACGCCATCGCGCAGCGTCGGCGCGCCGACGGGCAGGATCATGAATTCCTGGAAATCGACCGGATTGTCGGCATGGGCGCCGCCATTGATGATGTTCATCATCGGCACCGGCAGGATGTGCGCCTTGGTGCCGCCGATATAGCGGTAGAGCGGCAGGCCGGCGGCTTCCGCCGCGGCCTTGGCGACCGCCAGCGATACGCCGAGGATGGCGTTGGCGCCGAGGCGGCTCTTGTTCGGGGTGCCGTCGAGCTCGATCATCGTCTGGTCGATATGGATCTGGTTCTYGGCTTCCATGCCGCCGATCGCCTCGAACAGCTCGCCGTTTACGGCCTCGACCGCCCGCTGGACGCCCTTGCCGAGATAGCGTGGCCCGCCATCGCGCAGTTCGACCGCCTCATGCGCGCCGGTCGATGCGCCCGAGGGCACCGCGGCGCGCCCCATCGAGCCGTCTTCCAGCACCACATCGACCTCCACGGTCGGATTGCCACGGCTGTCCAGGATTTCACGCCCGACAATGTCGATGATGGCGGTCATTTGCGATGTCCCCGATTGATCGATTGAAGCGTCGCGCCCCTCTTAGCCAAAGCGGCGCAAAAGGCAATCGGCGGCGCCGCAATTATTGCCGCGGGCCGGATTCACGAAGCGCAAATTTCTGTCATCATAAGTCATGCGCATCACGTGGCCTTCTCATCTATGGTCGCGTTCGCGCGGGGCGAAACAGGAGGAGTTTCGCCATGTCCCAGTTGAGCGGTATCGTGAGTTTGTTCCTGATCGCGGCGGCATTCCTGACGTCATGCGACGATCAGAAGCCCCAGCAGAGTTCGGTAGAGCTATCGACTCTCGGCGCGGCGGAATAGTTTAGACGCAAAGGCCCCCGGCTTCATTGTCGGGGGCCTTCCGATTTCAGCACGTAGATCAAGCGATCAATGCCAATAGGGCTTCACATGGTAGTACTGGAATGAAGCATCACGGGCGGCTTCGCCGTCGGCGCCGGTCAGTTCCTCGATCGAGTATGCGGGCGCGGCCTGAAGCTGTTCCTTGGTGAATGGAACAACGTAACCGCCTTTGTCCTCGTCATAGTCGAGCGTCGCCCACGGGATGGCGTGGTACTTTTCGCCCATGCCGAGGAAACCRCCGAAACCGATCACGGCGAACATGATGCCGTTCGACATCTTGTCGAGCATCACATCCTCGATGCTGCCGATGCTGTTGCCTTCGGTGTTGTAGACAGACGTGCCGATGACGCGCGAGGCGGCAATGGCTTCAGTGTGCCCGGACGGGGTGGTCATGGTGGTGCTCCTCTCGGTTGGATGCCTGCACTGACAATGAGAGGAGTGGGCGAAGGTTCCCGATGATTTGCTAGGCTATCGGTGAGATAGCGTTGGCTCATCGCATGCCGGCACTGGATCGAATCCGTTGCCGCAATCAGTGACCTTTGGCGATGCGGTCGAAGGCCATGAGCTTTTCCAGCAGCGCCGGCATGTCYTTCAACGGGACCATGTTTGGGCCGTCGGAGGATGTCGAGTTGTCTGGGTCCTGATGGGTTTCGATGAAGACGCCGGCGACGCCGACGGCAACGGCTGCGCGCGCGAGCGTTTCGACGAAGCGCCGTTCGCCGCCCGACGAGCCGCCCTGCCCGCCCGGCTGCTGCACGGAATGGGTCGCGTCGAAAATCACCGGGGCGCCGATCTCGGCCATGACCGGCAGCGAGCGCATGTCCGACACCAGCGTATTGTAGCCGAAGGAGACGCCGCGCTCGGTGGTCAGAACGTTCGGATTGCCGGAGCCGGTGATCTTGGCGACGACGTTCTTCATGTCCCAGGGCGCGAGGAACTGGCCCTTCTTCACATTGATGACCTTGCCGGTCCTAGCCGCGGCGAGCAGCATGTCGGTCTGGCGCGACAGGAAAGCCGGGATCTGCAGGATATCGACATGGGGTGCCACAACAGAGCATTGCTCCTCGGTGTGGACGTCGGTCAGCACCGGGAGCCCAAACTCCTTGCGCAGATCGTCGAAGATCGGCATCGCCGCGTCAAGCCCCGCGCCGCGCGTCGCCGAGAGCGAGGTGCGGTTGGCCTTGTCGTAGCTGGTCTTGTAGACGAGGCCGATGCCCAGACGCTCCGTCAGTTCCTTCAGGGCGCCGGCCATGTCGAAAGCGTGCTGGCGCGATTCAAGCTGGCACGGGCCGGCGATCAGCGACAGCGGCGCATTGTTGGCGAAGACGACCTTGCCGACGGTTACCGATGTATTGGGCGCCATCGAATTGGACGCTTGCGGCTTGCTCATGGGATCTCCCGGAAGATGAAGGCGGCGCCCTGCCCGCGCGCCGGCGGAACGACGATATCATCGCCGCTCATGTTGTGATCGACAGCGCCGGCCGCAAGCGCCTGCGCAACTGAAGCTTTGTCGCGGACCGAGAAGACAATCGCCTCAAACCGCAAATGYGACGACGGCTTGGCCGCCATGCCGAAGCGCTGCAGGTAGGTCCCGGGCGTGACGACGCTCAGGATTGCGTTCGGCAGCCRCACCGCGTCGGCCGCCCCAAGGTCGCCGGCACTCGCGTCCGCGGCAATAGAGATCAATCCGATCTGCGCGGACGGCGCGTCGCTGACCGCGATCACTTCGACGATGCCGGTCACGCCATTGGCATGCACCTGGAGCGCCGTGCGATCGATCTTCGGCGCGTTGACGCGCTCGCAGGCGAAGAGGAACGCGTCCGACGCCCCGTTGTCGGCCGCGAAGGCCAGCTTGAAGGACGCGGTATCGCTCTTTCCGTTCGCATCGGTGAAGGCGCGTGAGAAACCCAACATGTCACCGGCCGACAGGCCGGCTTCGGCGAAGYGCCTATGGTCGGCATCGGCATTGCCGGTTCCGAGCACGACGGCGGAAAAGCCCTCCTCGCCCAGCCGTTCGCGATAGGCACGGTCGCGCGCGACGAAGACATTGCCCTCGCCGATGGCGCGGTCCGCCGTCTGTTCGTTGCCGATGGCAAGCGGCTCGAGATAGGTGCCGTCGGCGAAAAAGACGCAAGCGTTCTCCGTGCCGAACGGGTGGATGCCCGTGGGCGCAACGACGAAGCCGAGCGAGGCCAGACGCGACCGCACGGCATCGAGGCTCCGTGTCGGCAGCACGAGGTGGTCGAGTGGATGAGCAGCGGTTTTGATCATGCCGGCGGGGTGTGYCCCATTCCGGCCCGCGGTTCAAGAGCGGCGGACCGCCGGGAGCGCGCTCTGCCGGTTCAGGCCGCGGCCACGACATCGGCCGAATAGCGCAGCTCGCGCAGCGGCTTCACCTTGCTGGTCGTGTCGGCATAAATCGGATGCGCCTTGTAGGCGGCAAGCGCCGCCTCGTCCTCGAACTCGGCATAGACGACCACATCGATCGCGTTCGAGAACAGATCGACCTTGGTGTTGAGCGTTACCTCGAAATGCTTGGAGTGCGGAATCTTGCCGAGCGCCAGCAGGCCCGAGCGCACAGGCTCGACATCTTCCTTGCGCCGCACGCTGAAGAAAACAATGTGCCGGATCAAGCCAGCCTCCCTGGTCTTCGATTCAGCGGTGTTTCTGTGGGAGCAACGCCTGGGCGTCAACCGGCAACGATGTCGCGCCCGCGAGGCGAAGCCGCGAGACCTTACCCGGTGACGTAGCGCACGATGYGCGACGCCTCCTTCACGGCCACATCGAGGTAATGGCCATGATTGTAAACGCCATCCCAGATCAGGAAGAAGGCGATGGCGACGATGACGATCACATAACGCATGGCAAAAACTACCGCATGTGAACGGCCGGAACCAGAGCAGGAGCTGCGGCGATCGTTCCAGTTCACTGCTTTTTGCCTGAGGCTGCTTTCCGTCGGCGGCGTAGCAGGTGGAAGACGCCGCGTGGGCGCGAGGGCGTCAGAGCGTGATGCGGTATCTGGCGAACCCCGCCTCGCCCTCGCCGGCGGGCTCGATCTTCAGGGATTTCACCTCCGCGATGAAATCCTTGGCCCTCGGTCCGGTCTCGAAGACGACGCTGGCGCCGGGCAGCGGCGCGAACGACCAGTTGTCGTCGGCGGAAGGATTGATCGTTCCCTCGCTGACGACAAAGCGCACGATCACATCGCGGTTGGTATCCGGCGTTTCGTAGATGATCTTCGAAGCATTGATGTCGGGGAAATTGCCGCCTCCGCCAGCGCGGTAATTGTTGGTGGCAACGACGAATTTCGCGGCCGGATCAATCGCTTTACCGTCGAATTTCAAGTCGACTATGCGATTGGAGCCGGCGTTCGCGAGGCCGCCCTTGGCATCGTATTTCGGTGGCTGCGACAGGTCGATCCTGTAGGTGACGCCGTCGATGACGTCGAAGTTGTACGATGGGAAATCGGTGTTGATGAGCGGCTGGTCCGCCTTGCCCGGCTCGATGTGGTTGAAGATGCCGGCAGACATCTCGAGCCATTCCTTCACCTCGGCGCCGGTGATTTCGACGGCGCGCACCGTGTTCGGGTAGAGATAGAGATCGGCGACGTTCTTTATGGCGATGTCGCCCACGGGAACATCGGTATAATAGTCGGCGCCGTTTCGGCCGCCGGCCTTGAAGGGCGCCGCCGCCGACAGCAGCGGCATGTCCTTCCATTCAGTGCTCTTCAATATGTCCTTGAGATACCAGGTCTGCGCCTGGTTGACGATCTGCACGGACGGATCGTCGGCGACCAGAGCGAAATAGGAATAGAGCGGCGCCGATGTCTTGCCGACGGGACGGCGGACATAGGCAAGGGTTGCCTGATGGTCTTGCTCGAGCGCGGCGATGATGCGCTTATCGTCGCCGACCTTCGCCTTGTTCTTGTTGTCGTGGCGCTCATAGATCGGCCGCGCCTCGGAGGTGGCCGAGACAACCCGCCATTTCGAGCCGTCGCGCTCCAGAAGCAGGTCGATCAGACCCATATGCGAGCCCCAGAAGCCGCCCATGACCGCTGGCTTGCCCTGCAGCGTGCCCTTTTCGGTGTCGACGCCCGCGAGCGCCTGGAAATCCTTCTTGCCGGGGAAGACTAGATGCTGGTGCCCGGTGAAGACGGCGTCGATGCCTTCGACGCCGGCAACGAAGAAGGAAGCGTTCTCCATCTTGTCGCTCTGCTTGATGTCGATGCCGGAATGCGAGAGCGCGATGACGATGTCAGTGCCCTCTTCCCTGATCTGCGGCACCCAGGCCCTGGCCGCTTCGACGATGTCGCGCGTCTGGACGTTGCCTTCGAGATTCTTGAGATCCCACACCATGATCTGCGGCGGAACGAAGCCGATGACGCCGATCCTGATCGGCTKCTCGGCCCCGGAACCGTCCTTGATCTTCCTGTCGAGGATCACATAGGGCTTGAGGTAGAGCTTGTCGTCGCGCGGGTTGCTGGCCGGCGTGGTGCCGCGGATCAAATTCGCGCAGACGAAGGGGAAATTGGCGCCGGCCAACACCTTGTCGAGAAAGGACAGGCCGTAATTGAACTCATGGTTGCCGAGCGTGGAGCATTCGTAGCCGAGCAGGTTCATGCCCTTCATGATCGGATGCAAGTCGCCGTCCTTCATCCCCCTTTCGTAGGCGACATAGTCGCCCATCGGACTGCCCTGCAAGAGGTCGCCATTGTCGATCAGCATCGAATTCACGGCTTCCTTGCGCACCGCATCGATCAGCGAGGCCGTCCGCGACAGCCCCATCGTGTCGTTCGCTTTGTCGGCGTAGTAATCATAGGGCAAAAGGTTCACATGGATGTCGGTGGTTTCCATGATCCTGAGATGCGCCTGGTTGGCCGCGGCACGGGCGGAGAACGGATGCAGCATGATCAGCGCGCCGCCGGCAGCGGCGCCAGCCAGGAATTCGCGGCGGGAGAATTGACTTTGAGCGGCTGGCGGTCGTGACATCGTGTTCTCCTCTCCAACAACGCTGTGACCCCYGCCCTGGCAGCGGAGCATGGCGCTGAATACGCATTGAGTCCATGTGCGCTGGAGGCCTTCCGATCACGACAAGGTGACGTGTCGATGAAGGCGAGGAATCAGCTTTTGTCGTCGTCGCCCTGGGTGATCAGGCGCGCGCTGCGCTGACCGGTAWGATATATCCATAGCCAGCTAAGCGAGACCGCCAGGCGGTTGCGGAAATCGATCAGGAAATAGATGTGGGCTATGCCCCAGAGCCACCAGGCGAGCCAGCCGGTGAGCTTGATCCAGCCGAAGTCGATGGCTGCGGCGCGCTTGCCGATCGTCGCCAGGTCGCCGGCATGCCGGTACTGGAAAGGCCGTGTCGCCGTGTCGCCGGCAAGGCGCGCCTTGATCGTCGCGGCGACATGCTTGCCCTCCTGCTTGGCCGAGGGCGCCACGCCCGGCACCGGCTTTCCATCCGGACGCAGCACATGCGCGGTGTCGCCGATGACGAAAATGTCGGGATTGCCCGGCACGGTGAGGTCGGGTTCGACGATCACCCTGYCCGCCCGGTCGGCCGCGGCTCCCAGCCATTCGGCCGCCGGCGAAGCGGCAACGCCGGCCGCCCAAATGATCGTCCTTGCCGGCAGGCGCTTGTCGCCGAAGACGACGCCTTCGGCATCGAGTTGTGTCACGGGGCGTCCGAGCTCGACGGTGACGCCCAGCCTTTCCAGCGCCTTGCGGGCATAGTCGGAAAGCTGCGGCGCGAAATTGGCCAGGATCCGGTCGCCGGCCTCGATCAGCACGACGCGCGCCTGGCGTGTGTCGATGTTGCGGAATTCGCCGCGCAACGTGTCATGCGCTAGCTCGACAATGGTGCCGGCGAGCTCGACGCCGGTCGGCCCGCCGCCAATGATGACCAGCGTCAGCAGCGCCTGGCGCTTCGCCGGGTCGGCTTCGCGCTCCGCCTGCTCGAAAGCGAGCAGGATGCGACGCCGGATCGCGGTGGCATCCTCGAGCGTCTTCAGTCCCGGCGCGAACGGTTCCCATTCGTCGTGGCCGAAATAGGCGTGGCGCGCGCCTGTGGCGAGCACGAGCGTGTCGTAGGGAACCGAGCTGCCGTCTTCGAGCAGCACGCGCTTGCCGGCGCGGTCGACCCCGGTGACGGTACCGAGAAGCGTCGTCACGTCCTTGCGCCTGCGTAAAAGATGACGGATCGGCCACGCGACCTCGGAAGTCGCCAGCGACGTCGTCGCCACCTGGTAAAGCAGCGGCTGGAACAGGTGGTGATTGCGCTTGTCGATCATGGTGATGCGCACCGGTGCGCCATGCAACGCGCGGGTGAGTTCGAGCCCGCCGAACCCGGCGCCAACGACCACGACATGATGCTCGGCTTCGCTCATTTCATCCACCTCGCGACGTAAAACCACCACACAGGGATGTAGGTATTTTTGTGCACTGCAACAACATCTTGCCGGACAGGAAGCATGCCCCAGAGTCGTCGCGTGGCGTCGTGAATGCACATGGAACGCGCCCTGCCACAGGTATAGCGTGAGACCGTACGACAGGAACCTATCATGGCTGATAATCGCGACGACGACGGGCCGGCCCAATACGCATCACCGCCCTGCTTCATGCACGAGCTCGACCCGGAATATCGGGAGCCGCTCTCCGACTGGACGGATATCAGGCGATGGCGCAAGGCCGAGCGCGAGCGGCTCATCAACRCTCGCCTCGCCGTTTCAGCCGACGCGCGCGCCGCCATGTCGACGCGCATCGCGGATGGCATCGACGCGCTGATCGGCGATATAGACGGCCGGATGGTCAGCCTCTACTGGCCGTTTCGCGGCGAGCCGGACCTGCGCGGCTGGATGGCCTCGATCAACGAGYGCGGCGGCCGCACCGCGCTGCCTGTCGTCGTCGAGAAGGGACAGCCGCTGGTCTTTCGCGCCTACAGACCGGGCGACCGGCTGGAAAAGGGCGTCTGGAACATTCCGATCCCGGCCGAAGGCGATCCGGTGCTGCCCGACATCGTGATCTCGCCGATCGTCGGCATCGATCCTGGCAACTACCGGCTGGGCTATGGCGGCGGCTTTTACGACCGTACGCTCGCCGCGATGCCGTTCAGGCCGCTGGTCATCGGCGTCGGCTACGAGTTGCAGCGTATCCCGACCATCTACCCGCAGGCGCACGACATCCCGATGACGACCGTGGTGACCGAAGCCGCAGCGGTCTAAGCCATCTCCGGCCGCAGCCCGACCGCCGTGCGATCGACGATCTCACGCAATGCGAAGGACGAGTTGATCTTCGTCACATGCGGCATGGCCGACAGCCATTCCTTGTGGATGCGCTCATAGTCGACGAGGTCCTTGGCCGCGATGCGCAGGATGTAGTCGTATTCGCCCGACATCAAATGGCAGGAGAGCACGTTCGGGCAGCGCTTGATCGCCGCCTCGAAATCCGACAACGTCTTTTCGAATTGCCCCGACAGCGATATGTGCACGATCGCCGTCATCTGGTGGCCGAGCGCGGAATTGGACAGCCGCGCATGGTAGCCGCGGATGGTTCCCGACTTCTCCAGATTGTCGAGCCTGCGCGAACAGGCCGATTGGGAAAGGCCGACCTTCTCGGCTAGTGCCGCATTGGGAATCCGGCCATCCTTCTGCAAAGTCTCCAGAATGGCGATATCAATCCTGTCGAGCCGCATTTTTCGTGGTTCCTGCGAATTTCTATTCGTTTTGCGCAACGATTATCGAAGAGCGACCATTGTCGCAAGTGCATTCGCAAACACATACGGAACGATTCGTGGTTGACTGCGATTATTGCGTGTCGCCTCCAAATCGCGCGGCGTTCCGGAGCCGATGGCATGCACCAGTGACAGGGAGAGCGCCCTTCGAAGGGCGCACTGAGGAGAAGAAGAATGCGTGTCGGCTGCCCCAAGGAAATCAAGAACCATGAATATCGCGTCGGTCTGACGCCCGGCTCGGTCCGCGAATATGTCGCGCACGGCCACGAAGTGCTGGTCGAGACCGGCGCCGGCRCCGGCATCGGCGCCGACGATAACGCCTATCGCGCCGCCGGCGCCACCATCGCCAAGACGGCCGCGGACGTGTTCGCCAAGTCGGACATGATCGTCAAGGTCAAGGAGCCGCAGCCCAAYGAATGGGTTCAGCTGCGCGACGGCCAGATCCTCTACACCTATCTCCATTTGGCTCCCGATCCGGAGCAGACCAAGGGTCTTCTTGGCTCGGGCGTCACCGCGGTTGCTTACGAAACCGTGACCGACGACCGCGGCGGCCTGCCGCTGCTGGCGCCGATGTCGGAAGTCGCCGGCCGCCTGTCGATCCAGGCCGGCGCGACCGCGCTGCAGAAGGCCAATGGCGGCCGCGGCGTGCTGCTCGGCGGCGTGCCCGGCGTGCTGCCCGGCAAGGTCACCGTGCTCGGCGGCGGTGTCGTCGGCCTGCACGCGGCCAAGATGGCGGCCGGCCTCGGCGCCGACGTCACCATCATCGACCGCTCGATCCCGCGCTTGCGTCAGCTCGACGACATCTTCGGCGGCCGCGTGCATACGCGCTATTCGACCGTCGAGGCGCTGGAGGAAGAATGCTTCTCGGCCGACGTCGTCATCGGCGCCGTGCTGATCCCCGGCGCCGCGGCGCCCAAGCTCGTCACCCGCGAAATGCTCTYCGGCATGAAGAAGGGCTCGGTGCTGGTCGACGTCGCGATCGACCAGGGCGGCTGCTTCGAGACCTCGCATGCCACGACGCACGCCGATCCGACCTATGAGGTCGACGGCGTGATCCACTATTGCGTCGCCAACATGCCCGGCGCCGTGCCGGTCACCTCGGCGCATGCGCTCAACAACGCGACGCTGCACTATGGCCTGCAGCTCGCCGACAAGGGCCTCAAGGCGCTAGTCGACGACCACCACCTGCGCAACGGCCTCAATGTCCATAAGGGCAAGATCACCAACCGCGCCGTCGCCGAAGCGCTCGGCTATGAAATGGTCGAGCCTAAGGCGGTCCTTGCGGCCTGACATCCCGGCCGGAACTTCCTCCTGTCGCGCCCGCCGGATCATTCCGGCGGGCTTTTTCTTGCGCGCAAAACCGGCACCGGATCCGGGCAACAAAAAAGCGGAGCAAAAGCCCCGCTTCCTCGATGTTGCGATCTGTCGCCGGTCCATCCGCGGTCGACACATCATCAACAACTGCCTTCTAGCAAAGGAGTACGACGGGAATACGACAGTCCTGAAAGGCTGGTTCCCGGCTTAGAGCCATTGTGCGCCCTTGTGTGAAACGCTTCACATTCGCCCTGCGCGAAGGCCGCCTAGACACGTGTTGTTACTGGCGGCCTGAGCTGCTGTCCGGGTTGGACAAGTCCGGCCTGGACAGCACTCGCCGACAGCTTCTGTCAGACCCTCCAACGGCCCGCCTGACCATCGGCGGGCTTCTTTTTGGGGCCATACGGGTTTGGGCTCAGGCCCGCTCGATGCGGCATTGATAGCAATTGTTCCGCGCCGAGCGGACATGGATGTAGGCGATGTCGTCGCGCTCAAGCAGTGAAGTCGCGCGAGCGGCGATGTCGCCCGTCGGCGTGACCGCGCCGCTGCCATAGACGATGCGATCGTCCTTGCCGTAGCCCCTGACGATATAGTCGCTGCTTTCGAGCATCTCCGGCAGCGCTTTCCCGTCGGCGGCGCGATCRCATTCCTCGGCATGCAGGAAGATCGGGCCGGTTTCGGCATAGGGCTGCGGATCCGGGAACGGCCGGTAGGCAACGATAAGATAGCCGTCACCCTCGGCGACGTTCTTGAGGCAATGCCTGCATGGCACGCCGTCGCCGTCGGAAATCCGGTGCTCCGGGGTGCGCCCATAGGCATCGGGCCCTCCCCGCTGCAAGGCGCGCACGGCTTCGGTTGGCAAGGCTTTGAACTGGATGCTCATGGGCGATCTCCGGTGTCGATGTCCGGAAATTATGGCTCGGCGCCAGCGCTTCCCACCCGATTCCTGACAGGTGGCGCGCACATATGAAAGAGCCCGGCTGCCTTGCGCAACCGGGCCCTCGACGAGCAGCGTTGTCGGTCTGAGCGTTACCGCACGAAATCGTCGAAGCGGCGCAGCGTCACGCGGCGGTTGCGCCAGTTCTCCTGCTGGGTCTGCACAAGCAGGAATTCCTCGCCATAGCCGACGGTGTCCAGCGCGAACGAGGGCACGCCGAACTCGTTTACCAGCGTCCGCTTCAGCGAGGCGGCGCGGCGTTCGGACAGAACCTGGTTCGATTCGAAGGAACCCACGGCGTCGGTGTGGCCCTCGATCAGGATGCGCGCGCCGCGGTCGCGGCGCAGGATGCGATGGAGCGCGTCTGCAATGATTTCGACCTTGCCATATTGCGAAGGGGCAATGGCGGCCGAGYCGAACTCGAAATTGATCGACTGGATGTCGATCGAGCGCGCCATGCGCCGCAGATCCGGCCGGCGCTTGAATTCGCGAATGGTAACGCGTTCATTGGCGCRCAGCTTCTTCCTTGGCGCGGCGTCGAGCTGCCGCTCGATCGTCGCGGCCGAAGGCGTGGTCGCCTGTGCGGATGCCAGGCTCGGCATGGCAATTGCCGCAATCATGGCCACGGCAAATGTACGTCGGGTCAACATGTCTTTGTCTCCTATAAGCTCGGCCTCGTAATGCGGMCGGACAATGGCCAAGACAGTCTGAAGCGGCGATGAACGAAATGTTCAGGCGCGAGGCAATTCCGGGGAACGGCTTTAGCCTCGCATGACGCTGGCCGAGCGCTCGGCGAAGGTCAGCGGACGAACGACCTCCTTCTTCTGCGCCACCGGCGTGAAGCCGAGCTTCTGGTAGAGCGGCAGAGCCGCCGGGTGATCGAGCGTGCAGGTCTGCACGGTGACGCGCCTTGGGCCATGCGCCCAGGCCGCCGAGATCGCGGCGCCAAGGAACCAGCGGCCGATGCCTTGGCCGTGCGCATGTTCCATCATGCCGAAATAGGCGAGCTCCACTTCGTCCGGAAGATGCGGCTTGAGATCGAAGAAACCGGCGGGAGCGCCGTCGAGATAGAGCACGCGGATGTCGCGGTCCTCGCGGTGCAGGCCGGCGGCAAGCTCCTCGTCGCTCAGCCTCAGCACATTGACCCAATGCCATTTGCGCCCGACGCGATCCATCAGATAGCGGTAGAAATGGAGCGGGATATCTTTCGTCTTCAGCAGCGCGATCTGGCGGTTGTAGGGGATCGGCGGCGAGACCGCGGGTGCGGCATGCATCTCCAGGAAGGTGACCGTGACGTCGATATCTTGCGGCGCGCCGTTTTGCATCATTCTTTCCCTGTCACCACCGGCGTGTCGCTGAGACCGCCCCATTCCGTCCACGACCCGTCGTAAAGCCGATTGTCGCTATGGCCGAGYGTCTCCAGCGCCAGCGTGATCGCCGCCGCCGTGATGCCCGAGCCGCAAGACGTGACAACGGGCTTCGAGAGATCGATGYCGGCAGCCTCGATTACCTTGCGCAAGCGGTCCTTGGGCAGCAACTCGCCATTCTCGGYAAGCGCCGTGATCGGGACATTGTGCGCGCCCGGCATGTGGCCCGAACGGACGCCCGGGCGCGGTTCCGGATCGGTTCCGGCGAAACGGCCGGCCGAGCGCGCGTCGGCGATCTGGCTCTCCCGGCCACCGACGATCCTGCGCATTTCGTCGAGGGTAACCACCCGACCCTTGTCGAAATCGGCATGGAAGACACTCGGCGCGATCTTGGTCGGCTCGGAAGTCACCGGCCGCCCCTCGGCCTTCCAGCGGTCAATGCCGCCGTTCAGGATGTAGACCTGGAAGACGCCCATGACGCGGAACATCCACCAGGCGCGGGGCGCCGAGAACAGGCCGGGTCCATCATAGACGACGATGGTGTCGTCGGCCGAAACGCCCATCGCGCCGACATATTGGGCGAAGTGCTGCGGCGAGGCCAGTGTGTGCGGCAGTTTCGAATCCGGATCGGAAACCGCGTCCTGGTCGAGGAAGCGCGCTCCGGGAATGTGGGCGGCATCGTATTCAGCGCGGGCGTCGCGGTTTTGCGCCGGCAGATACCAGGAGGCGTCGATGATGGTGAGGCCGGGCTCGCCAAGCCGCTTCTCCAGCCAATCGGCGTCGACGATGAAAGGACTGTCCTGCGCCATTTTTGTTCTCCCTGGCCCGCCTTCGCGCTTAGAGCAAGATGCCGGAGCGGTTTTCGGGCGACATCATGCTCTACCTCTTTGACCTCGGATGATGTCAGGTCGCTTCAACCCGAAATCATCCGTCGGTCAGCTCGCCGGCATCGGTCCGAAGCGGATGCGGAAGCGGCGGTTCTCGCGGCCTTTCTTCTCGATCTTGCCGATATGTATGTCACCGACCTCGCCGGTCGACCTCACATGCGTGCCGCCGCAGGGCTGGCTGTCGATCGAGCCGTTGTCGCCGATGCAGACCAGGCGGATTTTGCCGGTACCGACCGGCGGACGGACGTTCTTTGATTTAACCAGGCCAGGATTGGYGGCAAGCGCCTCGTCGGTGATCAGCCGGGTGAAGATCGGATGGTCGGCGCGCACCAGCTCCATCAGCCGGGCGGTCACATCCTCCTTGGTGAAGCCGGCGTCGGGAATATCGAAATCGACACGACTGTCGTCCTCGGCGACCGCTGCCCCGGTGATTGGGAAGGGGCACACGACGGTCAGCAGGTGGCAGGCGGAATGCATGCGCATCAGGAGGTGTCGCCGCTCCCAGTCGATTAGAAGCTTCAGCTTTTCGCCGACTGCCGGCAAGGCCTGTTCCGGCGCAGGCACATGGATGATCTCTTCCTTGGTCTCGCCGGTGATGGTGGCGGCGATCGCGATGCGGCCGCCGTCGGCACGCTCGAGCATGCCGGTATCGCCCGGCTGTCCGCCCGACGTGGCGTAGAAGATCGTGCGGTCGAGAAGGATGCCGCCGCGATCGTTGATGGCGACGACCTCGGCCTCGGCCRTCTTCTGGTAGGCGTCGTCGCGAAACAGCGCCTCGGTCCTGTACGCCATCATGCTACCTTTTCGAACGGCACGGAAATGTCGGCTTTTTCTTCCATCCAGCCCGGCACCGGAAGGTTCTTGCCGCGCAGGAACTCCGGATTGAAGAGCTTGGACTGGTAGCGCGTGCCGTAGTCGGCAAGGATCGTCACGATGGTGTGGCCGGGTCCGAGCTCGCGCGCCAGCCGGATGGCGCCGGCAATGTTGATGCCTGTCGAGCCGCCGACGCAGAGCCCCTCTTCCTGGATCAGGTCGAAGATGATGGGCAACGCTTCCTCGTCAGGGATCTGGTAGGAGAAGTCCGGCGTGAAGCCTTCGAGATTGGCAGTGATGCGGCCCTGGCCGATGCCCTCGGTGATCGAGTTGCCGTCGGATTTCAACTCGCCGCTGGTGTAGAAACTGTAGAGCGCGGCGCCCAGCGGATCGGCGAGCGCGATCTTGACGTCCTTGCTCTTGYCCTTGAGCCCGAGAGCGACACCGGCGAGCGTGCCGCCGGAGCCGACGGCCGAGACGAAGCCGTCGATCTTGCCGCCGGTCTGGGCCCAGATTTCCTGGGYGGTCGTGCGGACATGGCCGTCGCGGTTGGCGACATTGTCGAACTGGTTGGCCCAGATCGCGCCGTTGGGTTCGGAGCGCGCCAGTTGCTCGGCAAGGCGGCCCGACAGTTTTATGTAATTGTTGGCGTTCTTGTACGGCACGGCCGGCACTTCGATGAGCTCCGCGCCCAGGATCTTGATCGTGTCCTTCTTTTCCTGGCTCTGCGTGTCGGGGATGACGATCACGGTGCGGTAGCCGAGCGCCTTGGCGACCAGCGTCAGGCCGATGCCGGTGTTGCCGGCGGTGCCTTCGACGATGAGCCCGCCGGGCTTGAGCAGGCCGCGCTGCTCGGCATCGCGAATGATGAACAGGCCGGCGCGATCTTTCACCGATTGTCCCGGATTCATGAATTCGGCCTTGCCGAGAATCTCACAGCCGGTCGCTTCCGAAGCCTTGTTGAGCCGGATCAGGGGCGTGTTGCCGATCGCTTCGATCACAGAACGGGGCATGTGGGATTCCTTCATGTGTGCGGCGAGACCCTAAAAACCGGACGCCGCGGTTTCAAGGCAAGATTTTGCCTGGTCCAGTCGCATTCCGGATGGTGCAATGCTCGCGATCATTTCAACGCCAGGTGCAAAACCGCTCTTTTCAACCGATTTCTCCGCCGCTAGAGCAAACCGGAACATTCGCGGGACATCCCATGGCACTCTACCGGGCCAATCCGAAAGACGGTGTCGCCTGGATCACGGGCGGCAGCAGCGGRCTTGGCCGGGCATTGGCCAAGGATCTCGCCAATCAAGGCTATGCCGTCGCGGTGACGTCGCTGCCGCAGGATCCGGCCGACACGCTGATCGTCGAAACGGCGCAAATGTCCGGACATGTGAGGTCCTTTCCCTGCGACGTGACCGACGAGCACGGCATGGCGCGCACGGCCGCCGCGATCGAAGAACAGATGGGGCCGATCGTGCTTGCCGTCTTCAACGCCGGCAACTACATCGCCACCCCCGGCGAGAATCTGGTGGTGCGCGATTTCCATCGCTCCTTCGCCGTGAATTATTTCGGCATCGTCAACGGCGTGGTGCCTGTCGTCGARCATATGCGCGTGCGCGGACGCGGCCATGTCGTTCTGGTCGGATCGGTCACCGCCTATTCCGGCTGGCCGACAACGGCGGCCTATGGCGGCACCAAGGCCGCGATCAACATCCTGGCGGAGTCGCTGAAGTACGACTTCGACAAGATGAACATCCGCGTCCAGGTCATCAATCCGGGATTCGTCGACACGCCGCTAACCGAGAAGAACAAGCTGCCGATGCCGGGACTCATGCCTGTGCACCGCGCGTCGCGCCGCATGGCGCGCGGCATCAGGAAGGGCGGCTTCGAAGTCACCTTCCCGTATCACATAAGCTGGCCGTTGAAGCTGCTCGGCCTGCTGCCGCGGCCGATCGGCCGCTTCGTCATCGGCCTCACCACCCACTGGTGGGGGCGGCCGTTGCATTTCGATCGCAGGCCGGCGGGCGAAAAAGACCCATCCCGCGACAGGGCACCATAAGCCGGCGCAACGGCGATTGCCTGCCGGCGGGTACGGCCATAGGTTGAGAATCATTGCTTGGAGACTGGAATGGGGCGGCGGATCGTGCTGGCGGTGCTTGGCCTTGCAGTCATCCTGGTCGCTGGCTTCTTCCTTGGCCCGCGCGTGCCGGTCGATACCACAATCCGTTTCGATCCATCGGTGATCGGCGATGATCCGCAGGCCTATCTGGCGCGTGAGGAGGCAGCCGTGCCCAACATCCGCGACGGGCTCGACAAGGAGATCATCTGGGCGAACCCGATGGTCCACGCCAAGACACCTTTGGCCATCGTCTACATCCATGGCTTTTCCGCCTCGAAGGGCGAGGTTCGCCCCTTGCCGGACGATATCGCGGACGAATTGAACGCCAATCTCTTCTACACGCGCCTGACCGGTCACGGCCAGGACGGCGCATTGATGGCGCAAGGCAGCGTCAACGCGTGGATCAACGACTATGAGGAGGCCTTGGCCATCGGCCGCGCCATCGGCGACAAGGTGATCGTCATCGGGACCTCGACCGGCGGCTCGCTGGCGGCATGGGCCGCAACACAGCCGGGCGCTTCGGACGGTGTCGCGRCCATAGCGTTCATATCGCCGAATTTCGGTGTCAAGGCCTCCGGCGCCGAGGTGCTGACCATGCCCTGGGGCAGGCAGATCGCAGAACTTGTCGGCGGTAAGGAGCGCAGCTTCCCGGCGCGCAACGCGCTGCACGAGAAATTCTGGACCACCAGATATCCCATGAAGGCGGTGCTGCCGATGGCGGCACTCACCAACCTCGCCTATGGCGCGCCGGTCGAGAAGGCAACGATCCCCGCCCTGTTCATCTTCTCGGATTCCGACAAGGTGGTGCGGCCGGATCGCACGCGCGAGATTGCCGGGCGCTGGGGCGCTCCGCACGAGCTGGTTCCGGTCGACGACACCGGAGATCCGGACAATCACGTCATCGCCGGCGATGCGCTGTCGCCGCAGACCACGGCTTTCCTCACCCAGCGTATCGTCGTGTGGGTGAAGGCGCTGATGCAGCAGCAAGCAGGCCAGTGAAACGAAAACGGCCGGAGCGATGCTCCGGCCGTTCCTCGATCGGATTTGATGAGCTCAAGCAGCCCGGTTCGCCGGGCGTTTGCCGCCGAAGCGGCGCTTGTTATTGCCCTTGAAGCGTTTGAAGCCGTCGGGCTTGTGCTGGCCATTCGGCTGGGCGGCCGCCGGGCGTTCGCCCTGCGGCTTCGGTCCGCGCTCGCCATTGGGCTTGCCGGCGAAGCGCTGCTTGCCGCCGCCGTTGCCGGGCCGGCGACCGTCGCGACGGGGGCCATGGTACTCCCGGTCGTTGGCCGGCTCGAAATGGCGCTCGGCCTTTTCCCTGGGATCGCGCTGCGGATCCGGGCTGCCGAGATGATCGGCGACGACCGGCAGCTTCATGCGGATGATGCGCTCGACCTGCCGCAGCTTGGCATTCTCCGAAGGATCGCAAAGCGTGATCGCGATGCCGTCCCTGCCGTTGCGGCCGGTGCGGCCGATGCGGTGGACATAGCTTTCCGCTTCGTCCGGCAGGTCGAAATTCACGACATGGCTGATGCCGGGCACGTCGATGCCGCGCGCGGCGATATCGGTGGCAACCAGGATGCGAACCGAGCCCTCGCGGAAATCGTTGAGCGCCTTCTGGCGAGCGTTCTGCGACTTGTTGCCGTGGATGACGGCGGCTTCGAAACCGTCGCGTACAAGATCCTTGGTGACGCGGTCGGCGCCGTGCTTGGTGCGTGAGAACACGATCACCGTGCGCATCGCCTCGTCGGCCARCATCTTTGACAGCACCTGGCGCTTCTGTTTGGTGCGGGCAAGCACCACGCTCTGCACGATCTCGGCCGCCGTCGTGCTCTGCGGCGAGACCTCGATGCGGACCGGATCCTTCAACAGGCCCTTGGCCAATTCGGCGATCTCGTTCGGCATGGTGGCCGAGAACAGCGCCGTCTGGCGGTCCGGCGCGGTCGCCTTGGCGATGCGCTTGACGTCGTTGATGAAGCCCATGTCCAGCATGCGGTCGCCCTCGTCAAGGACGAGCCATTTGGTGTCGGCAAGGATCAGATCACCCTCACGCACCAGATCGGTCAGCCGTCCGGGCGTGGCGATCAGGATATCGACGCCGGGCGCGATCTTCTTCACCTGGCTGAAGCGCGAGACGCCGCCGAGCACGAGCGCGGTCGAGATATGCGCGCCCTTGGCGAGGAGCTTGATCGTGTCCTCGATCTGAACGGCGAGCTCGCGGGTCGGCGCCAGGATCAGCGCGCGCGCCGTCTTCGGCCGTCGCTTGGTGCCGAGGCCGATGATCTTCGACAGGATCGGCAGCGCGAAGGCAGCCGTCTTGCCCGAACCGGTCTGGGCGATGCCGAAAATGTCGCGGCCTTCGAGTTGYGGCGGGATCGCCTGCACCTGGATCRGCTTCGGCTCGGTGAAGCCCGCGGCAAGCGTGGCCTTCAGCAGCGCACCGCCGATGCCAAGGGCTGAGAAACCGGAGAGTTCCCCGGCGTCGTTGCTGGGGATAGTGTTTTCGTTGGTCAAAATTATCTTCTTTCAGGCGGCGCAATCGCCGCAAACGTCGAATGGCGGCAGGGCGCAACCTGCCGTCGAAACAATCATCGGGAAACGACAAGGCGGCGGACGGGAAACGTCCGCGCGGCTGCGCTGTCGTGCCCGCGGGCTTCATGCCCCGGGGCTTTTTCGCCGTCTTACCGATCGGCCGGGGCCGACTTGAAAGAGGGAAAACAGACGCAACCAGTCTCATTCGTGGAGAAAGCCGGACAAGCCGGCCCAAGCGCCTATGCCGCCGCATATGGCCGAGTCCGCGCCGAAATGCAAGGGGTCATGTTGCAATGCAGCAAAACGAGGGCGCTTGCGCTCCCCTGCCCTCGCCATTACCACAACTGACTTATCCGTTTTGGGGACCAGCGATGAAAGACGTGCTGAAGGAACTCGAGCGCCGCCGCGAGATTGCCCGCATGGGCGGCGGCAGGGACCGCATCGAGGCGCAGCACAAGAAGGGCAAGCTCACCGCCCGCGAGCGTATCGAGGTCTTCCTCGACGAGGGTTCGTTCGAGGAGTTCGACATGTATGTCGAGCACCGCTCGACCGATTTCGGCATGGAGAAGACCAAGATCGCCGGCGACGGCGTCGTCACCGGCTGGGGTACCGTCAACGGCCGCCCGGTCTATATCTTCGCCAAGGATTTCACCGTGTTCGGCGGCTCGCTGTCGGAGGCGCATGCCGAGAAGGTCATCAAGGTCCAGGAAATGGCGCTGCGCAACCGCGCGCCGATCATCGGCCTCTACGATGCCGGCGGCGCGCGTATCCAGGAAGGCGTGGCCGCGCTCGGCGGCTATGCCGAGATCTTCCAGCGCAACGTGCTCGCCTCCGGCGTCATCCCGCAGATCTCGCTGATCATGGGCCCCTGCGCCGGCGGCGACGTCTACTCGCCCGCCATGACCGATTTCATCTTCATGGTTCGCGACACCTCCTACATGTTCGTCACCGGGCCGGACGTGGTGAAAACGGTGACCAACGAGACGGTGACCGCCGAAAGCCTGGGCGGCGCTTCCGTGCACACCACCAAATCCTCCATCGCCGACGGCGCCTACGACAACGACGTCGAGGCGCTGCTGCAAATGCGCCGGCTGGTCGATTTTCTGCCGGCATCCAACACGGCCGAGATTCCCGAGATCGAATGCTATCAGTCGGTCACGGATCACGACCCGTCGCTCGACCGGTTGATCCCCGACAATGCCAACAAGCCTTATGACATCAAGGAACTGATCCTGAAGGTCGCTGACGAAGGCGATTTCTTCGAGATCCAGCAGAGCTTTGCCAAGAACATCGTCACCGGCTTCGGCCGCGTCGAGGGCCGCACAGTTGGTTTTGTCGCCAACCAGCCGATGGTGCTGGCCGGCGTGCTCGATTCCGACGCCAGCCGCAAGGCGGCGCGCTTCGTGCGCTTCTGCGACTGTTTCTCGATTCCGATCGTCACCTTCGTCGATGTGCCGGGCTTCCTGCCCGGCACCGCGCAGGAATATGGCGGGCTGATCAAGCATGGCGCCAAGCTGCTCTTCGCCTATGCCGAGGCGACCGTGCCGAAGATCACCGTCATCACCCGCAAGGCCTATGGCGGCGCCTATGACGTGATGGCTTCGAAGCATTTGCGCGGCGACATGAACTATGCCTGGCCGACGGCGCAGATCGCGGTGATGGGCGCCAGGGGCGCGGTCGAGATCATCTACCGCAAAGATATCGGCGATCCGGAGAAAATCRCCGCTCATACAAAAACTTACGAGGATCGCTTCCTGTCGCCCTTCGTCGCCGCCGAGCGCGGCTATGTCGACGAGGTGATCATGCCGCATTCGACCCGGCGCCGTGTCGCCAGGGCGCTGCGCATGCTGCGCAACAAGGACATGCAGAACCCCTGGAAGAAGCACGACAACATCCCCTTGTGAGCAGGCCTCCATCTGCCGAAGGACGACAACCGCTAACATGAGCGCGGAGACGAAATGCGAATAACGCTTGCGGCCCAAGGCCTTATTCCGTGCAAGGGCTATGGCGGCATCCAGCGGCAGGTCGAATGGCTGGCCACGGAAATGGTCAAGATGGGGCATCAGGTGACCTTGATCGCCGGCCCGGGATCGTCGCATCCGATGTGCGAGGTCCGCCACGCGGTGACCAATGACGAGTGCCGCGCGGCTGTGCCCAAGGATACCGACATCGTCCATCTCCACGCCTGGAAGGTCGAAGTTCCGTTTCCGACGCTCAACACCGAGCGCGGCCATCTGCCGGATYACCCGAGGCCGCAGCCGAACTGGAGCTTCATCAGCGCCCGCCATGCCGAGCTGCATGGCCGCAAGACCTTCGTCTACAACGGCTTTCCGCTGGATGCCTATCGCCTGGCGCCGTCGAAGAACGACCATCTGTTTTTCATGGCGGCCATCGCGCGGGCCGGAAAGGGCCTCAACCGGGCGGTGGACCTGGCGAAAAAGTATGATTTCAAGCTCGATATCGCCGGCGGCTCGCGCTGGAAGCTGCTCGGCCGCAGCAAGACGCGCCGCGAGGGCGTGTTCTTCAAGAGCCTGTCGTCGCGCTTCCGCTACCACGGCATGGTCGACGGCGAGCCGAAGGTGCGCCTGCTGGGTGAGACCAAGGCCTTTCTGAACCCGATTTCCTGGGAAGAGCCTTTTGGCAATGCGCCGGTCGAATCCATGCTDTGCGGCACGCCGGTCTTGACCACGGCGCGCGGCGCGCTGCCCGAAACCGTCGATGCCGATACCGGCCGCTTCTTCGACACGGATGAGGAGTTCGCGCGCGGTTTCGGTGAAATCGCCGGTTTGCCGGCGCAAAGATGCCGCGAATCCGCGGCAGACCGGTTTCCGATCCAGAAAACCGCCAAAGCCTATCTGGAGCTCTACCGCCGCATTCTTGATGGCGAAGCGCTTCCGTGAGACATCACGCAGGCATCCCCTGTCGGCGGTGGCCGTTCCCGATCGAAAAGGTTTCGCGCATTGCGCCCCATCCTGGTTTTCTGCCTGCCGGCGATCGGTGATTTCATCCGCTGCCATTCGGCTATCCGGATCATCGCCGAGAGATTCCCCGGCCAGCAGATCGATATCGTCACATCGAGGATCGCCGCTCCGCTGGCGCGACTGATGCCGCATGTCCGCAAGGTGTGGATAGCCGAGAAGCACTGGAAGCCTGGGCTGAAAGAGCGGGCTGGCCTGGCGCGCGAAATCCGCAAGGAGAATTACCAGGTGGCCTATATGCTCACCAGCAGCACCAAGGCTTGCCTGGTGCCGTGGCTGGCCGGAATACCGGAGCGCATCGGCTATCCGCGCGAGTTCCAGTTCGGCGTCGTCAACCGACTGCCCGCCGGTTGGCTGAAATCGATGGTGGCCTTCGGTCCGCGCAAGACACGGCTGGCGGAGCAGGTTTGCGCAATCGCGCGCCTYGGCAAAAGGCCGGCCGAAGACGCACCGCTGCCGGCTCCGCAACTGGTCGTTTCCGCCGAGGCGCTTGCCGCTTGGCGCCGGCGCAACGGGATCGACCCGGCCAGGCCGGTGATTGCCCTCTATACGTCCGATTTCGCCAACAAGCGCTCATGGCCGATGGAGCGCTTCGTCTCGGTCGCGCGCGACTATGCCGCCCGCGGCTGGTCGGTCTGGCTGATCGGCGGACCGCGCGAGCGGCAGGCCGCGGCCGAAATCAAGGCTCAATTGCCCGACGCGGTCGATTTCACCGCGACGCCCGATATTGCGGAGGCCATGTGCCAGATCGCAGCCTCGACCGTATTCCTCGGCGTCGATGGCGGCCTCTCCCATGCCGCCGGGGCGTTGGGCGGTCCGTGCGTGCTCATCTACGGCTCGAACCGAGCCTATGTGCACGGTCCGGTCAACGAACAGGTGATCTTTCTCGAACCGCCGATTTCGACTCCGGGCTGGGTGGAGAACACGCGCGCCGTCAGCGAAGACAGGGTTCGCGAGGCGCTGGCGGCAGCGGTCCGAAAACACGCGCCGCAATTCGCCTGATCTATTCCTCGGCTGCAGTGCCCGCAGCGGTTCATCGAACCGTATTCTGCGTCAGTTCGCGAAGTACCGGCACGATCGCCAGAGGCAGGTCTTCCGCGATCAAACCCGGGCCGAAACGGCTGCCGGCCTCGGCATGGATCCAGACTCCTGCACAAGCCGCTTCGAAGGCCGGCATGCCTTGCGCGAGCAAGCCCGCGACGATGCCCACCAGCACGTCGCCGGAACCGGCGGTGGCAAGCCAGGGAGCGCCATTGCCGTTGATTGCGGCGCGGCCGTCCGGCGCGGCGATCACGCTGTCGGCGCCCTTGTAGACAAGCACGGCGTTGGCGCGCCGCGCTGCTTCGCGCGCCTTCGCCAGCTTCGACAACGCCTTGTCGGCGGCAATGTCCGCAAACAACCTGCCGAACTCGCCCTCATGCGGCGTCATGATCAACGCGGGCGCGTCCGGTCTGCCTGCTGCCTCGAACAGTGTCGAGGCCGTATCGCGGAAAGACGTGATGCCGTCGGCGTCGAGCACGAGGCCCTCGACGCCACCGTCTTGGCGGTTTTTGGCGAGCACGGCGAGCGTGAAATCGCGCGCCTTGTCGCCGATGCCGAAGCCTGGGCCAAGGATGAAGGCGGACGGCCGGCGATCGCCGATAAGGTCATGCACGTCCTCGACCGCGTCGACCTTGCGCAGCATGATGGAGGTCAGATGCGCCGCATTGACCTGCATGGCGTTTGCCGGCGAGAGCACGGTGACGGCCCCTGCCCCGCTTCTTGCGGCCGCGAGCGCTGAAAGGCGCGCCGCGCCCGTCGCGGATGGTCCGCCCGAAAAGACGCTCGTGTGGCCGCGCTTGTATTTATGCGCGTCGACGGCCGGCGCGGGAAAGTTCGCTATCCAGAGCCCGGGCCCGTTCTCGAACGCCCGCGGCGCGACCGCGTCGATGATCTCGTCGCGAATGCCGATATCGGCTAACACGATCTCGCCGCATCGCTCTCGGCCAGGCAGAAGCAGATGCCCAGGCTTCTTTCGCGCGAAAGTCACAGTCAGGACCGCGCGAAACGCCGAGCCGAGGACTTCGCCGCTTTCGCCGGAAACGCCTGAAGGCAGGTCGACCGCGACAACCGGCAGGTTCATTCCCGTGACAATGTCGACCGCGCCCTTGGCGTCGCCGGATACCGGCTTCGACAAGCCTGCGCCATAGATCGCGTCGACGACCAGCGAGCCGGCTTGCGCGGTAAAGGCCGAAAGCGGGCGCCGTTCCAAGGCGCAGTCGGCCGCCGCAAGCGYGGCATCGCTGCCTGCCCGCGGTTTGCCCGATGTCCACAGGGCTACATCGACGCCAGCCTCGGCCAGCAGCCGCGCCACGACATAGCCGTCGCCGCCATTGTTGCCGGGGCCGCACAGCACGTGCACGTTTTTCGCCGCAGGATAGCGCTTAAGCACCACCGCAGCGACCGCCTCGCCCGCACGTTGCATTAAGCGATARCCGTCGAACGGCCCGGCCGCGATTGTCAGCCGGTCGGCCTCGGCCATTTCGGCCGGCGATAGAAGCTCGTTGCGCATGGGATTGCCGATTTCCATGCGATCAAGCATTGTCCAGTTTTCAGTTCGAAGCAAACCAGCGTGACGCGGCATTTGTTGCACGTGTGGTCGCATCCGGGAGGGGCTGCCTGAAAATTGCGCTGTCTGCCCGTTTTTTGCGCAGACGTGAGGAGGGGCGATGTATAGGGTTTGGGCGTCCATGACGCATCCGATGCAGCGGATGACGCGAATTTGCATCCGTATGCGGCATGGGCTCGAAAACKCTCCTCACCGCCTGCACCGCTCACGATTGGCACGGTTCGTGCTTGATGGAGGCGCAAGCGGGGCACACAACCCGTCTTCTTGGCAGTGGAGGCCACTTTTTACATGAAAAAGATCGAAGCGATCATCAAGCCATTCAAGCTGGACGAAGTGAAGGAAGCGCTTCAGGAGGCCGGACTGCAAGGTATCACCGTCACCGAGGCCAAGGGCTTCGGCCGCCAGAAGGGTCATACCGAGCTTTATCGCGGCGCCGAATATGTCGTTGACTTCCTGCCCAAGGTGAAGATCGAGGTGGTGCTCGGCGACGAGGCCGTCGAAGGCGCCATCGAGGCCATTCGCAAGGCGGCGCAGACCGGCCGCATCGGCGATGGAAAAATCTTCGTCTCCAACATAGAGGAAGTCGTGCGCATCCGTACCGGCGAGACCGGTATCGACGCCATCTGACCTTCAACCCACACCGGACGTCATCACACAGGGAAGAAATGACATGACGACAGCCAAAGACATCATGAAGCAGATCAAGGACAACGACGTGAAATTCGTCGACCTGCGCTTCACCGATCCGCGGGGCAAGCTGCAGCATGTGACGATGGATGTCGTCGAGGTCGAGGAAGACATGTTCGCCGACGGCGTCATGTTCGACGGCTCCTCGATCGCCGGCTGGAAGGCGATCAACGAGTCCGACATGGTGCTGATGCCCGACACCGATACCGTCCACATGGACCCGTTCTTCGCGCAGTCGACCATGGTCATCCTGTGCGACATCCTCGATCCGATCTCGGGCGAAGCCTATAATCGCGATCCGCGCGGCACCGCCAAGAAGGCCGAAGCCTACATGAAGTCGGAAGGCATCGGCGACACCATCTATGTCGGCCCGGAGGCCGAGTTCTTCGTGTTCGACGACGTCAAGTACAAGGCTGATCCTTACAACACCGGCTTCCGCCTCGACTCGACCGAACTGCCGTCCAACGACGACACCGACTATGAGACCGGCAATCTCGGCCACCGTCCGCGCATCAAGGGCGGCTATTTCCCGGTGCCGCCGATCGATTCCTGCCAGGACATGCGCTCCGAGATGCTGACCGTGCTCGCCGAGATGGGCGTGCGCGTCGAAAAGCATCACCATGAGGTCGCCGCCGCCCAGCACGAGCTCGGCATCAAGTTCGACACGCTGGTGCGCAACGCCGACAAGATGCTGATCTACAAGTATGTCGTGCACCAGGTCGCCAACGCCTATGGCAAGACGGCCACCTTCATGCCGAAGCCGGTGTTTGGCGACAACGGCTCGGGCATGCATGTCCACCAGTCAATCTGGAAGGGCGGCAAGCCGACCTTCGCCGGCAACGAATATGCAGGCTTGTCGGAGAGCTGCCTCTACTACATCGGCGGCATCATCAAGCACGCCAAGGCCATCAACGCGTTCACCAATCCGCTCACCAACTCCTATAAGCGTCTGGTGCCGGGCTATGAGGCGCCGGTGCTGCTCGCCTATTCGGCGCRCAACCGTTCGGCCTCCTGCCGCATTCCGTTCGGCTCCTCGCCGAAGTCGAAGCGCGTCGAGGTCCGCTTCCCCGATCCGGGCGCGAACCCCTATCTCGGCTTCGCCGCCATGCTGATGGCCGGCCTCGACGRCATCAAGAACAAGATCCATCCGGGGCAGCCGATGGACAAGGACCTCTACGACCTGCCGCCGAAGGAATTGAAGAAGATCCCGACCGTCAGCGGCTCGCTGCGCGAGGCGCTGCAGAACCTTGACAAGGACCGCGGCTTCCTGAAGGCCGGCGGCGTCTTCGACGACGACCAGATCGACTCCTATATAGAGTTGAAGATGGCCGAGGTCATGCGCTTCGAGATGACCCCGCACCCGGTCGAGTACGACATGTATTATTCGGTCTAAGCCTCTGATCGGACGCTGAAATCAAGCCCTTGGAGGTCATGGCCTCCAAGGGCTTTCATTTTTTGAGACGGATTTCGCGGCCTTCTTTTTCGAGCGGCAAAAAGAACCCCGGCGTTTCGCCGGGGTTCTCGCATGGACAGGTGTCGGAGGGCTGACGCCTATCCCGCAAGCTCGTCGGGTCCGTGCAGCGTCCAGTCGGCGCGGCGCGACAGGAACAGCAGGAAATAGATCGCGGCGACCGCCATGATCGCCAGCGTCGCGATCAGACTCGGACGCCCGAAAGCAGCGTCGAGCCAGTTTTGGTAGGCGACATAGATCAGCGCTACGAAGGCGAGGATCGCAGGCACCGGGAACAGCGGCATACGATAGTGGCCGCCCGACGTGGTGCCGTTGCGGCGGCCGGCGAAGACGGCGACGCAAAGCAGCGCATAGATCACGACCAGCGAGGTGCCGCTGACCACCAGCAAAAGGTTGAGATCGATGAAGCAGGCAAGGGCCGCCAGCACCGCCACGACGATGGTTGCGATCCATGGCGAGGCGTAAGTGCCGTGCACGGACGCCACCGCATTGTTGATCGGGCCGAACCAGGTCTTGTCCCGACCGGAGCTGAAGAGCAGTCGCGCCGCCTGCAGGATGATGGCGATGACGGCGTTGAAGATGGCGACCGCGATCGCCAGGCTGATCGCCACCGTCAGCCAATGGCCGCCGCGTGCCTCGAGGAAATATTCGATCTTCTGCGGAGCCGCGAGCAGGCCGACGAGATCCGGCGCGCCGAGAAGCACCGCGGTCAGTGGGATGAGCTCGGCGGCGACCGTGATCACCAGCGCCCAGAGCACCACCCTGCCGATGTTGCGCTTGGCGTCATGCGTCTCCTCACCGAAATAGGCGGCCGCGCCATAGCCGTTATAGRCAAAGAGCGACACGGCGGTGGATGCCAGGATGATGGCGGCCGAGGCCGGAACTAGCGTGTTGGTCGTGGCGTCGAGCAGTTGCGGCGCGGTGAACAGGCTGGAGAGCGGCCGCTCGACATGGGCGAACCCGAGCCCGGTCAGGATCAGCAGCGCCAGCATCTCGATGCCGAGGAAGATACCGGTGACGAAAGCGTTGAGTTTTATGCGCATGGCGGCGACTGCGCCGGCGAGGATAATCGTCACCACGCCGACCCATTGCGGGCTGAGATTGGGAAWGATGACGCCGAGATAGGTGCCGACGCCAAGCGCGATGACGGCGACGATCAAGACGATCGACACGAACACCAGCACCAAGGTGACGAAGCCCCAGAAGCGGCCGAGCGTGYGGCCGATCATGGTGTATTCGCCGCCGGCCATCGGATAGGCCGAGGAAAGCTCGGCATAGACGAAGGCCATGAACAGGCCGATGACGGCCGCGATCACGAAGCTCAGGAATGAGCCGGTGCCGGCCAGCGCGATGACGCCCGGCACGATGATGAAGACTGATGATGCCGGCGTTACCGCCGAGAGCACGATCATCAGCGTGCCCAGCGCGTTCAGCGCCCGGTCCAAGCCCTTGGCGCCGGGGGCAGCCTTGTCTGCGGCCGCCGTGGTGGCTTCGTTTGTAGACATTATCCTCCCCTTTTTTTAATTGGATAAAAATTATTATCCGCAACGGAAGCTATCCGTGTCGCCACATAGCGTCAACAAATATACGATATGCCGACTTGCAAAAATTCACTGGCCAGTTTTTATTGAATCAAATTCAGGAAATCGAAATGGGCAGACCCAAGACACAGACCGATCGCCGCCTCACCCTGGTCGCAGCGGCGGAATCGATGATCGCCAAGCGCGGCCTCGCGGGCGTCACCTTGCGCGACGTGGCCAACGAGGCCGGCATGAGCTCGAGCGCCCTGCTCTATTATTATCCCGGCCTCAAGGAGCTTCTCGACGACGTGCAGAAGAAGGCGGTGGAACGCTTCTGCACCCAGCGCGCGTCATCGGTCGCCGCGATCGCCGATCCGCGGGCGCGGTTGAGGACGATGCTGGAAAGCGGCCTGCCGACCGATCCAGACGACCAGCTCTGCCGGCTTCTGCTGGAGCTCGGCGCCTATTCGCGCTCGGACGCCAGCTATGCCGCCCGCCATATCACGCTCTTCGAGCGCYAGGTGGCGATCTATGTCGRCATACTCGAGGCGGGCGCGGCCACCGGCATCTTCAAGCTGAATGCGGCGAGCGAGGTCATCGCCCGCAGCCTGGTCGTCCTCGAGGACGGCCTTGGCCTGCACCTCGTCAACGTCGTGCCGGCGGTCGACCACGCCTCTGCGATGGCGATCCTCGCCAGCTATGCAGAACTTGCGACCGGCTGCAGCCTTGGCTGAGCCGGCTCTCATCAATGGAGCATCCCTCAGCATGGACCAACGACTAGCCCCGACCACAACGCCGGCCGGCAAGACGCGCGCCCGCGGCCTTGGCATCCCCCTGCCCGGCACGCCAGGCCCGGCAAATGCCATCACCGATGTCGAAGGCGTGCTCGTCGGCTATTCGACGCTCATCAAAGGCGACGGCAGGCTCACCGTGGGCCATGGGCCGGTGCGCACGGGTGTCACCGCGGTCCTGCCTCTCGGCCGCGACGGCGTGGGGGTGGCATTGGCTGCCGGCTACCATTCCTTCAACGGCAATGGCGAGATGACCGGCGCCTCTTGGCTGGAGGAAGCCGGCAGCCTCTCCATGCCGATCCTGATCACCAACACACACGCGGTCGGCCCCTGTCATCGCGGCGTCATCGACTGGGTGGCGCGCAACAAGYCGCAACTGGCGAGCCAATGGCTGCTGCCGGTGGTGGCCGAAACCTGGGACGGCTATCTGAACGACATCAACGGCTCGCATGTCACTGTCGACCACGCGATCGAGGCTATCGACAACGCTGCCGGCGGCGGCATCGAGGAAGGATCAGTTGGCGGCGGCACCGGCATGAATTGCTACGCGTTCAAAGGCGGTTCAGGCAGCGCTTCGCGGATCGTCGACTATTGCCACCGCGCCTACACGGTCGGCGTCTTCCTGCAGGCCAATTTCGGCTCGCGCCAGGAGATCAGCATCGCCGGCGTGCCGCTCGGGCACGAGCTTGCCGCCGACAATCCGATGGAGGCGTATTTCAGCGGCGGGCCGACCGGCGCCGGCTCCTGCATCGGCATCGTCGCAACAGACGCGCCGCTGCTGCCCGGACAGTGCAAGGCGCTGGCCCGCCGCGTGCCGCTCGGGCTGGCGCGCACCGGCACCGCCGGCTCGCATTTCTCCGGCGATATCTTTCTCGCCTTCTCGACAGCCAACCCTGATGCTCTCAACGGTCGCTTCCCCAACGGCGCTCCGACAGAGAAGAGCTACAGCCATATGGATTTCGTTCCATGGGGCCGCATGGACGATTTTTACACCGCCGTGGTGCAGGCGACTGAGGAGGCCGTGCTCAACGCTCTGGTCGCCAATGAGGATATGGTCGGCCGCGACGGCAATCGTACCCCCGCCCTACCGCGAGACAAGGTGGTCGCGGCGCTGAAATCGCGCGGCGTCATCGCCGACTGACTGCAGCGGGCGGAGTTCGCGGGTAGTCGCCATGCAAAAAGCCCCGGCGTCGACCCGCCGGGGCTTTTAAGATCGTTTTCGTCGCGCCACTGGCTGGCAAGCCTGTGACGCCGAACAAAATCAGGCGGCGGCCGAAACGGCTGCGGTCGAGACCTGCGAGATCGTCTTCAGCACCTGCGAGGCGATCTGGTAGGGGTCGCCTTGCGAGTTCGGGCGGCGGTCTTCCAGGTAGCCCTTGTAGTCGTTCTTGACGAAGGAGTGCGGCACGCGGATCGAAGCACCGCGGTCGGCGACGCCGTAGGAGAACTTGTTCCACGGCGCGGTCTCGTGCTTGCCGGTCAGGCGCTTGTCGTTGTCCGGACCGTAGACGGCGATGTGATCCATCAGGTTCTTCTCGAACTGCGCCATCAGTGCCTCGAAATAGGTCTTGCCGCCGACTTCGCGCATGTACTTGGTCGAGAAGTTGCAATGCATGCCCGAACCGTTCCAGTCGGTGTCGCCGAGCGGCTTGCAGTGGAACTCGATGTCGATGCCGTATTTCTCGGTGAGGCGCAGCAGCAGGTACCGCGCCATCCACATCTGGTCGGCGGCCTTCCTGGAGCCCTTGCCGAAAATCTGGAATTCCCACTGGCCCTTCGCCACTTCGGCATTGATGCCTTCATGGTTGATGCCGGCGGCGAGGCAGAGGTCGAGATGCTCCTCGACGAGCTGGCGCGCGATGTCGCCGACATTCTTGAAACCGACGCCGGTGTAGTACGGGCCCTGCGGTGCGGGATAGCCGCTCTCGGGGAAGCCGAGCGGGCGGCCGTCCTTGTAGAAGAAATATTCCTGCTCGAAGCCGAACCAGGCGTCCTCATCGTCGAGAATGGTCGCGCGGCTGTTCGATGCATGCGGGGTGACGCCATCGGGCATCATGACTTCGCACATCACGAGAACACCATTGGTGCGGGCCGGATCCGGGTAAACCGCCACGGGCTTCAGCACGCAGTCAGAGCTGCGGCCCTCGGCCTGGTTGGTGGAGGAACCATCGAAGCCCCACAGCGGCAGCTGCTCGAGCGTCGGGAACTCGGCAAACTCCTTGATCTGGGTCTTGCCGCGCAGATTGGGGGTCGGGGTGTAGCCGTCGAGCCAGATATACTCGAGCTTGTATTTGGTCATTCCAGTGCCTCTCGTTGCTTGGACGCCGCCATGGCGGCATCGATGCATGGCCGGATCGGGCCGGCCTGCCGATGGTTAAAATGCAAGTCGTATGCCACTTCGATAGCGCGGGGTGCGGCAAAATGGTCATGGCAAAGCGTTGATTTTATTGAGCCGCCTTAGCAATGCGTTCGGATCGTTCAGGTGCTGATATTGATTAAATAATGTGCACGAGATGATCTTTTAATGGGCATATTGCCTAAAGGAGTCGCAGAACCTATTTTGGTGAAAAGGTGAATCGACATGCTCCTGGAAAGACAAGGAGATCGGCAATGCAAGTTACGCCATCGCGTCCATCGGCAAAAATTCTGATGTTCCCGCTTGCAGCAGGCAAGTCTRCCTCAAATTTAGGCGCAAAGGCCAAATTCGCAGCAGAGCTTGCAGCGCTCCGCGGCGAGCACGCCGATYTCGACGGCTGGTACCACGAGGCGGCGGTCGAGGAAGAAAACCAGCTGCGCAAGAGCTGATCGCCTCTTTGAATTCAGGAACGGAAAAGCCCGGCGCGATCGCTCGCGCCGGGCTTTCTGTTTTGAGCGGATGACCAGAGCAGTTCAGCGTTTGACAGGTTAGCCGACCTGCTCTGACTCAGCGTTTTATGCAATTCCGGACGGAAATCGCTGCGCACTTTCTTGGAATCGCTCTGGGTTACTCCTTGGCGTGCAGGTCCGTGCCGAGCGTATCCCTGACGAAGATCATGCCGATGATGAGCGACATCGCCGCGATGATCACCGGGTACCAGAGACCGTAGTAGATATCGCCCTTGTAGGCGCTGAGCGCGAACACCGTTGCCGGCAGCAGACCGCCGAACCAGCCATTGCCGATGTGGTAAGGCAGCGACATCCCGGTGTAGCGGATGCGGGTGGGGAACATCTCGACGAGGATGGCGGCGATCGGCCCATAGACCATGGTCACGAACAGCACCAGGATGAACAGGATGCCGATCGTAAGCGGCCAGTTGATGGCCGCCGGGTCGGCAGTCATGGCAAAGGCGCCGCCGCCCGGGATGGTGTAGACGGTGACTTCCGGCGCGCCGGCTGCCTCGTCCTTGGTCAGGATCTTGTCGGCGATCGCCTGATCGGTCTTCACCGTCGCCTTCTCGCCGCCGCGAATGGCCGTAGCGTCGAGCTTCAGTTCCGGGTTGGCCGCGACGAAGGCGTCGAGCTTCTGGTCCGCCACCTTGGCCGCGGCGCGCTTCAGCGGGTAGCCGCCGTCCTGCAGCGACGTGTTCACCGCCTTCTGGAAGGCCGCCTCCTTGGCCTTGGCCTGATCGCCGGCGGCAACGGCGTCATAAGATTCCACCGTCTCGTTGCCGATCTTGACCGTGGCAGCCGTGCCGGGGGCCGCGGTGGTCACCACGTCATAGGGCACCGAGTTCTTCGTGAGGAACGACGTCGCGATATCGCAGGAGGTCGTGAATTTCGCCGTGCCGACCGGGTTGAACTGGAACTTGCAGTCGCCGGGCGCCGCCGTCACCGTCGCGCGGGTGTTCTGCTGCGCGGTGGCCAGGGCCGGATTGGCGGCCCAGGTGAGCGCCTTGAACAGCGGGAAGGTGCAGACGATGCCCAGGGCGAGGCCGGCCATGATGATCGGCTTGCGACCGATCTTATCCGACAGCCAGCCGAACACGACGAAGAAGATCGAGYCGATGGYGAGCGCGATGGYGATCATGACATTGACCGACCACGCGTCGACCTTCAGCACGTTCTGCAGGAAGAACAGGGCATAGAACTGGCCATTGTACCAAATCACGGCCTGGCCGGCGGTGAGGCCGAGCAGCGCCAGCAGCGCGATCTTGGCGTTCTTCCACTGGCCGAAGGCTTCCGAGAGCGGCGCCTTGGAGCCCTTGCCCTCTTCCTTCATGCGCTGGAACGTCGGCGACTCCGAGAGCGACAGCCGGATCCAGATCGAGATGGCGAGYAGGAAGAACGAGACGATGAAGGGAATGYGCCAACCCCAAGCGGCGTAGGTTTCCTTGCTGAGCGACCCCTGCACGATCAGGATGACGATCAGCGACAGGAACAGCCCGAGCGTCGCCGTGGTCTGGATCCAGGACGTGTAGTAGCCGCGGCGGTCGTCCGGCGCGTGCTCGGCGACATAGGTCGCGGCACCGCCATATTCGCCGCCGAGCGCAAGGCCCTGCAGCATGCGCAGTCCAATCAGGATCACCGGCGCCGCAATGCCCCAACTGGCGTAGCCGGGCAGCAGGCCGACCAGGAAGGTGGACAGGCCCATGATCGTCATGGTGACGAGGAAGGTGTATTTGCGGCCGACGAGATCGCCGATGCGGCCGAACACCAGCGCGCCGAACGGACGCACGAGGAAGCCTGCGGCAAAAGCCAGCAGTGCGAAGATGTTGCGCGTCGCCTCCGGGATAGCCGGACTGAAGAAGGTCGAGCCGATGAAGGCGGCCAACGAGCCGTAGAGGTAGAAATCGTACCATTCAAAAACGGTGCCGAGYGATGAGGCGAAGATGACCTTCTTCTCCTCCCGCGTCATGYCGCGGCTGGTTCTGCCGGCGGTCGATGCCATTGCCATTGATAAATCCTCCCGTGAGATCCCGTCTGTCCTCCGCGGCTGCGCGCCACCATCCGCGCATCTGCGATGCGCGGACTCGAAAAACGCAGCCAACGAAGGAAAAAATGACAGAAAGGGCGCTCGAAAGGCACCGCGACGATGGGATTATGACTTTGGTATTAGGTGCGCTGCGAAAGCGGAGCAGTGCTTGAAATGCTTTAGCCCTGCAGCGCCTCGAGCAGGCTGACCGCCGCCAGCATGTCGCGCTTGCGGGCGGAGCGACGCGCCACCGCCTCGGCATCCTGGCCCCAATGCTCGATCTGCCAATCCTCGTCGACGTGGGCCGCGGCCCAAGCTTCCTCGGCGTCGATCTCGCCGAAATCGACGGCCAAGGCCAGCAGCGCCGATCCGGTCAGCGACGTCATGACATGGATGGCGGCCAGCCGCATCGGCTCCGCAYGCTGGCCAAGATGTGCGCCGAGCACGGCGATCGCTTCGCGCGGCTGCTCGACATGGATGACGCCTTCGGCAAGGTTGAAGCGCGCCCTGAGGCTGCCGCGTGCCCAGTCGAGCACCGGATCCCAGAGCTTGTTCTGGCGATCGACCAGTYCCTGCGGGCCGTCGGCGCGATAGCAAAGTAGATCGGACGAGGCGAAGCGCAGCACGTCTTCCAGCACCGCCTGCGGATCGGAGGCGACGCCGTCGATGGCGGTGTTGACGAGCCGCATGACGGGCATCGTCACGGGATCTATGACCTCGCTCTGCGCGCCGAATTCATCGGCCACARGTGACGCAGCCTTTTCAGTCGGCAGCACCATCACGGCCTTGCCTGGCGTGCGCACCGGCCTGCCGTCCAGATGGATGGCAAAACCGTTCTCGACGGGAGCCACCGAAACAGCCTTGTAGAAACGCTTCGGCAGCGGCGTCTTCATCTGGATCTGGGCGCGCCGCACCGGGTCGGGATCGGAGAGCAGTTTTCCGGCTTCGAGGTCTTCGAGGATATCGCGCATGCCGAACTCCCTAAACTGTTGGCTGCCTTCGCGCGGGCCGGTTGACGATGATCAGTCCGGCGGCGATCAGGCCGAGCGCCAGGATTATCCTGACGGTCGGCGGCTCGCCCAACAACACCGCGCCGCACAGGACGCCGAACACAGGCGACAAGAAGGCGAAACTCGACAGGCTTGCCGCCGGATAGCGCGTGAGCAGCCAGAACCACAACACATAGGTGAAGGCGACGATATAGAAAGACTGGAACAGCAACGCCAGTGTCGGCAAAGCGGCTACCGCGCGGATCGGCGGGCCGGCGAAAGGCATCACCAGGGCACCCACAATAGCGGCGCCGGCCAACTGATAGAGCAGCAGTTTCTCCGCGCGCGTCTCGACCAGCTTCGATCGCTTGATGACAATGCTGGTGGCCGCCCAGAGAATGCCCGAGCCAAGACTGAGCAGATCGCCGGTCAGCGTTGCGTCGCCGCCGGCAACGATGCCGTCGGAGAAAACCGCCGCCAGGCCGCAAAAGGCGAGAACAAGCCCACCGAGCTTGCGCGCGTTGATGCGCTCGCCAAGCAGAAAATGTCCGCCGATCAGCACCCAGAACGGCATGGTGTTGACCAGGAGCGTGTTACGGGCAACGGTGGTGTATTCGAGCCCGATATAGAGGCAGAGGAACTCGACGCCGAAGAGCACGCCGACGACGATGCCGGCGGCCAGCGTCCCGTCCGCCTCGAACAGCCTGATGCCGCGCAGCTGGCACCAGGCGAACACGCAGGCTCCCCCGAYAAGCGAACGGGCGACCGAGACGAACACAGGGTCGTAACCTGCATAGGAGACCTTGGCGGCGACGTAGTTCAGCCCCCAGGAGAAGGTCAGCCCGACCATGATGGCCGCCGCCGCCATGTCGACCGCGTCGCGGCGATCCAGTACGGGCGCAGCAGTCAAATCTCAGTCCTCCGCGCTCTGTTMGTCAAAGCCGAGAAGGTTCCAGCTCTGGCGCATATGCGGCGRCATTGGCGCGGTCACGTCGATCACGCCCTGGTCGGGATGCGGTATGACAATCCGGCGGGCATGGAGATGCAGACGGTTCTGGATGCCGCCCGGAAATTCCCAGTTGGTGTCGGCCTCGAAATATTTGGGATCGCCGATGATCGGGCAGCCGATATGGGCGGCGTGGACGCGAAGCTGATGGGTGCGGCCGGTGTAAGGCTCCATTTCCAGCCATGACAGCGACTGTGCCGCCTGCTCGACGACGCGGTAATAGGAGACGGCGTGATCGGCGCCCTTCTCGCCATGCTTGGCGATGCGCACGCGGTCGCCATCCGGCGTCGCCTCCTTGACCAGCCAGGTCGAGATCTTGTCCTCTCGCTTTGCCGGCACGCCCTTGACCAGCGCCCAGTAGGTCTTCTTGGTTTCGCGCGCCCGGAACGCTTCCGACAGCTTCATCGCGGCAAGACGGGTGCGAGCGACGACCAGCACGCCGGACGTGTCGCGGTCGAGGCGATGGACGAGGCGCGGCTTCTCGCCCTTCTGGTTGCGCCAGGCCTCCAGCATGTCGTCGACATTGCGAGTGACGCCGGAGCCGCCCTGCACAGCCAGCCCCGCCGGCTTGTTGAAGACGAAGACTTTCGGGTCCTCGTGCAAGAGCATCTTGGCGAGCACTTCGGCATCGCCCTGGTTGCGGATCGAGTGACCAGTGAGCGGAACGTCGCCCTTCTTGTCGACGTCGAGCGGCGGGACACGTACGGATTGGCCGGGCTCGACGCGGGTGTCGGCCTTGACCCGGCCGCCGTCGACGCGGATCTGGCCCGAGCGCAAGAGCTTTTGCAGGTGGCCGAAGCCGAGGCCCGGATAATGGACCTTGAACCAGCGGTCGAGCCTCATGCCCGCCTCGCCGGCCTCAACCGTGATCTGTTCGACACCTGCCATGGATACGCTTTTCCGTTTGAAAGCGGCGCCATAGCACTAAGGCGAGGATGTTGCGAGCCAAAGACCCAACAAAGCCGGACGATTACCCCAATCGTCGCGCTGTATGCCGTCCAGCCTGGTCGCTCAGTTGCCGGAAGACGGCGGCGATAGCACGCAAACCGTCGAGCGCGTCAGGAATCGCCTCTCGCGGCCATTGTCGAGCGAGAACATGCCGCCCCTGYCCTTCACCACGTCGATGATAAGGTCGGTGTGCTTCCAGGCCTCATATTGCGAGGCGCTGATATAGACCGGCGTATCGCCGATCTCGCCGAGCTTCACGTCATTGTCGCCGATCATGAACTCGCCGCGCGGATAGCACATCGGCGACGAGCCGTCGCAGCAGCCGCCGGACTGGTGGAACAGAACCGGGCCGTGATCGGCGATGATCTCGGCAAGCAGCGCCTCGGCCGCCGGCGTGGCCGTCACTTTGCCCAATGAAGCACTATCCATCAAAACCTCCTCCAACTGACGGGAGGACGCGGATGAACCGCGCCCTCCTCTTCGCCCTGGGAGGATCAGAAGAAGCCGAGCTTCTTGGGGCTGTAGCTGACCAGCATGTTCTTGGTCTGCTGATAGTGGTCGAGCATCATCTTGTGYGTCTCGCGGCCGATGCCGGACTGCTTGTAGCCGCCGAAGGCGGCATGCGCCGGATAGGCGTGGTAGCAGTTCGTCCACACGCGTCCGGCCTGGATGGCGCGGCCGAAGCGGTAGCAGCGATTGGCGTCGCGGCTCCAGATGCCGGCGCCGAGGMCATAGAGCGTGTCGTTGGCGATCGACAGCGCCTCGTCATCCTCCTTGAAGGTCGTCACGGACACGACAGGGCCAAAGATCTCCTCCTGGAAGATGCGCATCTTGTTGTTGCCCTTGAACACGGTCGGCTTGACGTAATAGCCGCCGGCTAGGTCGCCCGGCAGATGGTTCTGCTCACCGCCGGTCAGCACCTCGGCGCCTTCCTGGCGGCCGATGTCGAAGTAGGACAGGATCTTCTCCAACTGCTCGCTCGATGCCTGGGCGCCGATCATGGTGGCCGGATCAAGCGGGTCGCCCTGGACGATCGCCTCGACGCGCTTCAGCGCGCGCTCCATGAATTTGTCATAGATCTTCTCATGCACCAGCGCACGGCTGGGACACGTGCAGACCTCGCCCTGGTTGAGCGCGAACATGACGAAGCCCTCGATCGCCTTGTCGAAGAAGTCGTCGTCTTCGGCCGTCACATCCTGGAAGAAGATGTTGGGCGACTTGCCGCCGAGCTCGAGCGTCACCGGGATGAGGTTCTGGCTGGCATATTGCGAGATCAGGCGGCCGGTCGTGGTCTCGCCGGTGAAGGCTATCTTGGCGATGCGGTTCGACGATGCCAGCGGCTTGCCGGCCTCGAGGCCGAAACCGTTGACGATGTTGAGCACGCCTTCGGGCAGAAGGTCGCCGATGAGGTCGGCCCACAGCATAATAGAGGCGGGTGTCTGCTCGGCGGGCTTGAGCACCACGCAATTGCCGGCGGCAAGCGCCGGCGCCAACTTCCACACCGYCATCAGCAGTGGGAAATTCCACGGGATGATCTGGCCGACGACGCCGAGCGGTTCGTGGAAGTGGTAGGCGACGGTGTCGTGATCGATCTCGGAGATCGAGCCTTCCTGGCTGCGCAGCACGCCGGYGAAATAGCGGAAATGGTCGACGGCCAGGGGAAGGTCGGCGGCCGTCGTCTCGCGGATCGGCTTGCCGTTGTCCCAGGTCTCGGCGAGCGCCAAAAGGTCGAGATTGTCTTCCATGCGGTCGGCGATGCGATGGAGGATCAGAGCGCGTTCCGCGGGGCTGGTTCTGCCCCAGGCGTCCTTGGCTTTGTGTGCGGCATCGAGCGCTGCCTCGATGTCGGCCGCATCCGAGCGGGCGATCTCGCACAGGGGCCGTCCGGTGACCGGCGAGATGTTCTCGAAATATTTGCCGGAATGCGGYGCTGCCCACTTGCCGCCGATGAAGTTGTCGTAACGCTTGGCGAACGGAACCTTGGCTGCGCGCGAGAATTCCACCTTGTTCATGTCTTCCTCCCGTAAAGGCGCGCCGCGGGATGCGGCGCGTTGGCGGAGGATTTTGCGGATGGTTGCCGCCTTGTCAGCCGGGGGCCCGGCGATCGCGGCCGCCGAGTGTCGCAGAACTGCGACAGGTCAGATCAGGAAATCAATGCGGGCGGCGGATTTCGAAACGGGCGAGCTTGCGATGCAGCGTCGCGCGCGAAATGCCGAGATTTTKGGCTGCCGCCGAGACATTGCCGCCGGCTCGCGCCATCGCCCGCTGCAACGCGCCGCGCTCGGCGTCGTCGAGGTCTTCCTTCGCCTTTGCCTGGTCGCCGAGAACGTCGGCAGCCAGCAAACCCCGGGCCAGGGCTTCGCCTGTTATTCCCAGTGCAAGCCGCGCCGACCGGGTCGCGCCGATCACCAGGTCATCCTGGTCGACCGCGATCAGCGCGCCGGCCCCGCGCTCGGCGACCGGCGCCAAAAGGATGCGGGCGTTGGAATACACCATTCGGAAATTCTCCGCCTCGATGCGGCGMGCGGCATCGCCAACCGCGACGGAGATGAGCTGGACGAATCCCTCCGTCAGGTCCGAACGGCAGGACGATACGTCGAGCGCGGCCGCCAGATTGCCTTCATGGTCATAGACCGGCGCCGTGGTGYAGCTCAGCAGCGTGTTGCGCGAAAAGAAATGCTGGTCGCGATGGATGGTCAGCGCCCGCTGCTCGGCAAGGCAGGTGCCGATGCCGTTGGTGCCTTCGCTGTCCTCACTCCAGACCGTGCCGGTCCACAGGCCCCATTCGTCGAAGGTTTCGTCGTCGGCGACCGCGCCCCGGCGCTCGACGGGGATGCCGTCGCGGTCGGCCAGCATCACGCAGCAACCAACTCCGCCGACCGCCTGGTAGAGCCGGTTGAGGCTTGCCTCGGCGGCGCGGATCATCCGCTCCATGCGCTGGCGGGCCCCTCTCAATTCGCCTTCGGTCAGCCGCCTGGGCGCCTTGCGCTCGGCCGGATCGAGATGGTGCAGTTGCAGCGAGCGCCGCCATGAGGCCACCAACGCCGAATGGGCCGCGTCGCTTTTCGCGATCGAAGCCTGGACCAGATCCGCATGCACGGCGGTTTGCCGTCCGATCAACCCTATCCTCCCGGTGAGCGGAACCTCCTTCCGCTCCGTCGCCATGCTCGCAGGAACATAGCCGACAATCCAAAGCGGTTCGGCCTTTGATACAATTGCCGACCGCGCAGACATTTGATTCCAAGCAATTCCACGCGGAAATCGCTACGCATCGCCTGGAACTGCTCCGGAGTTCTAAAGGTCGCAGTGTATCGGCGCCATAGGACGTTGGTTTAAACGGGACCCGGCCACTAGGGGCCGAACCCCGGAGCTTGCAGGGATCAATTGGCGGCGGCCTTCGGCTTGGACGAGCCGATCATCTTCCAGTTCTTGTAGAAGACGGAATTGATGCGCTCCACGCTGACCGAGACGATGGCGAGAAGGCCCGCGATCAGCCTCGGGAACGGGGATGGCCGGATGATGTCGACGAAGACGCAGTAGCGCYGACCGTCATATTCGTTGACCGAGCGGTGGAACAGCGTGTCGTCGAAGATGAACAAAGGATTGTCGTACCAATAGTTCTTCTTGCTGCCGCACTGGACGAAGATCTCCGCCTGCACCGGGATCAGATTGTAGAGGATGCGCAGGCTGAGCCGCAGCGGACCGAAATGCCAGGACGTGGATTCACGCTTGCTGAAAACGGATACCGCGATCGTCTTGATGTATTTGTAATCCTTATTGAATTCGGGAACGTTGTCGATCTTGTGCTTGCCGTACCACTGGTAGACATACATACCGCGCCGGCCGGCGCCGAAATTAGCGTCGATGTCGGCGATGATCTCGTCCTTGCGGGCTTTGAAGACGCCCAGGACCTCGTTGATCTCGCGCTGATAGTCCTCAGGGAACTGCTCGGGCTTCCAGACACCGGGGTTGCGGTAGCAGAGTAGGTCGACGATCAGGTTGAACGGCGACAGCAGCCAGGTGAACAGGCCGTTGCCGAGGAAGTAGCGCTCGAACAGGTTCCGGTTCTTCCGGTCGTTGCGCATGACGTCGATCAGGCCGCAGACGACCCAGATCGCCGTGATGATCGGGATAAAGTAGAAGGCGAGCGCAAGAACCACGACCGCGATGGCGGCCTTGCGGAGCGACTTGACGGTTTGCTTTTTCATTGTCATTCGCGCGGGAGCGCGATCCTGTTCCATGGGACAAAATCACGGCGACCCCCGCCAGCCGTGCGTCTTGATAGGATTTTTTGTTTCCCGGCACAATGCCGACGCACGGGTCCAAGCGGTCTGCCGGTGCAAATATTTGGAGCGGTCTACTCCACTTCAGCGCCATGTCCCGTCGGGCCGCGCGACTCAGCTGTTCCGCTCGCTGCGCAGCTTCGCCCAGTACTCCAGCCGCTTGCGGATATCGYGCTCGAACCCGCGTTCCGGCGGATCGTAGAAGGTGTGCCGGCCCATCTTCTCCGGAAAATAGTCCTGGCCGGAAAACGCGTCCGGCTCGTCATGGTCGTAGCGATAGCCGGCGCCGTAATCCTCCTGCTTCATCAGCTTGGTCGGCGCGTTGAGAATGTGTTTCGGCGGCAGCAGCGAGCCGAACTCCTTGGCCGCCGCGGTCGCGGCCTTGAAGGCTGTGTAGACGGCGTTCGATTTCGGCGCGGTGGCGAGATAAACGGCGGCCTGAGCGAAGGCAAGCTCGCCCTCGGGCGAGCCAAGATAGTCATAGGCATCCTTGGCCGCGTTGGCGACGACAAGCGCCTGCGGATCGGCGAGCCCGATATCCTCCACCGCCATGCGCACGAGCCGGCGGCCGAGATAAAGCGGATCCTCGCCGGCATCGAACATGCGGGCGAGGTAATAAAGGGCGGCATCCGGATCGGAGCCGCGCACCGATTTGTGCAGCGCCGAGATCAGGTTGTAGTGGCCATCCTGGCCCTTGTCGTAGATCGGCGCGCGGCGCTGGATGACGCGCTGCAGACCCTCCGGGCCAAACACCTCGCCTTTCTTGGCGGCGCGCCAGACTTCCTCGGCCAGCGTCAGCGAGGCGCGGCCGTCGCCGTCGGCCATGCGGATCAGCATCGCGCGCGCCTCGTCATCGAGCGGCAGCGCCCTGCCCTCGGTTTCTTCCGCCCGCGCCAGAAGCTTGGCGATGCTTTCCTCGCCCAGCGAACGGRACACCAGCACGCGCGCTCGCGACAGGAGCGCCGCGTTCAGCTCGAAGGACGGGTTCTCCGTGGTGGCGCCGACCAGCACCACGGTGCCGTCTTCCATCACCGGCAAAAACCCGTCCTGCTGGGCGCGGTTGAAGCGATGGATCTCGTCGACGAAGAGCAGCGTCTGGCGGCCGTTGGCGCGCCTGAGCTTCGCCGCCTCGAACACTTTCTTGAGATCCGCGACGCCGGAAAACACGGCGGATATCTGCTCGAAGGCAAGGTTGGTCTCGCCGGCGAGCAGCCGCGCCACCGTCGTCTTGCCGGTACCGGGCGGACCCCAGAAGATCATCGAGCCGAGCGAGCCGGAATCGATCAGCCTGGTCAGCGCGCCGTCAGGGCCGGTCAGATGCTCCTGGCCGACAACCTCACCAAGATTTTTCGGGCGCAGCCGGTCGGCCAGCGGCCGCCCGGGCGGCGCCTTTTCCGGCTCATCGGAACTGAACAGATCGGCCATGCAAGCCTTTTGGTTGAGATGCGATCTTCAGAGATGGGCAGACCGCCTCAATAACGCAACACCTGCCGCAGTATCTGCCCGCCGCGTTCGACGGTAAAGCGCCACCAGCGCGTGTCCTGCTGAGCAACCTGCGCCAGCGTCGCCGCGGTGTCGATGGTGGTGCCGTTCACCTCGCGCACGATATCGCCAGGCTGGAAGCCGAAATCGGCGGCCGGCGAATCGCGGCTGATATCAATGACGGTGACGCCCTTGAGGTCGGTGCGAAGGCCAAGCCGCTGGGCAAGCCTGGGCGAAAGTTCCGCAACCTTGGCGCCGGAAAAGGGACTGCGGCCACGCAGGGTGACCTCGCTGGGCTTGGCGCCTTCGGGCGCACGCTCCAGCGGGATTTCCAGCGTCGCCTGCTGCCCCTTGCTCAGCACGGCGAACGTCGCCTTGGTGCCGATCGACAGCGTCGCCATGCGGTAGTCGAGCGCCTCGACGCCTTCGACCGGCGTGTTGTTGAGCGACAGGATGACGTCGCCCGGCTTGAGGCCGGCCTTGYCGGCGGGCCCGGCCGCGTCAACCGACGACACCAGCGCGCCGGTCGGCTTCTCCATGCCGAGCGATTCGGCGATCTGCGGGGTCACCATTTCGAACTCGGCGCCGATATAGGGACGCTCGAAGAAGTCGAGGCCGGCCTTGGCGGCGTCGGCGAAGGCGCGCACCATGTTGGAGGGAATGGCGAAGCCGATGCCGATCGAGCCGCCGCTGCGGCTGTAGATCGCCGTGTTGATGCCAACCAATTGGCCGCCCATGTTGATCAGCGCGCCGCCCGAATTGCCGGGATTGATGGCCGCATCGGTCTGGATGAAATAGCCAGAATCCGAGACGCCGATGTGGCTGCGGGCGAGCGCCGAGACGATGCCGCTGGTGGTGGTCTGGCCGACCCCGAACGGGTTGCCGATGGCGAGCACCAGGTCGCCGACCTCGAGCGCGTCGGAATCGCCGATGGCAATCACCGGGAACGGCTTGTCGGCCGAGATTTTGAGCACGGCGAGATCGAGCGTCTCGTCCTTGAGCATGACCTTGGAGGTGAATTCGCGTCCGTCCGCGGTCGCCACCTTCACCTCGTCGGCGTCCTTGATGACGTGGAAGTTGGTAACGATGACGCCGCTCGGATCGACCAGCACGCCGGAGCCCAGCGAGGACTGCGCGCGCGGCTGGGCGCGGCCGAAGAACTCCTCGAAGAAGGGATCGCCCTCGAAGGGCGAGGTCACCTTGGCGGTCTGCGAGGCATAAACATTGACGACGGCCGGGGCCGTTTGCTTGACCAGCGGCGCGAAGGAGAGCTGCACCTCCTCGCGGCCGAACGGCACGCGTTTGTCGGGCCCGGACGTGCCGTTCTCGCCCTCGACGCCATGCAGCAGATCGGTCAGCACATCGGAGAGGCCCGGATCGGCCGGCTTGGCGGCATTCTCGGCAAAAGCCTGTCTTGCGGYCGGTGYCGCGGCGAAAAYGGCCAGCGCGGCAACAAGAAACAGTCGTTTGAGGTGCATTCCGAATCCTCCAGATCGGGCGCCATTGTCCCGACGATTGTGCAGAATGAAAGGCTAATGCACACAAATGCGACACTTGTCGCGCAAAAGCGTGAGCCCAGACGTGAAATTCCGCTCGCTCTGCCCAAATCTCTTCCAAATGCAAAAAGGGGCCCGTAGGCCCCTTGAAGTCATTGACGAAAAAGCTTGGCCTCAGGCGGCCGCGGCTTCCTCATTGGCGCCTTCAGCCTCGAGACGGGCGCGGTCGGCGGCGCCCTTGGCCGACGTGTCGCGATCGACGAACTCGATGACCGCCATGGCGGCGTTGTCGCCCTTGCGGAAGCCCGCCTTCATGATGCGCAGATAGCCGCCATTGCGCTGCGCATAACGCGGCGCAATCGTGTCGAACAGGCGCTTCACGACCGGTTCGTTGCCGATCTGGGCGATGACCTGACGACGGGCGTGCAGGTCGCCGCGCTTGCCGAGCGTCACCAGCTTCTCGACAATCGGACGCAGGTCCTTCGCCTTCGGCAGCGTGGTGACGATCTGCTCGTGCTCGATCAGAGACACGGCGAGGTTGGCGAACATCGACTTGCGATGGCTGATGCTGCGGGCGAAGCGACGGCCCTTGAAACCGTGGCGCATGGCTCTTTTCCTTCTTCAGTTGTTCAAGAGGCCACGGCCTCTGATGGTTTTCCGCATGACCGTCGGATCGAGCGGCTCTCGCCGCCGATCCTTGGAATTCATGCTCAATATTGGTCTTCGTAACGCTTGGCGAGGTCTTCGATGTTTTCCGGCGGCCAGTCCGGCACTTCCATGCCGAGATGGAGGCCCATGGCCGCCAGCACTTCCTTGATCTCGTTCAGCGACTTGCGGCCGAAGTTCGGGGTGCGCAGCATCTCGGCTTCGGTCTTCTGGATCAGGTCGCCGATATAGACGATGTTGTCGTTCTTCAGGCAGTTGGCCGAACGCACCGAAAGCTCGAGCTCGTCGACCTTCTTGAGCAGCGCCGGGTTAAAGGCGAGCTCGGTGACGGCTTCAGCGGCGACTTCCTTCTGCGGTTCGTCGAAATTGACGAACAGCGCGAGCTGGTCCTGCAGGATGCGGGCTGCGAACGCGACCGCGTCCTCGCCCGAGATCGAGCCGTTGGTCTCAATGGTCATGGTGAGCTTGTCATAGTCGAGCACCTGGCCCTCGCGGGTGTTCTCGACCTTGTAGGAGACCTTCTTGACCGGCGAGTAGAGGCTGTCGACCGGGATCAGGCCGATCGGCGCGTCTTCGGCGCGGTTGCGCTCGGCGGGCACATAGCCCTTGCCGGTGTCGACGGTGAATTCCATGCGGATCTCGGCKCCCTCGTCCAGCGTGCAGATGACGTGGTCGGGGTTGAGGATCTCGACGTCGCCCACGGTCTGGATGTCGCCTGCGAGCACTGCGCCCGGGCCTTGCTTGCGCACGACCATACGCTTGGGACCATCACCTTCCATGCGGATGGCGATTTCCTTGATGTTGAGCACGATGTCGGTCACGTCCTCGCGCACGCCGGCGATGGACGAGAACTCGTGCAGCACGCCGTCGATCTGCACGGCGGTCACAGCCGCGCCGCGCAGCGAAGACAAAAGCACGCGCCGCAGCGCGTTGCCCAGCGTCAGGCCAAAGCCGCGTTCGAGCGGCTCGGCCACCAGCGTGGTCAGCGTCTTCTTCTTCGACGAGAACTCGATCTTGTTCGGCTTGATCAGTTCCTGCCAGTTCTTCTGGATCATAAATGTCTTCCTTCCTTTGCCCCGCCACCATCCAATCGTGGCGGGCGACACGGAAAACCGCGGAGGAACGCCGTGGCGTTCGCGCGGCGCTTAAAAATCAGACGCGGCGCTTCTTGCGCGGACGGCAGCCATTGTGCGGGATCGGCGTCACGTCACGGATCGAGGTGATGGTGAAGCCGGCCGCCTGCAGCGCGCGAAGGGCCGATTCACGACCGGAGCCGGGTCCGCAGACCTCGACCTCGAGCATGCGCATGCCGTGTTCCTGCGCCTTCTTGGCGACGTCCTCTGCGGCCATCTGGGCGGCGAACGGGGTCGATTTGCGCGAACCCTTGAAGCCCTGGGCGCCGGCCGACGACCAGGCAATCGAATTGCCCTGCGCGTCGGTGATGGTGATCATGGTGTTGTTGAAGGTCGAATTGACGTGGGCAACGCCCGACGAGATGTTCTTGCGTTCGCGACGGCGAACACGAGCGGCTTCCTTGGCCATGGTAGTCCTTTCAGTTGATCTCTACACCGCCGTAATGCCAGCGGCTCCACCTTGGGAAGCGAGCAGGGAGTAGTGAGTAGCGAATAGAACCCTACTCGCTAATGACTACTCGCTATTCGCTCAATTACTTCTTCTTGCCGGCGATTGCCTTGGCCGGGCCCTTGCGGGTGCGCGCATTGGTGTGCGTGCGCTGGCCGCGGACCGGCAGCGAGCGGCGGTGACGCAGGCCGCGGTAGCAGCCGAGGTCCATGAGCCGCTTGATGTTCATCGAGACTTCGCGACGCAGGTCGCCTTCGACCTGGTAGTCGCGGTCGATCGTCTCGCGGATCTGCAGCACTTCCGCGTCGGTCAGTTGGTTGACGCGGCGGTCCGCCGGGATGCCGACCTTGTCGACGATCTCCTGGGCAAACTTCTTGCCGATGCCGTGAATGTACTGAAGCGCGATGACGACGCGCTTGTTGGTCGGAATGTTGACGCCGGCTATACGAGCCATTTTCTTCTCTTTCTCCATGTGGGCCGGGCATVCCCGGCGCTGTCGAAGTTGCCCCGCGTCCGGTGGAGGCCGGCCCTTGCGGGAGTTTCCTGGTTCAAAGCGGATGCCTTGCCCGCAAGGGCAAGCAAAGTCCATGCCTGATAGGAAGACGGGCCGCCATACCCCAACGGCCCACTCCAGTCAAGCGCAATCTTTAATTGTCGCCGCGACCTACTTCGCCGCGGCCGCGAGCACTTTGCCGATCTCGGCGGTCACGGCATCGATGCTGGCCATGCCGTCGACGGTCTTGAGCTTGCCTTTGGCGTAGTAGTAGCCGGTCAGCGGCGCCGTCTTTTTGTAGTATTCGCGCAGGCGTTCCTCGAACACCGCAGGGTTGTCGTCCTTGCGCACCGGCTGGCCGGCGGCCTTGGCATCCTCTGCGCGTTTTACGATTCGGCCAACCAGCGCCTTGTCGTCGACGACAAGCTCGATGACGGTGTCGAGCGCAATGCCGCGCTCGGCAAGCATCGCCTCGACCGCGTCGGCCTGCACCAGCGTGCGCGGGTAGCCGTCGAGGATGAAGCCCTTGGCGCAATCCGGCTGATCGATGCGTTCGGCGACGATGGCGTTGACGATTGCATCCGAGACCAGCTCACCGGCATCCATCACCGCCTTCGCACGCTTGCCGACCTCGGTTCCGGCCTGGACGGCGGCACGCAGCATGTCACCCGTCGAGAGCTGGGGGATGCCGTGTTTTTCTACCAGTCTTTGTGCTTGCGTCCCCTTGCCCGCTCCTGGCGGCCCAAGCAATATCAGCMTCATCTGCTCCTCTTACCCCCGCGCAACTTCGACTTCTTGATCAGGCCCTCATACTGGTGCGCGATCAGGTGGCCCTGAATCTGCGCCACCGTGTCGAGCGTGACACTGACCACGATCAGAAGCGATGTGCCACCGAGATAGAAAGGTACGCCAGTCGCCGAGATCAGGAACTCCGGCAGCAGACAGACCAGCACCAGGTAGATGGCGCCGACGACGGTGATACGCGTCAGAACATAGTCGATATATTCGGCGGTGCGCTCGCCCGGACGATAGCCCGGGATGAAGCCGGAATGCTTCTTGAGCTGGTCGGCCGTGTCCTTCGGGTTGAAGACGATCGCCGTGTAGAAGAAGGCGAAGAAGACGATCATGCCCGCATAGAAGATCATGTAGAGCGGCTGGCCGTGRCCGAGCGAGGCCAGGATCGTGCTTGCCCAGGCCGGCAAGTTGGTCGTCTGCGAGAAGCCCGCGACGGTCGCCGGCAGAAGCAGCAGCGAGGACGCGAAGATCGGCGGGATGACACCCGAGGTGTTGAGCTTCAGYGGCAAATGCGAGGTATCGCCCTGGAACATGCGGTTGCCGACCTGGCGCTTCGGATACTGGATGAGCAGCCGACGCTGCGCGCGCTCGAAGAAGACGATCAGCGCGATGACGACGATGGCCAGAACGATGATCGCGAGGATGAGACCGGTCGACAGCGCGCCGGTGCGGCCGAGCTCCAGAGTGCCGGAGATCGCCCGCGGCAAGCCGGCGACGATGCCGGAGAAGATGATCAGCGAAATTCCGTTACCGATGCCGCGCGCCGTGATCTGCTCGCCGAGCCACATCAGGAACATGGTGCCGCCGACCAGCGTGACGACGGTCGAGATGCGGAAGAACATGCCGGGATCGTTGACGATGCCGTTGCCGCCTTCGAGGCCGACCGAAATGCCGTAGGCCTGGATCAGCGCCAGAAGCACGGTGCCGTAGCGCGTGTACTGGTTGATGATCTTGCGGCCCTGCTCGCCTTCCTTCTTCAGCGATTCCAGCGACGGGATGACCGAGGTCATCAGCTGCATGATGATGGAGGCGGAGATGTAAGGCATGATGCCCAGCGCGAAGATCGCCATGCGCTGCACGGCGCCGCCGGCGAACATGTTGAACATGCCGAGCACGCCCTTGCTCTGCGAGGAGAAGGCTTGGGCGAAAGCGTCGGGATTTATGCCGGGAAGCGGGATATAGGTGCCGAGGCGGTAGACGAGCAGCGCGCCGATGGTGAACCAGATGCGCTTCTTGAGATCCTCGGCCTTGGCGAAGGCCGCGAAATTCAGATTGGAGGCTAGTTGTTCAGCAGCCGAAGCCATGCCTGATTCTCCGCTAGAGCATGCCGAAAAGTGTGGAGCGGTTTCCGGACGAGATCATGCTCTACTTCTTTGATTTCTATGTCACGCTCGATGCCCGCAGCTCAGGCGGCGCGTGTCACCGAAGCTCACGAGATAAGCTCCGGACCGTAAACATGCAAGCGGCCGCGTTGACGCGGCCGCCCAATTCACCAGATCAAAGCGCGGTTCGACGGAAAATGCGAAATCATCCCGATCGGCCGCGCTTCAAATCGCCGTTACTCGGCGGTGGCCGCTTCCGGCAGCTTCACCGAACCGCCGGCCTTCTCGATCTTCTCGATCGCGGCCTTGGAGGCGCCGGCCACGTCGAAGGAGAGCTTGGCCTTGAGCTCGCCGTCGGACAGCACGCGCACGCCGTCCTTGGCGCGGCGGATGACACCGGCGGCAACCAGGGCCTCAGCCGTCACGGCCGCCTTGGCGTCGAGCTTCTTGGCGTCGATCGCAGCCTGGATCTTGGCGAGCGACACGACCGCGAAGCTCTTGCCGAACAGGTTGTTGAAGCCGCGCTTCGGCAGGCGCCGGTAGAGCGGCATCTGGCCGCCCTCGAAGCCGTTGATGGCAACGCCCGAACGGGCCTTCTGACCCTTGACGCCGCGCCCGGCGGTCTTGCCCGAGCCGGAGCCGATGCCGCGACCGAGGCGCTTCCTGGAATGCGTGGCGCCGTCCTTGTCACGCAGATCGTTGAGTTTCATCATTCTTCTCCTGCGCTTCCGTTCACGCCTCGTCCACGACGCGGACGAGATGCTGGACGGCGGCGATCATGCCGCGCACGGAAGGGGTGTCTTCCAGCGTGCGCCGCTTGTGCATCTTGTTCAGGCCGAGGCCGACCAGCGTCGCGCGCTGCTCCTTCGGCCGGCGGATCGGGGAGCCGATCTGCTCGACGGTGATGGTCTTGGTAGCTTTCTTGGCCATGGTCGAAATCCCTGGTCAGCGTCGACTATTCTTCAGCCGCAACGGCGGTGCCGCGGCGGGCCTGAAGGGTCGAGTACTTGATGCCGCGCGCCGCAGCCACATCCTTCGGATGCATCTGGCTCTTCAGCGCGTCGAAGGTGGCGCGAACCATGTTGTAGGGGTTCGACGACCCCATCGACTTGGCGACCACGTCATGCATGCCCAGCGTCTCGAAGACGGCGCGCATCGGACCGCCGGCGATGATGCCGGTACCCTGCTTGGCGGCGCGCAGCAGAACGCGTCCGGCGCCCCAACGGCCCTCGACGTCGTGATGCAGCGTACGGCCCGAACGCAGCGGCACGAAGATCATGTCGCGCTTGGCCGATTYGGTCGCCTTGCGGATGGCTTCCGGCACTTCACGCGCCTTGCCGTGGCCGAAGCCGACGCGGCCCTTCTGGTCGCCGACGACGACGAGAGCGGCAAAGCCGAAACGACGGCCGCCCTTCACCACCTTGGCGACGCGGTTGATGTGGACGAGCTTGTCCACCATGCCGTCGTCACGCTCTTCGCGTTCACGCTCGCGGCCGCGGCCGCCTTCCCTACGTTCCTGTGCCATATCCTAGTCCTTGTTCTTTTCCGGAAGCACGGGTTGCTGTTTGCCGACGCCGCTTTGGGTCGTCAGCGGCGAAAAATCAGAAGCTCAAGCCGCCTTCGCGGGCAGCCTCGGCCAGCGCCTTGACGCGGCCATGATAGATGTACGGGCCAYGGTCGAAGACGACTTCCTTGACGCCCGCCTTGGTGGCGCGCTCGGCGATCAGCTTGCCGACGGCAGCGGCGGCAGCTGTATCGGCGCCGGTCTTGAGCGAACCCTTGAGGTCCTTCTCGAGCGTCGAGGCGGCGGCCAGGGTATGACCCTTGGCGTCGTCGATCACCTGGACGTAGATGTTCTTCGAGGTGCGATGCACCGACAGACGCGGGCGCGCGCCGGCGACCTTCTTGATCTGGCGGCGGATGCGCTGCGCGCGGCGCTGAGTGGCTTCTTTCGTGCTCATACTGTCAATTCCCTGCCTTCAGAAAACGGGGGCAACCCTGTGCGGTAGGCCAAGCCTCCCGCGGCCGCTCCCCGCGGCGTTACACTTCCGCGGCTTGGCCCTATCCGAAAAGTCCGAAACTTTTCGGGGCCGTGCCTATTACTTCTTCTTGCCTTCCTTGCGCACGATGCGCTCGTCGGCATAACGCACGCCCTTGCCCTTGTACGGCTCCGGACCGCGATATTCGCGGATCTCGGCGGCGACCTGGCCGACCTGCTGCTTGTCGATGCCCGAGACCGTGATTTCGGTCGGCTTYGGCACCGAAATGGTGATGCCCTGCGGCGTCTCATAGACCACGTCGTGGCTGAAGCCCAGCGCGAGCTGCAGGTTCTTGCCCTGCATGGCGGCGCGATAGCCGACGCCGGTGATCTCGAGCTTCTTCTCGAAGCCGTCCTTCACGCCTTGCAGGATGTTGACGATCTGCGTGCGCGACATGCCCCACTTGGAGCGGGCGGTCTTGGTCTGGTCGCGCGGCTGGACGGAAATCTCGTTGTTCTCCATCTTCACCAGCACTTCGTCGTTCACCACGAACTTCAGCTCGCCCTTCGGGCCCTTCGCCGTCACGGTCTGGCCGTTGACGGTCGCGGACACGCCCTGCGGCAGCGAAACGGGTTTCTTTCCGATACGAGACATTTTGTTGTCCTCGTCACTTCTTTCGTTTCAGGTTCCAGTTCCCGGGCGCGATCCCGAGAACCGAAGCCCATTCATCAATCTCTTGGCCGATCAGAAGATCTGGCAGAGGATCTCGCCGCCGACATTCTGCTCGCGCGCTTCATGGTCGGCCATGACGCCCTTCGGCGTCGAAAGGATGGCGATGCCGAGGCCGTTGGCGACCTGCGGGATCGACTTGGCCGAGACATAGACGCGGCGGCCGGGCTTCGAGACGCGCTCGATTTCGCGCACGACCGGGGCGCCATCGAAATATTTCAGCTCGATCTCGATTTCCGACTTGCCGTTTTCGAAGTCGGTCTGGCTGTAGTCGCGGATATAGCCTTCCGACTTCAGYACGTCGAGAACGCGGGTGCGCAGACGCGAGGCCGGAGTCGAAACGCTCGACTTCTTGCGGCCATAGGCGTTGCGGATGCGGGTCAGCATATCGCCGAGAGGATCGCTCAATGACATCTCAGTGTCTCCTTACCAGCTCGACTTGACCAGGCCAGGGATCTGGCCGGTGTTGCCCAGATCGCGAAGCGCGATACGCGAAAGCTTGAGCTTGCGATAAAAGGCGCGCGGACGGCCCGTGACCTCGCAGCGGTTGCGGATGCGGATCTTGGCCGAGTTGCGCGGCAGCGCCGACAGCTTCAACTGGGCGCGGAAACGCTCTTCCATCGGCTTGGACTGATCCATGATGATGGCCTTGAGCGCCGCGCGCTTGGCGGCGTACTGACCGGCAAGCTTGCGGCGCCGGTTGTTCTTCTCGACTGAGCTGGTCTTTGCCATTTCAGATTTTTCCTTTTTCGCTGCCGTTACTGGCGGAAGGGGAAGTTGAAGGCCTTGAGCAGCGCTCTCGCCTCGTCATCCGTCTTCGCCGTCGTACAAACGATGACGTCCATGCCCCAGACCTGATCGACCTTGTCGTAGTTGATCTCCGGGAACACGATGTGCTCCTTGATGCCCATGGCGTAGTTGCCACGGCCGTCAAAGCTCTTCGGGTTCAGTCCGCGGAAGTCGCGAACGCGCGGCAGCGCGATGTTCACGAGGCGGTCGAGGAACTCGTACATGCGTTCCTTGCGCAGCGTGACCTTGGCGCCGATCGGCATGTTCTCGCGCACCTTGAAGCCCGCGATCGACTTGCGCGAGCGGGTGACGACGGCCTTCTGGCCGGCGATCAGCGCGAGATCCTCGGCCGCGACCGAGGGCTTCTTGGAATYGGCGGTTGCTTCGCCGACACCCATGTTCAGCACGATCTTGTCGATGCGCGGAACCTGCATGTCGTTCTCGTAGCCGAACTGCTCCTGCAGCGCCTTGCGGATGGTCTCCTGATAGACCTTCTTGAGGCGCGGCTCGTTCTTGGCAGCCGCCTGCTTGGTTTCAGCCTTAGCCATTGATGACTTCTCCCGAACGCTTGGCGACGCGCACCTTCTTGCCGTCCTTCTGGATGGTGAAGCCGACGCGGGTCGGCTTGCCGTCCTTGGGGTCGGCCAGCGCGATGTTCGACAGGTGGATCGGCGCTTCCTTGGTGATGATCCCGCCCTCTTGGGACTGGGTCTGCTTCTGGTGACGGCGAATGAGGTTCACGCCGCGGACGACCGCGGTGTCCTCCTTCGGCTGCACCGACAGGACTTCGCCCGAACGGCCCTTGTCCTTGCCGGCAAGCACGACGACCTTGTCGCCTTTTCTGATCTTTTGCATTGGTCCGGCTCCTTACAGCACTTCAGGCGCGAGCGAGATGATCTTCATGTGGTTCTTGGCGCGCAGCTCGCGCGGAACCGGTCCGAAGATACGGGTGCCGATCGGCTCTTTCTTATTGTCGACGAGAACGGCCGCGTTCTTGTCGAAACGGATCACGCTGCCGTCCGGACGGCGGATGTCCTTGGCCGTGCGAACCACGACCGCCTTCATCACATCGCCCTTCTTAACGCGGCCGCGCGGAATGGCTTCCTTGATCGACACCACGATGATGTCGCCGACGGAGGCGTACTTCCGCTTCGAGCCGCCCAGCACCTTGATGCACATGACACGACGAGCGCCGGAATTGTCCGCGACGTCGAGGTTTGTTTGCATCTGAATCATGACTGGCCGCCTTCTTCTTTTTTCACGGGACGGGTGCTTTCACCCCTCCCCGGTCTGTCCAAAATTCGGTTCGTTCGCCCGGATCAAGCCTGATCCGAAGAGACGACAACCCAGCGCTTGTCCTTCGAAATCGGCTTCGATTCCTGGATGAACACCTGGTCGCCGACCTTGTGAGCGTTGTTCTCGTCGTGCGCCTTGTACTTCTTGGTCATACGCACGGTCTTCTTCATCACCGGATGGGTGAAGCGACGCTCGACCTTGACCACGACCGTCTTCTCGTTCTTGTCGCTGACGACGGTGCCCTGCAGGATGCGCTTTGGCATGGTTCTCGTCCTTAAGCCTTCTTGGCCGCGGCTTTTTCCGCGGCGATGGTCTTGATGCGCGCGATGTCCTTGCGGACCTGCTTCACGCGCGCGGTCTTCTCGAGCTGGCCGGTGGCCTTCTGGAAGCGCAGGTTGAACTGCTCCTTCTTGAGGGCGGCCAGGTCGTCAGTCAGCTGATCCTGGGTCTTGGTCCGGATGTCTTCGGCTTTCATGATCGCCTGTCCCTTATTCTGCGATGCGCTGCACGAAGCGCGTCTTGACCGAGAGCTTGGCGGCGCCGAGACGCAGCGCCTCACGCGCGGTCTCCTCGCTGACGCCATCGATCTCGAACATGATGCGGCCGGGCTTGACGCGCGCCGCCCAGTAGTCGACGGCGCCCTTGCCCTTACCCATGCGGACTTCGGTCGGTTTCGAGGTGACCGGCAGGTCCGGGAACACCCGGATCCAGACGCGGCCGRCACGCTTCATCTCGCGGGTGATCGCGCGGCGGGCCGCCTCGATCTCACGCGCGGTGACGCGGTTCGGCTCAAGCGCCTTCAGCCCGAAACCGCCGAAATCCAGATTGGTGCCGCCCTTGGCGGTACCGTGGATACGGYCCTTGAACTGCTTGCGGAACTTTGTGCGCTTTGGCTGCAGCATCGTTCTAACTCCAAATTCTCAAATGTCTCAGGCGTTCTCGCGACGACGGCCGCGTTCACGCTCACCACCGGCGCCACCGCCATGCGCGGCATCACCCTCAGTGGCACGGCGCTCCGAAGCCATCGGGTCGTGCTCGAGGATCTCGCCCTTGAACACCCACACCTTGACGCCGCAGATGCCGTAGGCGGTGTTCGCCTCGGCCGTGCCGTAGTCGACATCGGCGCGCAGCGTATGCAGCGGCACGCGGCCCTCGCGGTACCACTCCATGCGCGCGATTTCGGCGCCGCCGAGACGGCCGGAGCAGTTGATGCGGATGCCTTCGGCGCCGAGGCGCATGGCCGACTGAACGGCGCGCTTCATGGCGCGGCGGAACGCGATGCGGCGCTCGAGCTGCTGGGCGATCGACTGGGCGATCAGCGTGGCGTCGATCTCGGGCTTGCGCACTTCAACGATGTTGAGGTGCGTTTCGGACTTCGTCATCTCGGTCAGCTTCTTGCGAAGCTTCTCGATGTCGGCGCCCTTCTTGCCGATGATGAGGCCCGGACGCGCGGCGTGGATGGTGACGCGGCACTTCTTGTGCGGACGCTCGATCACGACCTTGGAGATCGCGGCCTGCTTGAGCTCCTTCTCGAGATACTTGCGGATCTTGAGGTCCTCATGCAGCAGCTGGCCGTACTCGCCGGTGTTCGCGAACCAGCGCGAATCCCAGGTGCGGTTGATGCCGAGACGCAGCCCGATCGGATTGACTTTCTGGCCCATTATGCGGCCTCCCCTGTTTCCTCGACTTCACGAACGACGATCGTGAGGTGCGAGAACGGCTTTTCGATACGGCTGGCGCGACCGCGACCACGAGCGTGGAAGCGCTTCATGACGATCGACTTGCCGACATAGGCTTCCGCCACGATGAGAGCGTCGACGTCGAGGTCGTGGTTGTTTTCCGCGTTGGCGATCRCCGATTCCAGCGTCTTCTTGACCGTGCCGGAAATCCGCTTGGCCGAGAATTCGAGGTCGGAAAGCGCGGTCGCGACCTTCTTGCCGCGGATCAGCGCGGCAACCAGGTTGAGCTTCTGCGGGCTGATACGGATCGTGCGCAGAACGGCACGGGCCTCGTTGTCAGCAAGCCTGCGCGGAGCTTTGGCCTTGCCCATGATTATTTCCTCTTCGCCTTCTTATCCGCGCCGTGACCGTAATAGGTCCGGGTCGGAGCGAATTCACCGAACTTGTGRCCGACCATGTCCTCGTTCACCGAGACCGGGACGTGCTTCTGGCCGTTATAGACACCGAAGGTGAAGCCGACGAACTGCGGCAGGATGGTGGAGCGACGGCTCCACATCTTGATCACCTCATTGCGACCGCCTTCACGAACCTTGTCCACCTTCTTGAGAAGGTAGCCGTCGATGAAGGGGCCTTTCCAAATCGAACGAGTCACTTGGCGTTACCTCTTCTTAGCTCTTGCGCTGATGGCGCGAGCGCACGATGAACTTATCGGTCGCCTTGTTGGACCGCGTCTTCTTGCCCTTGGTCGGCTTGCCCCARGGCGAAACCGGATGACGGCCACCCGAGGTGCGGCCTTCGCCGCCGCCATGCGGATGGTCGACCGGGTTCATGGTCACGCCGCGATTGTGCGGGCGCTTGCCGCGCCACACGGTGCGACCGGCCTTGCCGTCGTTGATGTTGCCGTGATCGGGATTCGAAACGGCGCCGACGGTGGCCATGCAGGAACCGTGCACGACGCGCTGCTCGCCCGAGTTCAGGCGCAGGATCGCCATGCCCTGGTCGCGGCCGACGAGCTGGGCGTAACCGCCAGCCGAACGGGCGACCTGACCGCCCTTGCCCGGCTTCAGCTCGATGTTATGGACGATCGTRCCGACCGGCATCGAGGCGAGCGGCATCGCGTTGCCCGGCTTCACGTCGACCGCTTCGCCGGCCACGATCTTGTCGCCGGCAGCAAGGCGCTGCGGGGCCAGGATGTAGGACAGCTCGCCGTCGTCATACTTGATCAGCGCGATGAAGGCGGTGCGGTTCGGATCGTATTCGATACGTTCCACGGTGCCGACGACATCGTACTTCTTACGCTTGAAGTCGATGATGCGGTACGAGCGCTTGTGACCGCCGCCGATGAAGCGGGCCGTGATGCGGCCGTAGTTGTTGCGGCCGCCCGACTTGGTCAGGCCTTCGGTCAAGCCCTTGACGGGCTTGCCCTTGTAGAGGCCCGAACGGTCGACGATGACCAGCTGGCGGGTGCTCGGCGTTACCGGGTTGAATTTCTTAAGTGCCATTGTCCTGTCCTCGCGGCCTTGCTCAGAGACCCGTCGCGACGTCGATCGACTGGCCGTCGGCCAGCGTCACTACCGCCTTCTTGACGTCGCCCTGGCGGCCAACCGTGCCGCGGAAGCGCTTGATCTTGCCCTTGCGGACGAGCGTGTTCACAGCCGTCACCTTGACGCCGAAGAGAGCTTCCACGGCAGCCTTGATTTCCGGCTTCGACGCCTTCTTGGCGACGTTGAAGACGACCTGGTTCTGCTCGGAAGCCATGGTCGACTTTTCGGTGATCGCCGGCGAGACGATCACGTCGTAGTGACGGAGGTCGGTCATTTAAAGCGCTCCTCGAGAGCCTCGACGGCGGCCTTCGAAAGGACCAGCGTGCCGCGGCGCAGAATGTCGTAGACGTTGATGCCCTGGATGGGCAGCACGTCGATGTTGGGAATGTTGGTCGCGGCCAGCTTGAAGTTCTGGTCAAGCTCGGCGCCGCCGATCACCAGGGCGTTGGTCAGCCCCAGCGTCTCGAGGTTCGCCGCCAGCGCCTTGGTCTTGGCTTCGGCCAGCTTCAGCTCGTCGACGATGATGAGCGAAGCGCTCTTGGCCTTGGCCGAGAGAGCATGCTTGAGGCCAAGCGCGCGCACCTTCTTCGGCAGCTCGTGCTCGTGGCTGCGCACGACCGGGCCGTGCGCCTTGCCGCCGCCGCGGAACTGCGGAGCGCGAGCCGAGTGGTGACGGGCGCGGCCCGTACCCTTCTGCTTGTACATCTTGGCGCCGGTGCGCGCGATCTCGGCGCGGCCCTTGGCCTTGTGCGTGCCCTGCTGCTTCTTGGCGAGCTGCCAGCGCACGACGCGCTGCAGGATGTCCTCGCGCGGGTCAAGGCCGAAAATCTCCTCGGAGAGTTTCACCTTGCCGGCGTCCTTGCCGCCGAGCGTTGTGATCTTGAGGTCCATTATTCCGCTCCCTCAGTGGCCGGGGCTTCGTTCTTGGCGGCAGCGGCACGGATCGCGGCAGGCTTCGGCGCATTGGCCGGCAGCGCCGCCTTGGCAGCATCGCGAACCAGGATCCAGGCGCCCTTGACGCCGGGAACCGCGCCGCGGATCAGGATCAGGCCGCGGTCGGCGTCGGTCGACACGACCTCGACATTCTGCGTGGYCACGCGGGTGTCGCCCATGTGGCCGGCCATCTTCTTGCCCTTGAACACCTTGCCGGGGTCCTGGCGCTGACCGGTCGAACCGTGCGTACGGTGCGAAACCGAGTTACCGTGCGTGGCGCGGCCACCGCCCATGTGGTGCCGCWTGATGACGCCCTGGAAACCCTTGYCGGTCGAGGTGCCGGTGACGTCGACCTTCTGGCCGGCGACGAAATGCTCGACGGTCAGCTCCGCGCCGACGTCGATCATGTTGTCGGCGGAGACGCGAAACTCGGCGAGCTTGGCCTTCGGCTCGACGGCGGCGGCGGCGAAATGGCCGCGCATCGCCTTCGACGTGTTCTTCACCTTGGCAAGGCCAACGCCGAGCTGGACGGCGGTGTAGCCGTTCTTCTCCTGCGTGCGCTGGGCCACGACCTGGCAGTTCTCCATCTGGAGAACGGTGACGGGAACGTGTTCCCCGGCATCGTTGTAGATGCGGGTCATTCCCACCTTCTTTGCAATCACACCTGAACGCATCGGTTCAATTCCTTTAGAGTTCCGGGCCAGGGGCAGCGCCCCTTACCGCGCTCTCATTCCCTTAGAGCTTGATCTCGACGTCGACACCGGCCGCCAGATCGAGCTTCATCAAAGCATCGACCGTCTGCGGGGTCGGATCGACAATGTCGAGCAGCCGCTTGTGCGTGCGCATCTCGAACTGCTCACGGCTCTTCTTGTCGACGTGGGGCGACCGGTTGACCGTGAATTTTTCGATCCGCGTCGGCAGCGGAATGGGGCCGCGGACGTTGGCGCCGGTGCGCTTGGCGGTCGACACGATTTCGCGCGTCGAGGCGTCGAGCACCCGGTGGTCAAACGCCTTAAGGCGGATGCGGATATTCTGTCCGTTCATGCGTCAATTCCTTGTTCTGGCGCGGCGCGGGCAGCTCCCGCGCCCGCGACAGATCCGTTTCAGTCCAATTATTCCTTGATGGTGACGACGATGCCGGCACCGACGGTGCGGCCGCCTTCACGGATGGCGAAGCGCAGCTTCTCTTCCATCGCGATCGGCACG